>JAJDXX010000195.1 GCA_022823055.1 Candidatus Binatia bacterium | reverse complement strand
CAGGGGTGGTGGCAGGGCGCTACAGCGGCGTTTCCCCGCTCTACCCCTCCTGGATTCCCGCTTTCGCGGGAATGACGTTTCTGGGGGTTGTTGCCTCTCTTGAATGGTGTTTTGACACAGCCTGTTCCGCGGGAATGACGTCCGCGGGGGCGCGGGGTGGCGGGAGCGCGAGTTGAAAAACTGCAGGGCTTCCGATAGCGTCCGAATGGTTCGATCTTCAATCGAGAAGGAGTCTTGAATGGCATACACGAGCTGGCGCGGCACCATCGGCGTGGTCAAGCCCACCATGCGTCCGGGGTCCCTGGAGGAATTCATCCGCATGATGCCCGAGGGCATCGGCATCATCCCTCTCTTCATCGGCTTCCAGCGCGGCACCGCGGACGAGTTCCAGCAGGCCATGAAGGCCTACGAGGAACGGGTGGCCGAGCTGGCCGGCTACGGAGTCGACCTCATCCACCCGGAGGGCGCCCCGCCCTTCATGTTCCAGGGAGTCAAGGGCGAACGGCGTACCATCCGTGCGTGGGAGCGCAAGTACAAGGTCCCCATGGTCACGGCGGGCCAGACCCAGATCGAGGCCCTCAAGGCGCTCAAGGCAAAAAAGATCCTCGGCGTCACCTACTTCACCGGCAAGATCAACGACACCTTCGCCAAGTATTTCGTGGAGGCGGGCTTCGACGTGCTGGCCATGGAAGGCATTCCGGTGGACTTCGAGGACGTGGGCAAGCTCGCCGGGCAGGAAGTCTACGCGCACACGCGCAACCTGTTCCTCAAGCACAAGGGCGTGGACGCCATCTACATGCTCGGCTCCGGCTGGCGCACGCTGGACATCATCGAGCTGCTGGAGCAGGACCTCCAAGTGCCGGTGGTGCACCCGGTCCCCGCGCGGGTATGGGCCATCCAGAAACGACTTCACGTGAACGAGCACGTGATGGGTTACGGGCGGCTGCTGGAGGAGATGGTGTAGGGTACCAAATTCTTGGGAAGTATTGTCACTGCTTTACCTTGTGTCGTTGCCGTGGCAGCCGTAGGATGGGTCGGTCATGGGTCGTGGCTGGGATGTTGAGCGTGGAAACAAGGGTGGATCGTTGAAGGATCTGCTCAAACCGGCCTTGAGCGGGGAGTCTTCATGGCAATCGTCAATACCCCTCAGCAGAATATCGTCGCCATGGTGCGCCACACGCGAACCACTGCGAAGCAGAAGTCCGCTCTGGATGTAGTCGCCCGCAAGGTGGGCGTTTGTCGGAACACCCTTGCCGCGGTCCGGGTGAACAGCGGCAAGCGAGTCAAGCAGCAGCTTGAGCGGGAGATCGCCCAGGCTGCGTTCAACATGCTCCCCTACCCATGGTCGTTCTCGGCGGAACGGCTTTGCTGGGAGATCAAGACGGCTATACTCGAGCGCGAATGTGCCTTCCAAGCACCCGATATTCTCAAGAGCAGATGGGAGTTTCTGATCCGGAATCAGCTCATCGATCAATTGTTGCGGAAACCGGCGGCGCCGGTTTCCGAAGATGATTGGGGGTCGCTGGTAGCGGCCTACCTCTATCAGACGGGAGTCTGTTTCGGATCCTTGTCGACGCACTTGGCGGCGGAGGACAACGAGATCTTTGATCTTGTCAGTGAGTTGCTCCGGGAGGGACTTCAGCCATATTCGGACCAATGGTGGGCCGTGTTCCTTCGCTTTCAGGTTCAGTCGAATGGGATCGGTTTGAAGTGGAATGCCACCGCCGCGAAGTCCCGGAACGGAGACTCGATGAGACGGTTGATCGTCGACAGCGGGTACCTGGAGGAACTGCTTGGCTACATGAAGAGGTGCCCGAGGGATCAACTGGCCATTGAGAATGGACTCGCATACGCGTCGCGACTGGGTCTTTCGGACTACTACGGACCTTTCCGCGACTTGTTGATCCGTGCTCATGGCGGACAGGAACCCGCATACACCACGGCAAATGGATTCGACGACGACTTCGACGGGTATCGTCGCTGGCTCTCGCGAGATCCAGGGAGAGTCGGATGATGGCAAGGAAACGGGTGGAACGTCGTTGCCGGCTGGTGACCGCCATTATCGCGTTCGCGTCACTGGTGTTCATGGTGGGCGAGGGCAGTGGGAACACACAAGGTCGGCAGGGTCCGTTACGGAGCTCCACGGCAATGGTCGAGGCGAAGCGTTATCTGGTCAATGCAAAGCCGGTGTTGGGTCTGCCGCGACCGGCCAAGCCGCGACCGGTCAAGGCGGATGACAAGTTGATCCGGGAGATCATCCTGAACGGGCCGTGAGTCCGTTGATGGTGATGGGCCGCGCGGAAGTCTGGCGCCCATCACCATCAAGATTGTTGGGGATTGTTGTTGGACTACGCCGCGTTCACGAGCGGCGACACGTTCAGATTGTAGAGTCTCGCCACGTTGGTGGTGAGGAGCTTGGACCGGTCGCCGGCATCGAGGCCGTCCATGTCGCGCGCGATGACGTCGCGGGAGTTGGGCCAGGTCGAGTTCTGGTGCGGGTAGTCGTTGGACCACATGCAGTTGTCCGCGCCCCACCAACCGAACAGGCGGCCGCCGATATGGTCGTTGAAGAAGGTGGCGTAGACCTGCCGGTTGAAGTACTCGCTGGGCAGCTTGTCGATGGACAGGGGCTGGGCGTGGCGGTGGCGCCGGAAGTTCTTGTCGCACTGGCCGAGCCAGAAGGGCATCCAGCCGATCTCGTTCTCCACCGAGACGACCTTGAGCTTGGGATAGCGCTCGAGCACGCCGGAGAAGATGATGTCGAAGAGCGCGTCCTCGATCTCGCGGGTCTGCTCAACGCCGATGCGGTAGCGCTTCATGCCCGTGGACGTCTGGCGGTGCATGCTGTCGCCGAAGCCCGTGAGGATGTGCAGGTGCACCGGCATGTCGAGGTCCTGGGAGGCCGCCCAGTAGCGCTCGTAGTGGTCCGAGGTGAACGGCAGGTCGGGGTGGGGCACCTGCCAGATCAGGGTGCCGAGCATTCCGGCCTTCCTGCAGCGTTCCATCTCGGCCACCGCGTGGTCCATGTCGAAGGCGGAGATCAGCGCTATGCCGAAGAGCCGGTCGGGAGCTCCCTGGCAGTATTCGATGAGCCAGTCGTTGTAGGTGCGGAACAGGCCTTCCTGCAGCTTTACGTCATCGACGCAGAAGAACCCGAGTCCCAAGCTGGGGTAAAGCACCTCGCCCGACACGCCGTCGATGGCCATGTCCTTGACGCGCTCCACCGGGTCCCAGCCCCCGGGCCGCGCCACCGAGAAGCCGGCCCGGCGAAACTCCTCCACCTGCTCCGGCCGCTGCCCGGCCATGAAAAGCCCGCCCACGGCCTGCGGGATCACGTCCGGGCCGCCGAACATCCAGGCGTCACGCCCCTCGTCGAAGTAGGCCTTGGGCGCCCGGTCCCGAAGGGACGACGGCAACCCCTTCTCCCAGAGGTCGGGGACCTCGATCACGTGTGAGTCCGCGGAGATGATGGCTTCTTCCATGACGGTTCCTCCTATGCCCTGAATCAATTTGAAGGCCCATTTATCTCGCTAATGACCATGCTTGTCAAAGGCCGTGCGGCGACTCCGCCGCCGACTCCCTCCCGGCGATGTAACCCTGCACGGTGCAGCGGCCCATGCCGTGCTGGTTGAAGCCGCCGGCGGACTCGCCGCCGCAGTAGAGGCCGGGGATGATCTCGCCGTTCATGTCGAGCACCTGGCACTTTTCGTTGATGCGCAGGCCGGCGCGGCTGTCGTGGACCAGCGGAGTGCCCCAGGCGGCGTAGAAGGGCGGGTTTTCGATCTTGTACTTGGGGGAGGGCTTGCCGAAGTCCTTGTCCGTGCCGGAGTCCACGAAGCTGTTGTAGCGCCGCACCGTGGCCTCCAGGACGGCGCCGCTCATGGGCGCGGCCTGCCAGGGGTTCTCGATGGCGGCGGCCAGGTCCTCCAGGGTGTCGGCGGTGAAGAAGTAGCCGTCCGGGTCGACGTAGGGCGGGGTGACGTTCCAGCCCTCGCGTTCCACCGCGTCGGCGTCGAAGATGGCCCATACCGGTCCGCCCGAGTAGTCGGGCGGCTTGGAGGCCGCGTTCATGGCCACCGCGGCGTTGAAGAAGTTGGAGTGGTGGGGGTCGTACTCGATGTGGGTGTTGCGGTGGTCTCCGGGCGTGTACGGGTCGATGTCCTTGTGCTTGTTGCCCTCGGGATAGTCGCCCTGGGTCTCGTCGTAGAAGCGCTCGCCCACCTGGTTGACAAGGATCAGGTCGTGCCAGTCCTTCACGGCCAAGCCCGCGGCGCGCACCAGCGGGAAGATGGGGCTCTCCAGCTCCCACGGGAAATAGTTCCAGCGCGTGCCCAGGGCGCGCTGCACCCGGATGTTGTCGCCGTTCTCCAGGACCTGGTTGGCCAAGCCCCACAGGGACGCGCCCACGGCCATGGCGGCGAGCTCGCCGCTGCCGTCCTGGTAGGTGTAGGGCTCGCCCGCCACTTGGTAGACGTCGGTGAGCCGGGGGTCGAACATGCGCCGGAAGTTCACGTTGCTGGTGCTGCCGCCGGTGGCGACGACGACCGCCTTGTGGGCACGGATGGTCAAGCTCGGGTCGGTGCGGTCGATGTTGCCGTCGGAGCGATAGCTCTTGAGCGGGGTGGTGCTTCCCGGCATGACGGTGGGCGTGTGCTCGGCGGTGACACCGACGACCCGCCCGGACGTCCCTTCCCGGATGATGGAGGACATCTTGTAGTTCAGCAGGAACTTGACGCCCTTCTCCCGCGCGCTGTTCTCCAGGGGCCGCACAAGGCCAGTGCCGGGCCGGGCGTTGGGACTGGCCAAGCCGGCGCCGTGCTCCCAGTAGGTATGGTTCTCCCGGTGCGCCGAGTTGCCAGTGGAGTGAGCGCCCCGACTGTCGGGCGGACCCTCCTTGAATTTCACGCCGTTGGCTACCAGGAATTCATAGGTTTCCGCACAATGGTCGGCGAAGGCGCGGATCACGGCGCGGTCGCTGTAGCGGTAGTCCGGGGAACCGTTGACCTGTACCACCGACCAGTCCGTGAGGTCGGCGAAGACCGTGTCCGGCGAGTCTTCGATGCCGTACTGGCGCTGCACGCTGGTGCCCCCGCCCAGGGGCACGTTGCCGCCGCTGATGATGGCATGGCCGCCCACGTCGTAGTTGGTCTCCACCACCAGGACGGACGCGCCCGCGTCCGCCGCCACGATGGCCGCGGGCAACCCGGTGGCGCCCGATCCGATAATGACAACGTCCGCCGAAAGGTCCGGTTCCGTCGGTAGTCCTGTTGATTCCTGTGCCATCCGGTCTCTCTCCTTCCTTGATCGGTTTGTGGCTTGGTCGCGTTCACCTGAACGCAGGTATGACTTTTGTCGCGAAGAGTTCGACGCTGCGAAGCTCGTCGTGGGTAAAGTAATGGACAAACTCCGTGACGCCAAGTTCCAGGAATCCTTGGATACGCTGGATGCACTCCTCCGGGGTCCCGGCGATGCGGGCATCCAGGTAGGCCGTGTGCGGCAGCGCCAGCGCCTCGGCGGCGCGAGTGTATGCCTCCCTGTCCTCGCCGATGATCGTGCCTGCCCACAGCGAGCGTCCGATCTCCGCGGGATCGCGCCCCGCCTCTTCGCAGTGCCTTTCGAGGAAATCGAGCTTTCGCCGGTACTGCGCCGGGCTGATGGGCGTCTGGATGTTCCAGCGGTCGGCGCACCGCGCCGCCACCCGCAGCATGGTCCGCGACCCGCGGGCGCCGATGGTGATGGGTGGCCGGGGCGTCTGCAGCGGCTTGGGGCTGCAATAGGCGTTGTCCGTACGGAAGTATTTGCCGTTGAACGTGACCGTCTCCTCCGCCCACATGCGCTTGACGATCTCCACGGCCTCGGTCAATTGCTGCGCCCGTTGCGCCATGTCCGGAAAGGCAAAACCGTAGGCGGTGTGCTCCTCCTCGAACCAGCCGGCTCCCATGCCGAGCTCGAGGCGCCCTCCACTGATGACATCCAGGCACGCGGCCATCTTCGCCAGCAGTGCGGGATTGCGGAACGACACATTGGAGCAGAGGGTGCCGATGCGGACGCGGCGGGTCAGCGGCGCCAACGCCGAGACCGTCACCCAGGACTCGTAGAAAGGGGCGGTGGGCGGCGGCAGAGGATGGAAGAACCTGGATGTGAAGAAGTGATCGTTCAGCCACACCGAGTCGAAGCCCAGCTCCTCCGCTCGGAGCACCACCTCACGGATGTGGTCGAAGTCGACCCCGGTCTGGATCGGGGTCAAACCGAAGGATACGCGATGGGCCATGTTCGCGGTCGTGTCGGGCTGGGCGCCTTCAAATGGACCGTACGGGACGCTAGATGGAAGCGAGCTTCTTCAGGATGGCGTCGTGCGCCATCTGCTCGGACTCCGACCCCTCGAAGGTGACGCCGCCGAGTACCCGGGCGGTGGGAATCCGGTCCTCGAACACCCGGAGCTCGCTGATGTGGAAGTAGGCAAGGGCGGAATGGCCGCCAGCGTCGTTCACGTCGGTGAGCGGATCCCCTTCGACCTGAACCTCACGGGCATGCCCCTTGACGTAGTAGGCCATGTCGTCGTCAATGACCAGCAGGGTGATGCGGCCGTTTCGTCTGAGATCCGCGGCGCATTCGCCGTCGCCCCAGGTCGCCAGATCGAGATTGCGCGCATCCTTGGCGAGGATATCGGCATAGCCCAACATGCCCGCGTTGCCCCAGCCTTCCTCGTCCGTGGTGATGATCTGCACCACGCGATTCTGCTTCTCGGCCAGGTTGCCGGGCCGCAACAGCGCCAGCGCGTCGTCGGGAAGGCTGTCGGATACGAACCGCGCCATGGAGGCTCCTTTCCTGTCTTCAGGTGTCGACTCCGGATCGGGAGGCCGTTCCGGGGCGCGACGGGTGGTTCACGGGACCACGCTCAGGGCTCGGGCGCCCACTGGAGCTCGCGCTCCATGAAGTCCACCACCATGGGCCAGGCCAGCTCGGCGGCATGGGCGTGATAGCCCACCGCGCCCGGGTCCACGAACCCGTGCCCGCCGAATGGGAAGAAATGCCATTCCAGCGGCTGGCCGTTCTCCCGGAACGCGTACATCATCTTGTCCTGGACCGCGATGTTGGTGACCACGTCGTCCGCCCCGTAGAGATTGATGGAAGGACAGCGGATGAGCCTGGCCTTCTCCCAGGGCGGGATGGGCCGCATCTCCGTGGGAGGCTCGTCCCGCACCGTGGGATAATAGCCCACGAACGCCCGCACCTCCGGCGTCGCCGCGACGAAGTTGATGGCGATGCGGCCGCCCATGCAGTAGCCGGACACCGCGACGCGCTTGTTGTCCACGTGCGGCTGCGAGAGCAGGAACCGCCAGCTCTCGGTGAGTGCCTGGTCGAACTGGTCGTCGGAGGTCCTGGCCTGGATCTCGGCGCCGCTGACGATGTGCGTGGGCTCCGGATATCCCAGTTGCTCGAAGACGTTGGGCGCGAAGGTGCTGTAGCCCAGGGCGGCGAACTTGCGCGCCTCGATCTTGATGTAGTCCGTCAATCCACCCTTGGGGTGGATCAGCAGCAGGGCCGGCCCCGGCTCGGTCCGTTGCGGGTGGGCGAGGAACCCGGCCACGCCGTGGTCCTTCTTGTTGAACAAGCGCTCGATGAGCTGCATGGGTCCTCCCGGCTGCGGTGATGGCCGGGAGCGTAACACGATCCGGTGAGATCGAAAAGGACGCCAAGGGCGACCGTCCTACCAGAGAACCGGGGCCGGATAGCGGGCGATGGTTTCGTCCGGTGTCACGATGGTCATGCCGTTGAGAATGGCTTGTGAGACTAGCCCTCTGTCGAACGGATCCCGATGATGCGGGGGGAGGAGGACGTCATGCGCGGCACAGGCTTCGTCGAATGGCAGTGCCTCGATCCGCAACCATTGCCGCCTGCTGGTGACGTATCGGTTCGGGGCCTCTGGTAACGGCAAACGGCCCAGCCGATGTTTGATGGCGATCTCCCAAGCCGAGAGGGCGCTCAGAAAGATCTCGTTTCCGGGGTCGCTGCAACCCTGACGTGCTGCCGTGGTCAGCTCCGGCGCATCGGCTGCCAGCCAAAGGAAAGTGCAGGTGTCCAGCAGGAGTCTCACGCGGGGCCGTGTTTTCCTTCGAACGCGTCGAGCAATTCATCCGGCAGCGGATCGAAGAAGGACGAGGGGATCGTCATGCCCCGATCGATCCCTACGGGTCTCGGTTCCGTCGCCGGCCTTGCGACAGGCCGGATCTCGGCCACCGGCATGTTTCGGCGGCAAACAAGGATGGTTTCCCCGTCTTCCACGCTAGCGAGGTACCGGGATAGATTGGCCTTTGCGTCAGCTATGTTGATCCGAATCATGATCTGAATATAGCTTAAGTTTATGACTAACTTCAAATAGGCGCTCGCCCGGGAGCCTGGAACGTGTCTCCGCCATTGGCTTGACTTGAAGCCCGAAATCGGCAAAGGGTACGGCCATGCGAATCATCGATGCAGACGGTCATGTGAACGAGTGCCCCGCGACCTTCGACGACAAGTACCTGGACCCGGCGTTCCGTTCCCGGCGGCCGGCCATCGTGGGCTCTGGGGGAATGTTCTACTGGATGATCGGCGAACAGGTCGTTCCACGGCGGTCGGGCCTCGGTTGCAACAACTTCAGCACCCCGGCCCGGGTTGACGGCAAGCCCACCCGGCACGGAGCGCTGATCGAGGGAAAGAACCTGGACAGCCTCGACAGCCAGGAACTGACGGACCTGAACGCGCGTCTGGAGGCCATGGATGCCGAGGACATCGACGTCCAGGTCATCTATCCGACGCTCTTCCTGGCCTATCCGCTGACCACCGAACCGGCCTTCATGACGGCTCTGTGCTCGTCGTACAATCGCTGGATGGGCGATACGCTTTCGGGGAGCGATCGTCTCAAGTGGGCCGGCGTGGTCAACCTGGAAGACGTGTCCGGAGCCGTGCAGGTGGTGTACGAGGCCAAGAGCCTCGGGGCTTCGAGCATCATGGTGCTGGGGACCGCGGGCGACCACATGCTCGACAACCCCATGTTCCTGCCGTTCTACGAGGCCATGGCGGAGACGGACCTGACCCTGGGGGTGCACGTGGGATGGTCGTGTCCATCGCTCAACAACCTCTACAGCGAGCTCTATCCCTCCTGGATCACCGCGTTCACCATGCCGCTCCTGATGGGCTTCGTCGCCTTCATGACCGGCGGCCTCCTGGACCGGTTCCCGAACCTGCGAGTCGTCTTCCTGGAGGCCGGCTGCCTGTGGATCCCTTTCATCCTCGACCGCCTCAACCACCGGTATCCGCATGCCCACCGGCTGGCGAACCTCTACCCGCACATCAAGGTCAACGCCGCGGCCGAGCCCAGCGAATACCTCAAGCGCGGCAACCTGTACTGGAGCGCGGAGGTGGAGGACGACATGCTGCCGCGGGTGCTGGACCTCGTGGGGGAGGGCCAGATCGTCTACGGCTCCGACATGCCCCACTCGGACCGTGAGCGCTATGCCGCCAAGACGCTGCTGGAACGGGACGACGTCACCGAATCGGGGAAGAGCGCGATCCTGGAGAGCAACCCGGCGCGGCTCTACGCGCTCTGAGGAAACGGGCGGAGCGCACCGCGCCCGCTGTACCGGCCCCGACGGGGAACACCAGATCGGTAAAGGGTCATTGTCTATGCGAGTCATCGATGCGGACGGTCACGTGAACGAGCACCCGGCGACGTTCGACGACAGGTATCTGGACCCGGCGTTCCGCTCCCGGCGGCCGGTGATCGTGACCTCGGAGGAGCGCTCCTGCTGGAAGATCGACGACCAGGTCTTCCCGCGGCGCGCGGGCACGGGCTGCAACAACCTGAGCACGCCGGCCCGGGTGGACGGCATGCCTACCCGGCTGGGCGCGTTCATCGAGGGGGAACTCCTCGACAGCCTGGACAGCCAGGAACTGACCGACGTGAACGCCCGCATCGAGGCGCTGGACGCCGAGAACATCGACGTCCAGGTCATCTATCCGACGCTCTTCCTCGCCTATCCGCTGGCCTCCGACCCGGCCCTCGCCACCGCCCTGTGCTCGTCGTACAATCGCTGGATGGGCGACACGCTCTCCGGCAACGAGCGGCTCAAGTGGGCCGGCGTGGTCAACCTGGACGACGTGCCCGGGGCCGTGCGCGTGGTGCGGGAGGCCGGGAGCCTCGGCGCCTCGGCGATCATGGTGCTGGGCACCGCCGGCGACCGGATGCTCGACGACCCCACGCTGCTGCCGTTCTACGAGGCCATGGCGGAGGCGGACCTGACCCTGGGGGTGCACGTGGGCTGGTCCTGGCCGTCTTTCAACAACCTTTACAGCGACCTCTACCCGTCGTGGATCACGGCGTTCCTCATGCCGCTCATGATGGGGTTCGTCGCCTTCATCACCGGCGGCCTGCTGGACCGGTTCCCGAACCTCCGGGTGGTCTTCCTGGAGGGCGGCTGCCTGTGGATCCCGTTCGTTATGGACCGCCTGAACCACCGCTTTCCCTACGCCCGGACCATGGCGAGCCTCTACCCCGAGATCAAGGTCAACGCCGCTGCTGAGCCCGATGCCTACGTCCGTGGCGGCAACCTCTTCTGGAGCGCCGAGGTGGAGGACAGCCTGCTGCCCCAGGTCATGGACCTGGTGGGGGAGGGCCAGATCGTCTTCGGCTCCGACATGCCCCACTCGGACCGGGAGCGGTTCGCGGCCAAGACCCTGCTGGACCGGGACGACATAAGCGAGTCGGGGAAGAGCGCGATCCTGGAGAGCAACCCCGCGCGGTTATACGGGTTCTAGTAAGGAAAGGTTACAATGTCGCTCAATACCTATCTTTTCTTCGACGGCAATTGCCGGGAGGCGTTCGAGTTGTACCGTTCGGTGTTCGGCGGCGAGTACGAGATGCTGCAGACCTTCGGCGACGGGCCTCCGGACATGAACGTGGCGGAGGGGGAGAAGGACCGCATCATGCACGTCGCCCTGCCCGTTGGATCGGGCTTTCTGATGGGAAGCGACAGCGCCTCCGCCTTCGGTCCGCCTCCGGTTCGGGGGACCAACTTCTCGATATCCATCGACGGCGAGAGCAGGGAGCACTGCGACGAGGTTTTTGCGAGACTCTCGGAGGGAGGCACGGTCACGATGCCGATGCAGGAAACCTTTTGGGGTGCCTACTTCGGCAGTTGGACCGACCGGTTCGGCATCGGCTGGATGATCAGCTACGAGTTGCCGCGCGAGTAGGCCGGGGAAACCCGCGCTACACCCGGAGGAGAAAATGCCAGAGGAGACACTACAGGGAAGTTGTCTTTGCAAGGCTGTCCGTTACGAGATAAGCCCCCCGTTCATCCGCTTCGCCCATTGCTACTGCATGCGTTGCCGGAAGGCCACGGGCGGGGTCAAGTCCAGCAACATCTCGGTGCCGCCGGAGCAGTTCAAGTGGGTCTCCGGTGAGGACGTGATCTCCCGGTGGGACATGCCCGAGGCCCGCGCCTTTGCCATCGCCATCTGCTCCAAGTGCAACTGCCCGGTGGCGCGTCCCACCCGTGACGGCTCGCGCATGACCGTTCCGGCGGGCAGCCTCGACGACGAGCCCGGTGAGAGCCCGTCGGCGCACCGGTACTGGGACAGCCGCGCTGGCTGGGCATCCACCGACGAGTCCCACTTGCCGTACGAGGACTGAGCGGGCATGGCACAGCAGGACCGTGAATTCGTGGTGGGCTCCGTCTGGCCGACCAACCGCACCGGGACCCTCGGCGACAACGAACTCGACCGCCGGCTGCCGCCGGCCATCAAGCTCGTCCACGTCACCATGGACTTCCAGGAAGGGACCGAGGAAGAGTTCGCCCGCTCGATTCCGGGCTACGAGGCCAAGGCTGCCGGTCTCATGGGTGAGAAGCCTGACCTGATCCGTGTGCTCGGCGCCCCGCCCTTCATGATCCTGGGGTTCGACGGTGAAAGCCGGGTCATCCGGGGCTGGGAGGAGAAGTACGGCGTGCCCATGTTCACCTCCGGGCAGAACCACGTGCGCGCCATGAGGGCGTTGGGGATCAAGCGGCTGCTCGGCGGCACCTACCTGCCCGACAACCTCAACAACATCTTCGCCCAGTACTTGCGGGAGGCCGGCTTCGACGTCATCGCCATGGAGGGCATGGACGCGCCTTTCCACGAGGTGCCCAACATCCCGGCCACCGACATCGCCGAGCACTTGAAGCAGTCGTTCCGCCGTCACCCCGGCGCCGAGGCCCTGTACCTGCTGGGCTCCGCCTGGAAGGTCCTGGACGTCCTCGAAGACATCGAGAACAGCGTGGGCGTGCCGGTGATCTACCCCCTCACCGCCCGTAGCTGGGAAACCCAGCTACGCCTGGGCTTCCGCCAGGCCATCACGGGCTACGGTCGGCTCCTGTCCGAGATGCCGGACCTGGGTCCGGTGATCAGCAGTTAGTTATTGGGCGGGCACGAAACCGATGGACGCTCCCTTCCGCCATTCTGTCATGCTCGGGTCTTCTTCGATCGCCTGAAGAGACCGTGGCGCCGGGATAGCCTCACCATCCTGAAGCATTCCCTCGATGTGAAATGCCAACGCACTGGCACCGCGCCTTAGGGCCTCGTTGGCCGTATCACCGGTAGATACACAGCCCGGAAAGTCGGGGAAGCTGATGCCGAATCCGGGTTCCTTGTCCCTGTGGATGAAGGCGACGTAGAGCATGGGTTCTTGCCTACGCGCAAGCGGTGAATTGAAGCCGCACGCCGCAGGCTTTGACGATTTTATGGACGGTGTCTATCTTTGGGGTGTTTCTGGTCGACAGAGCACGCGACAAACCAGCTCGGTTCAAACCGGTTCTGCGTGAGAGTTCCGACACGCCACCAACTGCTTCCGCAACGTTTCGGAGAGCAATCAACAGATCCTCGTGGTCGCTGTCCGGGTCTTCAAGCACCACATTCAGGTATTCAGCGATCGCCTCGGGTGTCTTGAGGTAGTCACTTGTCTTGTAGGGCACGGCCGGCATGGCGTTACTCCTGCTTGTATCGCTTCCAATTTCTCTGGGCTTGTTCGATGTCGGCGCGCTGGCCCTTCTTGGCGCCGCCACCCAAAAGGATTACGGTCTCGCTGCCGTCGCGACCGAAATAGACGCGGTACCCTGGGCCATAGTCAACTCGGAGTTCCATGACCCCTTCGCCGACGCTCTTGTGATCACCGAAGTTGCCGCGTTCAATCCGGTCAAGACGCTTTGCGACCCGTGCCTGAACTCGTGTGTCTATCCGATCCATCCAGTCATCGAAGGGTACGTCGCCCCGTTCCGTCTGGAACTTCTTGACAGTCATGATCTCCTCCTCCTCCTCAGCCGCTGTCCCCTAGATCAAACTGCTCCACGACTCCTTTCGTATACTTTAGTATACAGAAACTTCGGGCATGTCAACCTCTCCTTACGAGGCGAACCGCGACATGGTAACCGGCGTGTACTCGTCCGGCGCCTGCGTCACCACCATCTCCGGCTCGATGCCGTAGAGGCGGCGGGCATTGCCGCCGAGCATCTTCTCCTGGGCGCGTTTCGGGACCTTGTGCTTGTTCATGTTGTCGATGGCTTCCCAGACGTCGGCCGCGTCGAGGTGGGGCATGTCGGAGGACCAAAGGCCGATGTCCTCGTACAGGTCCCAGAGCCGGAAGGTGATCTCCTCGTCGCCTTCGAAGGCGATGTAGCAGCTCTTGTAGAAGACCTCCTTGGGGTCGCCGATGTTCTCGTTGGTGTGGCGGTAGAGCTCCAGGTAGCCTTCGGCCTTCTCCAGCACCAGCGGCAGCCAGCTCGAGTTGGACTCCAGGATCGCCACCTTGAGGCGCGGGAACTTCTCCAGCCACCCGGTCATCAGCACCACCCCGGTCCAGGTCATGGCTTCGGCGATGAAGCCGTAGGCGGCGTCGCCGGCTTGCTTGGACCCCATGGCCTGCATGATGTTGGCGACGAACTGCCCGGGGGAGTAGACGAGGATGTCCTCGTCGCCGAACAGCCGCTTGCGGTCGGCGCCCATGCGCTCCGCCAGACCCGGCGACATGGCCTCGCCGCGGGACGGGAAGGTGTGCATGCCCAGGACCATGCCGAGCTCCTCGAACTCCTTCCACAAGGGATCGTATTCGGGAAAGGTGGGGTAGCGGTTGAGCGCGATGATGGGCCGAACCAGCGCGGACTTGAAGCCCCGCTTGGCCACCCGCCGCAGCTCGTCGATGGCCCGGTCCGTGTCCTGCAGGGGCAGCACCGCCGCGGGGTACATCCGTTTCCGGTCGGCGCCGCAGTAGTCGTAGACCCAGTCGTTGTAGGCACGGGCGCACAGGTGCGCGGCCTCGGCGTTCTCCACCAGCGGCAGGTAGACGAACGTGGAGGGGAAGATCATCACCTGGTCGATGCCGGATGCGTCCATGTCCTTGAGGCGCACGTGGGGGTCTCGGGCGCTGGCGTTGCGGCCGACCGTCTTGTCCCATTCCGGGGTGCCGGGCTCAACGCTGCCGATCTCCTCCTTGGTCAAACCGGGGTGCCAGGTCTCCGCGGGGTACTTCCACTCGTTGGGACTCCGGAAGCTGATGCGCGAGTTCCGCACCAGCACCAGGCGGTCCGCGTCCCGGTAGAAGTGCGTCTTGGCCAGCGAGCGGTGCCGCTCGGGAATGTACTTGTCCCAGACTTCCGGGGGCTCGTAGATGTGGCTGTCACAGTCGAAAACGGGAAAGTCCTTGGTACGACCCTTGGCGCTGTATGCCATGATGACCTCCTGTGGGTAGTCCGATGTCTTGGTTAGGTAGTCGTAGGTTATGACTCTAGTCTTTCATGCAACGTCATTCCCGCGCAACAGGCTGTGTTGAAAACCCCAGCTTCAAGGAACGAAAGCCCAATCCGTCATTCCCGCGGAACAGGCTGTGTCAAAACGCTCCAGGCGGAGACGCCCCGAATACGTCATTCCCACGTCATTCCCGCGCAAGCGGGAATCCAGGGGCAGTGGTGGTGTGGCGGCTTCCATTGCCCCGGCCCCACCCCGCCTGGATTCCCGCTTCCTCGGGAATGACGTTTCGGGGGGTTCCAGAATGAGGTTTCGGGAAACAGACGCATCCGCGTATGGAGTGCGGGGTTCTCGCGGCCCTACCCGTTTTGACACCACCGCTTCCGCATAAACGGCGTATCGGGGCAGAACTCGGCCCCGGTTCATGCTTTAATTGTTGAATCTGGTCGAAACAGGGCGACTATGGACCTCCGCAACTACAAGATTTGCCCCTGGCCCACCGTGGGCCGGCTGGCAGCCGCCGCCGTGGCGCTGTTGCTGTGGGTGGGCTCGGCGGCGGCGCAGGCGGACGCCGACGCGGCGCGCGCGCTGGTGTCGCGCTACCTCAAGGCGGTGTACGCCCAGGACTACGCCGAGGCCTACCGGTACGTCTCGAAGCGCGACCAGGAGGCCAAGAGCGCGGCGGACTACCTGCGCGAGAACCCTTCCTTCACCGGCCCGGCCGCGGAGCTGGCGCGCGGGCTGGCGCAACGGATCGAAGTGGGACCCCTTTCCTTCACGACCCGGGGCGACAGCGCCACGGTCCGTTTCGACATAAGCCTTCCGGACGCCAATTCCCCCGCGCTGGGGAAGCTCTTCGCCGGGTTCGATCCCGACGAATTGAACCGCTTAACGCCGGAGCAGCGCCGGCGAATCCTCGACGCGGTGGCCGAAATGGCGCGCACCGGCAGCCTGCCGGTGGTCACCGGGGAAGAATCGCTGGAGCTTCTGAAGGAGGACGGGCGCTGGGCGGTCTTCCACAACTGGAGCGAGGCGGTCCGGGTGTTCTTCCACGCCGAGGTCAAGGAAGGCCTCCCGTGGGCCTTCGAGCCGGTGCAGGAGATGGTGCTGGCGCAGCCGGGGGAAACCCTGCACGCCGCCTACCGGGCGCGCAACCTGTCGGACCGCGCCGTCACCGCCAAGGCGCGACACCTGGACACGCCCAAAGAGGCGGCCGCCAGATACCTGGACATCATCCAGTGCTTCTGCTTCCTGCGGCAGGTCCTCGAACCCGGCCAGGAAAAGGAGCTTCCACTCGTCTTCCGCGTGGACTGGGACACGCCGCGCGAGCAGGGTGAGTTCCACGTGACCTATCAATTCTATCCGCGCGACAAGTTCCCCGGCGAGAACGGCGGGACAGCGGAGGCACAGGCACAGGCACAGGTCCAAGCGCAGGTCCAAGCGCAGGCGCGGGGCACCCTGGAGGTGCGGGTCAAGGACCACCGCGACGCCATCGACGACTTCCGCGGCGTGGATTTGCTCCTGGGCAAGCTGCGGCTGGCGCCCGATGCGCGCCTGCGCTCCTCCGATCCGGGATGGCTCGAGCTGACGCCCCAACTGGACCGCATGGACCTGACCCGGTACAAGGACGGGAAGGCCGCCGCCACCGTGTACCGCGGCGTGCTTGCGCCGCGCCGTTTCGCGGCCGTCGACCTTCAGGTGGCCGAAATTCGGGCAACTCTCGCGAAGACCGGCGCGCCGGGAAAGGTCAAGAATGCCGTAAAGCCGATCCGCCTCGGTTTCGAGATCAAACCGGGCGCGACCACGGTGGTGGTGCTGGACCTGGAGCTGCTCGATCTGAGCGACCATCCCGGGCGCGGCTACGAGCTGCTCATCAAGGGCTACGAGCTTTACGAAGATGGCCGGCTGCTGCGGAGGATTCCGCCCGCATAGCCACGCGGCCCGCTTGATTGCCATGCTGACACACAGACGCTTTCCTTCCACCGCTACCCTTCCGCGCCGCCATCGCGGGCGCGAGTTGAATCCGGGTCACGCGGCCGCGTGCCACGCGATACGTCATTCCCGGAGCCACCCCAGTACGTCATTCCCGCGAAAGCTCACCGTCGACTCCGATCGGGGGCGGGAATCCAGGAGTGCGGCGGCAGCGAATACGGGGTGCACGGCATGACGCAGCGGCGCTTCGCCATCCAGGTGACCGTCGGGTCCGTGCTATTCGTCATCCTCGCGGGGCTCGTCGTCCAGCAGCTCCGCACGCCTCCGGCGATGCCCAGGCAACCGGCACTGGAGGAACTGGCGCGCTACGGCCCGGCGCCGGACTTCTCCCTGGTGGAGCGTAGCGGCAGGCCGGTATCGGCCGGCGACCTGCGCGGCCGGGTGTGGATCGCCGACTTCATCTACACGACATGCCAGGACACCTGCCCGCTGCAGAGCCGTTCCATGGCCGCGCTGCAAGCGGACCTGAAGGGCCACGGCGACCTCCGCTCGGTTTCCATCACGGTGGATCCGCTGACCGATTCCACGGCCCTGCTGTCCGCGTACGCGGAGCGGTACCGAGCCGACCCGGACCGCTGGCTGTTCCTCACCGGCGACGTGGAGCAGATCCGCCGCATCATCCAGGACGGCTTCCGCCTGAGCGCTGCCCCGGTGGACGTCGCCACCCCCGACCCGGTGGTGTTCCACAGCTCCCGCTTCGTGCTGGTGGACCGCGACGGCGAGATCCGCGGCTACTACGACAGCAACGATCCTCAGGCATTAAGACGCCTGCGCGACAACGCCCGCGGCCTGCTGGCCGGAAAAGCCTGAGCACGGTCATTGCCGTTACCCCCCATGCGTCATTCCCCGTAGCCTGTCCATGACGTCATTGCCGCTACCGCGCCAATACGTCGTTGCCACCGTGCCCGTCATTGCCACCGTGCCCAAACCCGTCATACCGTCCATGCCGCTGCCCCCCCAATACGTCATTCCCGCGAAAGCGGGAATCCAGGGGTGGGGAGGGG
>JAJDXX010000184.1 GCA_022823055.1 Candidatus Binatia bacterium | reverse complement strand
GAAAGCGGGAATCCAGAGGGGTGGAGCGGGGAAACGCCGCGTAGGGACCCCTCCAAGACCCCTGGATTCCCGCTTCCGCGGGAATGACGTATTGGGGGGTTGGTGCCATTTCGTGTCTGAGCAGAGTTTTGACACAGCCTGTTCCGCGGGAATGACGGTTCGTAAAGTCCCTACTTCACGAGTGTTGACACAGCCTGTTCCGCTGGAATGGCGATCCGGGGGATCGGTGCGCGAATGACGATTCCGCGCCGCATCACACGCGGATGCTTCCCTGGAACACCTCCTGCGCGGGACCCGTCATGTAGACGCGGTCGTCGTCGGCCCAGTGGATCTCCAGGTCGCCGCCGATCAAGTGCACGGTTATCTTCTTTTCGGTCTTCCCGGTCAAGCTGCCGGCCACGCACACGGCGCTGGCGCCGGTGCCGCAGGCCCAGGTTTCGCCGGCGCCGCGCTCCCATACGCGCATGCGCACCTCGTCGGGGGCCAGCACCTGGACGAACTCGGTGTTCACGCGGTTGGGGAAGAAGGCGTGGTGCTCGAACAGGGGTCCCAAGCGCGGCAGGTCCAGCGGCTCCACGTCGTCGACGTAGAGCACGCAGTGGGGATTGCCCATGGACACGCATGTGACCGCGTGCTCATTCCCGTCCACGGTCAGCGGCCGGTTGACGATGCGCCCGTCGGCGTCCACCGGGATGTCCCGCCCCTCGAGCACGGGGCGGCCCATGTCCACCTCGACGCGGTCGCCCTTGAGACGCGGGCGGATGACGCCCGCGAGGGTGTCCACCTCGATTTCCCGCTTCCCGGTCAGACCGTGCTCGTAGACGTACTTGGCGAAGCAGCGGATGCCGTTGCCGCACATCTCCACCTCGCCGCCGTCGGCGTTGTAGATCTCCATGCGGAAGTCCGCCGACTCCGACGGCCGGATGGTGAGCAACTGGTCCGCGCCCACGCCGAAGCGGCGGTGGCACAGGTTCTTCGCGATCTCCGCCAGGTCCGCGGGCGGACGTTCCATGCAGTCCAGCACCACGAAGTCGTTGCCGCAGCCGTGCATCTTGGTGAACGTGATTTCGGTCATGGGTCCTCCGGGCCACTACAGCATCGCCGGAATCTTCTCACCGGCCACGAGGCTCTCCAGCGTCTCGCGCTCACGGACCACGGCGAACTCGTTGCCGTCCACCAGCACCTCGGCGGCGCGCGGGCGCGTGTTGTAGTTGGAGGCCATGGTGAAGCCGTAGGCGCCGGCGCTCATCACCGCCAGGAGGTCGCCCGGCGTTGGGGTCTGGATCTGGCGGTCCTGGGCGAAGAAGTCGCCGCTCTCGCAGATGGGGCCGACGACGTCCGCGGTCATGGGCTCGGCCTCGCGCCGCACCACCGGCCGCAGGCCCTGGAACGCGCCGTAGAGGGACGGGCGGATGAGGTCGTTCATGGCGCCGTCCACCACCACGAAATTCTTGGCCTCGCCCCGCTTGAGGTAGAGCACGCGGGTCACCAGGATGCCCGCGTTGCCCACCATCGACCGGCCCGGCTCAAGCACCAGGGTCACGTCCTGGTCGCCGATCCCGTCCGTCAGCGCCTTGGCGTAGTCGCGCGGATCCGGCGGCTGCTCGTCGTCGTAGCGAATGCCGAGGCCGCCGCCCAGGTCCACGTAACGAATATTGGCGCCGTCGCGCCGCAGCGTCTCGACGAAGGCGCGCACGCGCGCGGCGGCGTCCGAGAACGGCGACGTGGAGGTGAGCTGGGAGCCGATGTGGCAGTCCACGCCCACCACGTCGATGTGGGGCAACGCGATGGCATGCCGGTAGGCCGCGGCCGCGGGGTCGATGGCGATGCCGAACTTGCTCTTCTTCATGCCGGTGGAGATGTAGGGATGGGTCTGCGGGTCCACGTCGGGGTTGATGCGGAAGCTCACGGGCGCCACCACGCCGATGCTCCCGGCCACCTCGTTCAGCGCCTCCAACTCCTGCTCCGACTCGACGTTGAACATCAGGATGCCGGAGCGCAGCGCGTACTCCATCTCTTCGCGGGTCTTGCCGACGCCGGAGAACACCACCTTGCGCGGGTCGGCGCCGGCCTTGCGCACCCGGTAGAGTTCGCCGCCGGACACGATGTCGAACCCCGAGCCCTCGTTGACGAAGGCGCGCAGCACCGCGAGGTTGGAGTTGGCCTTGACCGAGAAGCACACCAGGTGTCGGGTTCCGGCAAATGCCTGGTCGAGGGTGCGGAAGGCGTCACGCAAATGCGCCAAACTGTAGAGGTACACCGGCGTCCCTACCGCTTCCACGACGTCCCGGACCGGGACATCCTCGCAATACATCTCGTCGTTCCTGTGTGTGAAACGTTCTACTGCCGTTGCCATTCGATGCTGACCTCGTTGGACGGCCTGCTGAGGGAGCCGTCCGACAACAGGACGCGGACCCGATACCGGTACACCCGGCCGGGTTGAAGCTCCGTGTCCGTGAACTTGTATTCGGACTGCTTGAAGAAACGCCCTTCGTCCTCCACGCGGACCATGGCCCGCTCGCCGTAGGCGGCGTTGCAGTCCGGGCAATCCGCCGACGTGCTCTTGCGGTACACCACGAATCCGGCGAGGTCCGTGAGCGGCCGGCCGTCTCGAGCGGTCCGCGGGTGCGACCAGCCCAGGCGCACGCTGCGGTCCCCGAGCACGAGGGTCAGGTCGCTGATGGCCACCGGCTCCACGAGGTCCGCCGCCCGGGGCGGACCCTTGTGACCGCAGCCGGTTGCCACGACCAACAGGAGGAGCAGGCAGACAAGGCCGGCGGCCTCGCCCATGTGGAGCGAGGTCGGGAAACATTCTCCTTTCAGCCCCTCCCCACCCCTGGATTCCCGCCTTCGCGGGAATGACGTTTCGGGGCGTCGTTCCTTCGACGAACCGACTGCCATCACACCCCCAGTTTCTTCAGTTGGCGGCGCACGTTCACGGGCGCGGTGCCGCCCGGGGCGCGCCGGCGCTCGACGCCGGCGCGGAGCGTCAGGACCTTGTAGACGTCGGGGCCGATGTCCGGACAGTAGCCCTGGAGTTCCTCCAGCGGCAGGTCATCCAGCTTGCATCCCTGGTCGATGCAATGGCGCACCACCCGGCCGACCACGTCGTGGGCGGCACGGAAGCTGAGGCCCCGGCCCACGAGGTAGTCCGCCAGGTCGGTGGCGTTCATGAAGCCCTGCTCCGCGGCCGCGGCCATGCGCTCGCCGCGGACCTTGAGGCCGTTGAACAGCTCCCGGGCCATGGCCAAACATGCCGCGACCGTGTCGGCGGTGTCGAACAGGGGCTCCTTGTCTTCCTGGAGGTCGCGGTTGTAGGCCAGCGGCAACCCCTTCATGATGGCCAGGAGCGCATTCAGGTGGCCGTACACCCGCCCGGTCTTGCCGCGGATCAGCTCGGCCACGTCGGGGTTCTTCTTCTGCGGCATCATGGAGCTGCCCGTGCAGTAGGCGTCCGGCAACTCGATGAAGCCGAACTCCTCGCTGGACCAAAGGATCAGCTCGTCGGCCATGCGGCTCAGGTGCACGAAGAGGATGGCGGACGCCGAGAGGAACTCCAGCACGAAGTCCCGGTCGCTCACGGCGTCGATGCTGTTCTGGGTCACGCGCGGGAAACCGAGGAGCTTGGCCACGTAGGCCCGGTCGATGGGAAAGGTGGTGCCTGCCAGCGCGCCGGAGCCCAGGGGCATCACATTGGTCTGTTCCCGGCAGTGGTGGTAGCGGCTCTTGTCGCGCTCGAACATCTCCACGTAGGCCAGCAGGTGATGCGCGAAGAGCACGGGCTGGGCTCGCTGAAGGTGCGTGTAACCGGGCATCAGCACGTGCTCGTTGCGCCGGGCGGCACCCGCCAGCGCCTCCTGCAACGCCTGGAGGTCCCCCAGGATGCCGTCGAGGGCCTCCCGCAGGTAGAGCCGCGTATCGAGATTGACCTGGTCGTTGCGGCTCCGGGCGGTGTGGAGCTTCTCGCCCACGCTGCCGATCTTCTCGGTCAGCCGCCGCTCGATGTTCATGTGGATGTCTTCGTCGGCGACGCTGAAGGGGAACGCGCCGCTCTCGATCTCCTTCCGGACGGCGCGCAGGCCGGCGACGATCTTGCGCGCCTCGCCCGCCGGGATGATGCCTTGCCTTCCGAGCATCCGGGCGTGGGCGATGCTGCCGGCAATGTCGTGCCGGTAGAGGCGCCGGTCCACGTCCACGGACGCGGTGAAAGCCACCACCGAATCAGCGGTGGAGCCGGCGAACCGGCCGCCCCAGAGCTGTTTCTTTTTCGCCATGTCGTTTACGCGCTTCGACCCGAATGCAGGCTGCCTTCTTCTTTGCCCTGCCGGTTACGCGCCCGCCACCCGGCCGGCCATCTTGAGCCGCAGCGCGTTCAGCTTGATGAACCCGTCCGCGTCGGCCTGGTTGTAGCTCTCGTCCTTCTCGAAGGTGGCGGTGACCGGGTCGTACAGCGACACCGGCGACTTCCTTCCGGCCACCGACGCCGAGCCCTTGTAGAGCTTGAGACGCACCGTGCCCGTGACCCGCTCCTGGACGGCGTCCAGGGTCTGCTGCAGGATCTGCCGCTCGGGCGCGAACCAGTAGCCGTTGTAGATCATCTGGGCATAGCGCGGGATCAGCGAATCCCGGAGTTGCATCACCTCGCGGTCCAGCGTGAGATGCTCCACCGCCCGGCGCGCGGCGTGCAGGATGGTGCCGCCGGGGGTTTCGTAGATGCCCCGGGACTTCATGCCAGCGTAGCGGTTCTCCACCATGTCCACCCGGCCGATGCCGTGGCGCGCGCCCAGGCCGTTGAGCGCCACCAGCATCTCCGCCGGCTCCAGGCGTTTCCCGTCCAGGGCCGCGGGGTCGCCGGAGGCGAACTCCAGATCGATGGTCTGGGGTTCGTCGGGCGCGGCCTCGGGGGACGCGGTCCACATGAACATGTCCGCCGGGGGCTCCTGCCAAGGGTCCTCCAGCACGCCGCCCTCGTAGCTGATGTGGAACAGGTTCCGGTCCATGCTGTAGGGCTTGTCCTTGGTCACGGGCACCGGGATGTCGTAGCGCCGGGCGTAATCGATCAGCGCGGTGCGCGAGTTCAGGTCCCACTCCCGCCACGGGGCGATGACCTGGATGTCGGGCTTGAGGGCGTAATAGGTCAGCTCGAAGCGCACCTGGTCGTTGCCCTTGCCGGTGGCGCCGTGGGAGACGGCTTCGGCGTTGGCGTCCAGCGCTACCTCGAGCTGGCGCTTGGCGATGAGGGGGCGGGCGATGGAGGTGCCCAGCAGGTAGGCGCCCTCGTACACCGCGTTGCCGCGCAGCATGGGGAACACGTAATCGCGCACGAACGCCTCGCGCAGGTCGTCCACCACCACGTCGCTGGCGCCGGTGGCCAGCGCCTTGCGCCGCACCTCTTCCAGATCCTCTTCCTGGCCCACGTCGGCGCAGTAGGCGATGACCTCGCAGTCGTAGGTCTCCTTCACCCAGCGCAGGCACACGGAGGTGTCGAGACCGCCCGAGTAGGCAAGCACGACCTTGTTCGGTTTCATGAATCTCCCCGTCAATGGTTTCATTCACGCGGGCGGGCATGGCGCCCTTCCCGCTGGTTTTCATCGTTCACGACCGGCGACGAAGCGGCAGCAAACCGTACGCGCGGCCACGTCAATCACCCGAGAGGCACCAGACCATCAGCGCCTTCTGCGCGTGGAGGCGGTTCTCCGCCTGGTCGAAGACCACGGAGTGCGGCCCTTCGATGACCTCGTCCGTGATCTCTTCACCGCGGTGGGCCGGCAGGCAGTGCATCACCACCACGTCGTCGCTGGCGCGGGCCACCAATTCCCGGTTCACCTGGAACGCGGCGAAGGCCGTTTGCCGGTCGCCGGCTTCCGCCTCCTGCCCCATGCTCGCCCACACGTCGGTGTAGATGGCGTCGGCACCGTCCACCGCCGCGGCCGGATCATGGGTGACGGCGACGTCCGCTCCCGCGGCCACCGCCGATTCCAGGATCTCCCGGTCAGGCTCGAACCCCTCGGGACAGGCCAGGGTGAAGCGCAACGGGAGCTTCTCCGCCGCCAGCAGCCAGGAATGGGCGACGTTGTTGCCGTCGCCCACGAACACCACGTGGCACCCTTCGATACGGCCCTTGCTCTCCTTCAGGGTCAGGAGGTCCGCCAGCACCTGGCACGGGTGGTACAGGTCGGACAGCGCGTTGATCACCGGCACGGAGCCGTGCTCCGCCAGTTCCTCCACGACCTCCTGGGCGAAGGTGCGCGCGGCGATGATGTCCACCAGGCGGTCCAGCACGCGCACGCAGTCGGCCGGTGTTTCCCGGGTGCCGAGCTGCACTTCGTCGGGCCCCAGGAAGAGCGTGCTACCGCCCAGCTCGGTCATGCCGATGTCGAAGGTGGCGCGGGTGCGCAGGCTGGGCTTCTGGAACAGGAGCGCGAGCTTCTTCCCCGCCAGGAGCGGCCGCAGCCGCCCCTCGCCGCGTTCCTGCTTGAGGGTGGCGGCGAGCGAGAGGACGTGATCCATGTCCGCCCGCGTGAGGTCCCGCAATGTCCGTATGTCGCGCTTCATCTAGCGTCTCATCTCCCGTCATTCCCGCTTTCGCGGGAATGACGAGTCAGGAGGTTGTTGCCGCTCCTCTACACCCGCCCCAGCACCCGCTCCAGGATGGCCAGCGCCTCCTCGACGTCCGCCTCGGTCACCGTCAGCGGCGGCACCATGCGCAGCACGTTGGCGCCCGCCAGCACTACCAGGAGACCGTTTTTCATGCATTCCTGGACCATGGGTCCGCACTCGCGGTCCATCTCCATGCCCAGCAGCAACCCCTTGCCGCGTACCTCGCGGATGAAGTCGAAGCGTTGCGCGAGCCCCTCCAGTCCCTTGCGCAGGAGGTCGCCCATGGCCGCGCAGTGCTCCACCAGCCCGTCTTCCAGGATGGTCTTCATCACCGCCAGTCCGGCCGCGCACACCACCGGGTTGCCGCCGAAGGTGGAGGCGTGGGAGCCCGGGGGGAAGCTCTTGGCCACATCTTCGCGCGCCAGCATGGCGCCCAGGGGGAGGCCGCCGCCCAGGGCCTTGGCCAAGGTCATGACATCGGGCTCGACGCCGAAGTGCTCGTAGCCGAAGAGCCGCCCGGTGCGCCCCATGCCCACCTGCACCTCGTCGAACATCAGCAGCAGGCCCTTGTCGTCACAGAGTTGGCGCAGCCCGCGCATGTAGGACGCGTCCGGCACCACCACCCCGCCCTCGCCCTGGATGGGCTCCACCAGGATCGCCGCGGTGCGCTCGTCCACCGCGTCCTCGACCGCTTCCAGGTCGTTGAACGGGACGTAGCGGAAACCCGACGGTAGCGGATCGTAGCCCAAGCGGATCTTTTCTTGGCCCGTGGCCGTCAGCGTGGCCAGGGTGCGCCCGTGGAATGAGTTGAGGGCGGTGATGACCTCGCTCCGGCCCTGGGCCTGCTCCGCGCCGTAGCGCCGCGCCAACTTGATGGCGGCCTCGTTGGCCTCGGCGCCGCTGTTGCAGAAGAACACGCGGTCGGCGAAGGAGTGCTCGCACAGCGCCTTGGCCAGCCATGCCTGGGGCTCGATGTGGTAGAGGTTCGAGACGTGAATCAGGCTGCGCACCTGCTCCGACACGGCCTTGGCCACCGCGTGATGGCAGTGCCCCAGGCTGTTCACGGCGATGCCGGCGACGAAGTCCAGGTACACGTTGCCGTCCGCGTCCCACACCCGTACGCCCTCGCCCCGCACCAGCGCGATGGGGAAGCGCGCGTAGGTGTTCATCACGTGTGCTTCGGTGAGTTGTTGTACTTCCAGGTTTGACATCATGCGTCCATTGAGCCGCACGGACGACCTGAACCGTCCCGCCGACCCTCATCCTGTCCTGCCGCGCGTGTGGCGGCGGTCAATCTCGAATCACCTCGGTGCCGACACCCTGCTCCGTGAAGATCTCCAGCAGCACCGCGTGGCGGTCCCGGCCGTCGATGATGTGGGTCTTGACCACGCCGCCGTTGAGGGCGTCCACGCAGCACTCGACCTTGGGGATCATGCCGGAAGAGATCACGTCCTTCCGGATCAGTTCCGCGGACTGCCCGATGGTGAGGGTGCTGATCAGGCCCCCCTCACGGTCGCGCACGCCCTCCACGTCCGTCAGGAGGATCAGCTTCTCCGCGCCGAGGGCCGCGGCCACGCGCCCGGCCACCAGGTCCGCGTTGATGTTGTAGGTCTCTCCCATCTCGCCCACGCCCACCGGCGCGATCACCGGGATGAAGCGGTTGCCGTCCAGCGAGCGGATCACCGTGGGGTCCACCCGCACGATCTCCCCCACCATGCCGATGTCGATGATCTCCGTGCTCTCGCCGTCGCCGGGCACGGTCACGTTCATCTTGCGCGCCAGAATGAGCTGGCCGTCCTTGCCGCTGAGGCCCACGGCGGCGCCGCCGTGCTGGTTGACGAGCGCGACGATCTCCTTGTTGACCTTGCCCACCAGCACCATCTCGATGATGTCGATGGTCTCCGAGTCGGTGACGCGCATGCCGCGCACGTACCGGCTCTCGATGCCCATCTTTCCCAGGGTTTCGTTGATCTGGGGGCCACCGCCGTGCACCACCACCACGTTGATGCCCACGTACTTGAGCAGCACGATGTCCTGGGCGAAGCTCTGCTTGAGCGCCTCGTCCACCATGGCCGCGCCGCCGTACTTGACCACGAACGTCTTGCCGTAGAAACGCTTGATGAACGGGAGCGCTTCCAGCAGCACTTCCGCCTTGCCGATGAAATCTTCCACTTGCGCGACTCCGATAACCGTGGGTGCCTACAGGATGTACCGCGACAGGTCCTGGTCCTTCAGAATCGCATCGAGGCGCTCGCCGACGTAGGCGGCGTCGATGCGCACTTCGCGGCCCGGCATCTCCGGGGCAGTGAAGGAGATCTCGTCCAGCAGCTTCTCCAGGATGGTGTGCAGCCGGCGCGCGCCGATGTTCTCCATCTTCTCGTTGGCCTCGGCGCTGATGCGGGCGATCTCCTCGATGGCGTCTTCCTGAAAGCTCAGCCGGATCTTCTCGGTCTCCAGGAGCGCCACGTACTGGCGGATGAGCGCGTTCTTGGGCTCGGTCAGAATGCGCACGAAGTCGTTCTTGTCCAGGGAACTCAGCTCCACGCGGATGGGAAACCGGCCCTGGAACTCCGGGATGAGGTCCGACGGCTTGGAATTGTGGAAGGCGCCGGACGCGATGAACAGGATGTGATCGGTGCGCACCAGCCCGTACTTCGAGCTCACCGTCGAGCCCTCGACGATGGGCAAGAGGTCGCGCTGGACCCCTTCCCGGGACACGTCGGGGCCGTGCACGGTTTCCCGGCCGGCGATCTTGTCGATCTCGTCGATGAAAACGATGCCCGACTGCTCCACCCGGCGGGTGGCCTCGCCCACCACGGTCTCCATGTCCACGAGCCGCGCCGCTTCCTCCTGGGTGAGCAGCTTCATGGCCTCGGGAATCTTCACGGTCTTGCGCTTGGTCTGCTTGGGAAGGAGGTTGGAGAACATCTCCTTGATGTTGGACTCCATCTCCTCCATGCCCTGCGGCGTCAGCACCTCGATCATCGGGGTCATGCTCTGGGTCAACTCGATGTCGACGGAGCGGTCGTCGAGCTTCCCGGCCCGGAGCATCCGCCGGAGCTTCTCGCGGGTAGCGGGCGAAGGCGGCTCCACCTGGCTTTCGCCGCTTTCGCCGCCGCCCCCGTTGTCCGGCACCTGCGGCTCCGGCAGCAGCAGGTCCAGGACTCGCTCTTCCGCGAGGTCCCGCGCCTTGACCTGGACCTTCTCCTGCTCCTCTTCCCGCACCATCTTGACGGACAGGTCCATGAGGTCGCGGATGATGGACTCCACGTCCCGGCCGACGTAGCCGACCTCGGTGAACTTCGACGCCTCCACCTTGATGAACGGCGCCTGCGCCAGCTTGGCGAGCCTGCGGGAGATCTCGGTCTTGCCCACCCCGGTGGGGCCGATCATGATGATGTTCTTGGGGGCAATCTCGTCGCGCAGCTCCGCGGGCACCAGTTGCCGCCGCCAACGGTTGCGCACGGCCACGGCCACGGCGCGCTTGGCGTCGCGCTGCCCGACGATGTAGCGGTCGAGCTCCGAGACGATCTCGCGCGGCGTCATGACGGGCGTCAGCGCCTGCCCCTCGGGCACGCGCACACTCAACTGTCGGCTTTCGTCTTTCATGGGATCCGTGCTGGGAGGCCGTCCGTACCGGCCGCGGCGCCGGTCTTATCGGACGGCGCGGGGGTCAGGGCAGTTCCTCGATGGTCAGATTGCCGTTGGTATAAACGCAGATCGTCGCGGCCACCTTCATCGCCTCCTCGGCGATGGCGCGGGCATCGAGCGAACTGTGCTGGACCAGGACGCGCGCTGCCGCCAGCGCGTAGTTTCCGCCGGACCCGACCGCGAGGACGCCGTCGTCGGGCTCCACCACGTCGCCGTTGCCCGAAACCAGGAGCGACGCCTCGACGTCGGCCACGATCATCAGCGCTTCCAACCGGCGCAGCATCCGGTCGGTGCGCCACTCCTTGGCCAGCTCCACCGCCGCGCGCCTGAACACCCCGCCGTGCTGCTCGAGCTTTCCCTCGAACTTCTCGAACAGGGTAAACGCGTCCGCGGTGGCGCCCGCGAACCCGGCAATGACCCGGTCGCCGTAAAGCTTCCGAACCTTGCGAGCGGTGTGCTTCAAGGCCGTGTCGCCGAGGCTCACTTGTCCGTCACCCGCGACTACGATCTTGCCGCCGTGACGCACGGCGAGAATGGTGGTTCCGTGAAACATCGTCAATGGGAGACTATCGCGAATGGAGTTGCCGATGGGGACTTTCGCGAGGTTCCGTGACCCTGTCTGCCAGCGCGGGCACCGCAGCACGCGCGCTGAACTCGACAGTCTAACACGAATCGGCCGACTTCGCAGGCCCTTGTACCCGGAACCGCCGGGAAACAGTGCAGAAGCGCGGCCGCTCAGCCTCCCAGGACGGGCCGCGCCGTTCACGCCCGTGGATGCGCGCGGTCGTAGACGGCGGTGAGTTGGTCGAGGTTGACGTGGGTGTAGCGCTGGGTGGTGGAGAGGCTTGCGTGGCCCAGCAGTTCCTGGATCGAGCGCAGGTCGGCGCCGGCGTTCAGGAGGTGCGTGGCGAAGGTGTGGCGCAGGCCGTGGGGACCCATGCGTACGGGGATGCCCGCGAGCCGCAGGTACTTCTCGACGATGCGCGCGACGCTGCGGGTGGTGATGCGGCCTCCGAGGTTGTTGAGGAAGACCGGCTCCTCCCCGCGCGCGGTGCGTTCCCAGCGCTCCCGCTGGTGTGCCGCGTAGTCGCGCAGGGCCTTCAGGGCCACCTCGCCCACCGGCACGATGCGCTCCTTGGACCCCTTGCCGAAGACCTTGAGCACGCCCAGGGAGAAGTCCACGTCGCGCCAGTCGAGCCCCACCAGCTCGCTCACCCGCACGCCGGACGAGTACAGCACCTCCATGATGGCGCGGTCGCGGGCCGGGAGGATGCCCTCGTCGGGCAGACAGCCCAGTACCCGGAACGCCTCGTCCACGGACAGGAACGTCACCAGCGGCGCCTCCTGCTTGGGGTTGGAGAACCCCACCAGCGGGTCCCGGTCGATGATGCCCTCGCGCAGGAGATAGCGGAAAAACCCTTTCAGGGCCGCGAGCTTGCGCCCGATGGTGCTCTTCTTGCGGGTGTCGTGGAGGGTCTTGAGGTAGCCCCGGAGCCAGCGGGTGTTGACAGAACGCAGAGCGGCGTCCCCGTCGCCGCCGGTGTCCAGACCGTTCTCTTCCAGGTACACGCGAAAACCCTCCACGTCGGTCAGGTAGCCCTTGACCGAGTGCGGGGAGAAGCGCGCCTGGTCGCGCAGGTAGTCGCCGAACCCTTCGATGTGCCGTGCGATCTCGCTCATGGAACGGGTGGACCCGCTCATCCTGCCGTCGGCCTGTCGCCGCGCTTTGCGGTGACTGTACCGGCGCGCGGGGCAGGGACGGTTGTGAGAACCGCCCCTGCATCCCGCGGTGCATCATCGCCGAACGACAGGCTCGCGGGCCGTCGCACGCGTGCCAGCAGCCGCTAGAGCGCCGGAGCGTACAGGTTGTCCGGCAGGCCCCGGACGTAGTCGAGCGTCTCCTCCAGCGACACGACGTCCGCGTACTTCATGTGCATGTCGAAGAGGTTGATCTTGTGCGACGCCTGACCGCGGTCGAAGGTGCATTCCTCCACCACCGCGACGTTGTAGTTGTACGAGAACGCGTCGATGACCGACGCCCGGACGCAGCCACTGGTGGTGGTCCCGGTCACGAGCACGGTGTCCGCGTGCACCTCGTTGAGCATGCTCATGAGCGGGGTGCCGAAGAAGGCGCTGGGCTTCTGCTTGCGCACTACCACCTCGCCCTTCTCGGGCGCGATCTCCTTGACGATCTCGTTGCCCTTCTTGGCCAAGTCGTCGAAATCCTCGGTGCCGCGCGAGTTCTTGTTGTGCCAGCGGCCGAAGGCGACGGAGTCCTCCTCGCCGTGGCCCGTGGTGAAAAAGATCGGCAGGTGCTTCTTCCTGGCTTCCTCCAGGAGCATGGCGATGTGGTCCACGCCGACCCAGCCTTCCTCGCCGCAACTGTTGCGGAAGCGCTTGACCGACTCCACGATGGGCTCCCGCCGGTCACCGACGAAGTTGTAGTTCACGTCGATCACCAGCACGGCCGGCCGCGAACCGAACCCGCCCTTGGCGCCATAGCCCGACAGCGCGAACACTTCCTTGTCACGGTCGGTCAGAATATCGTCCCATGTATTGGCCATGAATGACTCCTCTTCCCTTAGAAATGGCAACAGCCGTCCAGTGCTTCAATCGCTCTCTCGTGGTCCAACCGGATTATTCCCTGTGCATGGGGTCCCGTCAAGCGGCGTGCCATTCGTCTCAACGTCTCAAGGGACTCGTTACCTTGACTTGGGAGGTTCCCGGTTCCATATTTGTCGTCGTGTTGCAGGACCAGCTACATCGCCCCTTGCGGGACTTGCGGATATCCGTGACGGACCGGTGCAACTTCCGTTGTACCTACTGCATGCCGTTCGACCACTACGACTGGATCGACAAGCGGGAGATCCTTACCTACGAGGAGATCTGCCGGGTGGTGCGGCTGGCAGTGCCGCTGGGGGTGCGCAAGATCCGGCTGACCGGGGGCGAGCCCCTGGTGCGACGCGACCTGCCGGATCTGGTGCGGCAACTCTCGGGCATCGAGGGCATCGAGGACATCGCCCTCACCACCAACGGCTCCCGCCTGAGCGGCATGGCAGAGGAGTTGCGGGCGGCCGGGCTACGGCGCATCAACGTGAGCATCGACAGCCTCGAACCGGAAAGGTTCCGGCAAATCACCAAGCGCGGCGACCTGGGCGACGTGCTCAAGGGGCTGTTCGCGGCCCGGGAAGCCGGGTTGGCTCCCATCAAGATCAACGCGGTCGTCGAGCGGGGCGTCAACGAGGAGGACATCCTCCCGCTGGTGGAGTTCGGGCGGGAGCACGGCTTCGTCATGCGCTTCATCGAGTACATGGACGTGGGCACGGCCAACGCCTGGCGGCTGGAGCGGACGGTGCCGAAGGCCGAGATCCTCGAGCGCATCGGGGCACGTTATCCGCTGGAGCCCATCGGCCGAGGCGAAGGCAACGCTCCCGCGGTGGACTACGCCTTCCGCGACGGCAAGGGTACGGTGGGCATCGTCGCGTCCGTGACCGAGCCGTTCTGCGGAACGTGCAGCCGGGGACGCCTGACCGCGGACGGCCGGATCGTCACCTGCCTCTTTTCCCGCACCGGACACGACCTCAAGGCGCGGCTTCGGAGCGACGCCGGCGACGACGAGATCCGTGAGTGGTTGGCGGCCGTGTGGGCTGGCCGCAAGGACCGCTTCTCGACCGACCGGCTCCACGCCATCCAGTCGCCGGACGGCTACGATCCGGAGCGACACGACAAGATCGAGATGATTACGCTGGGAGGTTGACGGCCCGCCGTTTCGCGGCGCGCCTGCTTCCCGGTTTGTGGCGCGCCTGATTTCCTTCCAACCGGCGTGCCGCTTCAAAGCCGCTCGACCGGCTTTTCCGGCCCTTCACAAGGACACTGGCATGTTGCTCATCAACAACGAGACGGTAGAGGAAATTCTCGACATGAAGGGGTGCATCGACGCCCTGGAGACCGGCTACCGCGACCTCCTGGCGCAGCGCGCCGTGTACCGGCCGCGCATCGACCTCTACGTGCCGCACGACGATCCCGAACGCATGTACCGCTGGGGCACCATGGAGGGGGCCTCGCGCTCTTTCGGCGTGTTCGCCATCCGCATGAAGTCGGACATGCTGGAGTGGCCGGAGGGGCGCACGGTGGAGAAGTACTGCATGGAGCCCGGCACCTACTGCGGTCTGGTGATGGTCTTCTCGGCGCGCAACGCCGAGCCCCTGGCGATCATTAACGACGGCATCATCCAGCACATGCGCGTGGGCGCCTGCGCGGGCCTGGCGGCCCGGTACCTGGCCCGTGAGGATGCCTCGGTGGTGGGCATGCTCGGGTCGGGCGGCATGGCGGAGACCTACCTGCGCGCGTTCGCCGAGGTGCGCAAGCTTACCGAGGTCAAGGTGTACAGCCCGACCCCGGCCAACCGCGAGGCCTATGCGAAGAGGATGAGCGCGATGCTGGGCGTGCCCGTGACCACGCGGGACAACGTGGAAGAGGTGGTGCGGGGATCGGACATGGTGGCCACCTGCACCGACTCCGTCCGGGTGGTGGTGGAGAACCCCGGCTGGGTGGAGGACGGCGCCTTCGTCACCTGTGTCCGCAGCAACGAATGGGACCCCGGCATCCTCGACCGCTGCGACGTGACCGTGAAGCTCGGCCGCGGCACCATCCACACCCTGGACGAGGGCATGCGCCGCATCGCCGGGTACGCCTCCTACGTAGCCGGCACCGACGACGAGACCACGCGCATCGTGAACCCCGGCGTGGACCTGTTTTCGGGCAAGCACCCGCTATTGACGGATCTCATGGGCGGCACGGTCCAGGGCCGCGCCAAGGACTCGGACGTGACGTTCTTCCTGAACGACGGCACCCAAGGCCTCCAGTTCGCCTCCGTAGCCGGCTACGTGGTGCGGAAGGCGCGGGAGCTGGGCGCCGGTCGGGAGATTCCTCGGGATTGGTTCACTCAGGACATTCGGGATTAGCAGCGCGTTCCAGGTCCGTCGTTCCCGTGGAACAGGCTGTGGCAAAACCCCACCTGAGAGAGGCAACAACCCCTGAGTCGTCCTTCCCCCGCAAACGGGGAAACAGGGGGGGGGGGGGTGGCGGGCGCATTGCCCCGCCCCCCCCCCCCAGGGGTACCGCGGTCGCGGGGATGGAGCATT
>JAJDXX010000241.1 GCA_022823055.1 Candidatus Binatia bacterium | reverse complement strand
ATGGTGGCGAGTTCTTTGTCATTCATTGGAACAAGCTCCATGTCGATGTCGCCGATACGGTCGTTAGCGAACAATTCGCCCATGTTGATCATTTTGTAACCGGCGCCTCGCAACCGAGCGGGCCGAGTAAGCCCGTTCTTTGAAGGAATTGCGTAGAGTTTTCCGAAAACGGTTTCGGGCCAATCCATCGGCTTACGTTCTCGTGGAGTCTCTTGGTCAACCGAGATCGTCTCAGTTCTCCTGTCTTGCGAGTTCTCGCAATCTCCGTGACCGGCACCCGCCGCAGTTCTCAACACCCTACCGGCTTGAGTTTACCAGTAGTTCCTTAATGTTCCTGCCGATTTTCTCTGCCAGACCGGCGGCTTCTTTGTTGAGATCTTCCAGTTCCGCGTGAATGTCGTGCAGGGCTTGTTCGAAGTCGAAGTCCTGGTTTTCCTCTTCTGTGGCGACGCCGACATAACGGCCAGGGGTCAAGCTCCAGTCGTTGGCCTCGATCTCCGACCGGTCCACTAGCCTGACCAGTCCCTCCACGTCGCGCAACTCTCCCTTGGGGAACCGCTCTGCGAGCCACCGGGCTTGCCGCCAGAAGTAACGCACTTTCCCAAGTTGTTCTACGGTCCGTTGATGAGCCTCGTCGGCAGCCCTGCGGGCGTGGGCCACATCCCGACTGTTCCAGGCGTCGCTCGACTTGGCCTTCCACTCCCCCTCGCAAGTCTCGATCAGGCGAACGGCGAGCTTGTAGAGGTGATCGGCCTCTTTCGTCAAGTCATGTGCGGACTCTTGAAGCGTCAAATGTAAATTTTGAAGCTCGATAGGGTTGATCGAGGTTTCGAAGTCGGCGGTAGCGGCCTCGGCCGACTCTCCGAACTTCTCAATGTCGTCCGAGAAGCGGTCGTTCTCCCGAACCAGTTCCTGCTTTAGGGCTTTTGGGCTGGCGTCCTGGTCCAGCAGATCTCCAACGTTACACGCGTTGGCAAGATTCTCCATGGCCGTCCGGAAGTCGCGAACCGGTTGGATCTGTCGAGCGGCTTCCAGCGAAAGACGGCAGTAGCGGGTCACGAGGTCGCGATACTTGTCGGTCTCCCCGCGGTAGAGCCAGACGATGGCCAGCAGGTTCTGTTCCTGCTCGGGGCTGAAGTCGTAGATCTTGCGGGTGACTTGCCGGTACACGTTTCGCGCGTCGATCATCAGCACCTTGTCGCGATGCCGCTCAGGCTTGTTGCGGTTCAGGAACCAGAGCTCGCAGGGTACGGTGCGGATGTAGAAGAAGTTGGAGCGTATCGCGATCATCACGTCCACGTCGCCGGTCTCGATCAGCTTGCGCCGCAGTTGAGCCTCGGCGCCCCCGGCGCTGGAAGCTTGGGACGACATGACGAAACCGGCCTGACCTTTATCGTTCAGATAGCTGTAGAAGTAGCTGATCCAGACGTAATTGCCGTTGGAGACCTTGTCCTTCTTGTTGACGCCGGGCAGACCGAACGGCAGGCGCGGGTCGGTACGGACCTTGTCCGCGTCGATCTCGTCGACGTTGAAGGGCGGGTTGGCCATGACGTAGTCGGCCTTGCCTACGAGTTCGTGGGGGTCCTCGTAGTAGGTGATGGCCGGCTGGATGTCGCCCTCCAGGCCGTGGACGGCCAGGTTCATCTTGGCCAGTCGAATGGTGGTGGCGTTCTTTTCCATTCCGCGAAAGGTCAGCCGGGCGGCGGGGATCTGGCCGTGATCCTCCACGATGCGCGCGCTCTGGACGAACATCCCGCCGGACCCGCATGCAGGATCGAGTAGGGTGCCGCGGTCGGGGTCAAGCATGTGGGCCATGAGCGAAACCAGGGAGATGGGCGTGAAGAACTCGCCGCCGTCGTGCGCCTTCTGGTCGGCGAACCGGGTCAGGAAGTACTCATAGATGCGGCCGAAGATGTCGCCCGAGACCAGCTTCAACTCGTCGGGGTTGAGGGTTCGCAGGAGTTGGCCGAGAACGGCGTTGTCGAGTTCCTGGTACTCGCTCTTGGGAAGCACGCCGCGCAGGCTCTCGTAGTCGTCTTCGATGGACTCCATCGCACGGATGAGGGCTTTGGCGCGGTCTTCGCCGTCCGGCAATCCGACCAGATAGTCGAACTGCGCCTCCGGCCGCAGAAAGATGGCGCTCTTCTGTGAGAAGTCTTCCTTGGTCAACGCTCGTTTCTTGCCGCCACGGGTGGGCAGTCCCGCCTCGATGGTGTCCTTGACCGCCAGGTAGCGGCTGTACGCGTGGCGCAGGAAGACCAACCCCATGACGGGCAGGAAATACTCGTTGCTGGCGTAGTTGGAGTTGGCCCGCAAGGTATCCGCCGCTGTCCACAGCCGCTTTTCGATGGCTTCGATATGTTCAAGCTGGACCGGTGGCTGTCGCACGCCGTGCGTGTCTGGTCCCCCGCCGCTCGGATGTGGTTCGGTGGGCTGTGGACGCCGTCTTTGAGTGGACTGGAGATCAGGTTGACTACCGCCCAGTTGGGCGAGTCGTCGTGTGCTTTCTCGCTGCATTAGAGACAGATTCCTTTGGAAGAACCAATTCGGCCCAATCTTGCATCAGCCGATACCCAAATCAACGTGCTCGTAACTATCTCCGTCATGTGAAAGTGGATCTGCTTTACGGCTACCGCCAGGTCAACCTGGCCAAGGGCAGACAGCGTCCGTTGCGCTGCCGGAGCAGGCGTTGCTCGATGTCGTTCATCTGTGTTCCGGCGGGTATGGACCTGCCTATATCGAGGAGTTGCGGTTGGATCTGGAGACTCTGGACCTGGACCGGTTGGACGTGCTGGCCCGCGCTGCGGCTCGGCCCAAGCTGTTGCGAGCCGCCCGATATGTTCGCGCCCTGGCCGAAGACGGGACGCTGTCGTATGAGGCCCTGTGAAGACCATCTCACCGATGTCGCAGATCCGTTGGAGGGGCGCAATATCGCCCGTGAACACCTCCAGGCCGTGTCCCAGGAGCCTGTCCGAGTAAGTCTACGGGCGTCTTGGACCGTGACTAGTCGCTTGGTGGCGTCCATGGCTCGAACAGGCGTAGGCCGGTACGCGTGAGTTCCACGTCGATCGTCTCCGGCATGTCCACCCACTGATCGCTGCTCAGAATCCAAGCCAATCTGTACTCGGCCTGAGCTTGATACTTCGTTCGCTTGCGAAACCAACGGGACATCCCGAACACTTCGGTCAGGTCCCCGCTTGGCGGTGCTTCTTCGAACGTATAGGCTACCCAACCACTCCCTCGCTCTATCCGGTGCCGGGTTATCTGCTCAGTCGCGAGCCATCGCTTGATGCCGCATTCGATTTCAAACTGAACCGCGTCGACGTCCGCCGTCACCGTCCATGTGTCGTAGCGGTCAGGCAGTTCGGCGCGGAGCCGTTCCCACCCCTCCGTTGTCGTGGGCTCGCGCGCCAGGCAGAACAGGTACGGACTGGGGATCTCGTCGTCGCTGACCACCAAGTTCTGACTCGTACTCCATTCGCCGGGTCCGGTGCGCTGAAGCGCCAGTCCAGGATCGTCGTCCCTCTCGGCGAACAGCGCCCGAAACTCTTCGGTTTCGGCCGCCGATCCCTCATGCTTCTCCATCGCCCTGCGAGCCCCCGCGGGAAGCCCATCCCCCGCTTCCCATTTGACCGATAGGTGCCCCCCTTCCACCTTCGCCCTGACCTCGCCCTCCCTGCGATCACCCACGCCTTCTTCTTCGCCGATCTTCCGATACACCGATGCCTTGCAGAGCCGCACCCCGCCCGTTCTACTCGGCAAGTACCGTTCCTCCCAGCCTCTGATCAGCTGCATTCTTCTGTCGCCGATAGGGAATGCCCGTGGCCCGTTATGCTCGCCGCCCCATAGCTTGGAACGGCAACCACGGAATGCCAACGGGACTTCTCCATATCCTCGCTTCGACTACGTTCATCATCGAGGCCCTACGATAGTGTTAACATACCTTAGCTGATCCTCCGTCCGCGAGCGGTGAGCCGGTACTTCTGGTTTATTGCCGTGGGCGATTCGGGCCGTGTCATCTCCACCAGCCCTGCGGATATCGCCGGACGAAGGTAGTTCTTGCGGAATGTTGGGCGATGCGACAAGCCCATATCCGCCATTAGTTGTGCAGCGGACCTGGGGCCTTCGACAATCATGGCCTGTCAAGGGAAGATGAATTGTCTTCGCCCCTGGTGTATGATGGCTTGTCTCGACGGGGCCAAAGCCCCGGCGGGGACGACCTGACATGGAAGAGGGTTCCCCATGAGCGATACGGATTCAGGCAGCGTCCTTTCGGATCACGAACGCACCACCATTGAGGCGGCGGCCGCGCGCATCGTCCCTTCGGACGAGGGCGCGGGCGCGCGCGAGGCAGGGGTCATCGATTACATCGAGGGCCTGCTGGCGGCGGACGACGTGGACACGGACATCAGTCCGCGGGAGAAGAAGGAGTACGCCAACTTCATCCTTGGCGGCATGGGAGGCCGCACCGAGGAGCAGCAGGCGACCCTGTTCAAGCTCCACGGCACCGGCAGCCGGCACCTCCAGGCCTATCGCGACGGGGTGCGGGAGCTGGACCGCGCGGCCGCGGAGGTGGCGTCGGGCAAGGACTTCCGCGGACTGGACGACGAAGGGCAGGACCAGGTCCTGACGGTGCTGGACGAGCGCAAGGACCCGTTCTTCACGCTGCTGCTGACGCACACCATGGAGGGCTTCTACGGCCATCCTCGGCACGGCGGCAACAAGGACCGGGCGGGTTGGGAGGTCCTGGGCTATCCCGGCCCGAGCTTCCCTCACGGCAACGAGAAACCCTACGGCTGGTACGACGCCAACGAGCCGGACGAGTTCGCCGAGGAGAAGAAGGATCGCTCGTCCTGACATGCGGCCCCGGTGACGGAGATTCGGGACTAGGGTCATTCAAGCGCGGAGGAAACAGATGGCACAGCACGAGACGGTGGATGTCTGCATCGTGGGAGGCGGAGCCTCGGGACTGGTGGCGGCCAAGGAGCTGACCGAGGCGGGCATGACCGTGTGCGTGCTGGAGCGCGGCCCCTGGTACAAGCGCGAGGACTTCGCCCTGGGCGACGAGCTGATGTACAAGCGGCGCAACTTCTTCTGGCCCACGGTGGAGCTGGAGCCGCGCACTTGGCGGCCCAACGCCGATAGCCCTTCGGAGGTCCTCTCCACCAAGACCCAGACCTTCTCCAACGCCATGTGCGTGGGCGGCGGCACCATCCACTACAGCGGGCTGTCCTGGCGCTTCCACGAGTCGGACTTCCGCGTGAAGTCCGAGGACGGCCCGGTGGCGGGCACCACCATCGAGGACTGGCCCATTTCCTACGAAGACATGGAGCCCTTCTACGAGAAGGCGGAATGGACCGTCGGGGTGTCGGGCCAGGGCTGGTCGAGCCCTTTCGATCCGCCGCGCAAGCGCGACTATCCGGTGGGGCCGGCGGCGCGCAACAGCCCGGGCGCGGCGTTGGAGCGGGGCGCCCGCAAGCTGGGGCTGCATCCGTTTCCCACCCCCCTGGCAATCCTAACCGGCGACTATGACGGCCGTCCGGGCTGCATCGGCAAGGGCATGTGCTCGTCCTACGGCTGCCCGGTGGGGGCCAAGTCGAGCACCCTGGAGTCGATGTTGCCCAAGGCCCTGGCCACCGGCCGCCTGGAGATCCGGCCTCTGTGTCTTTCGCGGGAGATCACCCTGGACCGGCAGGGCAAGGCCTCCGGGGTCACCTATTTCAACGCCGAGGGGGAGGAGGAGCACCAGCCTGCGCGCCTGGTGGTGATGGCCGCCGGCGGGGTGGAGACGGCGCGGCTGCTGCTGCTGTCCGAGTCAGCCCGCTTCCCCCAGGGCCTGGCCAACCGCAGCGGCCTGGTGGGCAAGAACCTCATGTTCCATTCCCCGGGCGTGACCCTGGTGGTGACGTTCCCCGAGCCGCTGGACGGCCACAAGGGAACCTCCAGCACCCGGGTGCTCCACGACTTCTACAAGACCGACACGAGCCGGGGCTTCATCCGCGGCGGCTTCATGCATCCGCGCGCCCACGGCGGCGACCCCATCGAGCTGGCGCTCCGCCCCATCCACGGCAAGCGCTGGGGCCAGGAGCACAAGGACTCCATGCGCGAGACCTGGCGCCACTACCTGCACAGCCACTGCACCGGGGAGAGCCTCCCGGTGGAGAGCAACGCCGTGGACCTCGATCCGGACCTCACGGACTGCTACGGCCTGCCGGTGGCGCGCATCACCTACACGAGCCACGAGAACGACGTCCGCCTCGCCACCTACCTGGGCGAGCGCTCCCGGGAGATCTACGAGGCCGCGGGCGCCACCCGGATCATCGTGCCCAAGCCCGAGACCCGCAAGCTCCACAACCACCAGATGGGCTCCTGCCGGATGGGCAACGACCCTGAGTCGTCGGTGGTGGACAAGTGGTGCCGTTCCCACGATGTGTCCAACCTCTTCATCGTCGACGCCAGCGTGTTCGTCACAGGCGCCGGTCTCAACCCCACCCTCACCATCCAGGCCAACGCCTTCCGGGTGTGCGACTACATGGTGACGGAAGCGCACAAGGGCAATCTCATCCACTGAAGCGCAGATTGTTGTGCGCATTGGCCAGACACTACACTAGCGTCGCGGTGGCCTTCTTTTTGCGTATTGACGTGAGCGGGGCTGGCAGGCGTAGCCGCGACTTCGTTCGGCGATGTCATTCGTGCGGCGCGTCACCAGTCCGCTCAGGAAACCACCGGTCGTTTGGCCTTGATCGGGACGTTACAGGCTACCAGGCGAGAACCGATGAGCGCCGCGCAACGGATACTCAGGGAGACTTTCGGCTTTGACCGCTTCCGTCCCGGCCAGGAGGGCGCCATCGAGGCGCTGCTGGCGGGGCGTCACGTGCTCACCGTGATGCCCACGGGCTCGGGCAAGTCGCTGTGTTTTCAGGTCCCGGCGCTGGCCCTGGGCGGCCTGACCGTGGTCGTGTCTCCTCTCGTGGCGCTGATGCAGGACCAGGTGGCGGCGTTGCGCCTCGCCGGAGTGGCGGCGGACACCATCAACTCGGCCAATGCCAGGCCCGCCAACGTCGCCGCATGGCGCCGGGCCGCCGCAGGCGAGACGCGGCTGCTGTACATGGCACCGGAGCGGCTCATGACCGAGCGTATGCTGGAGGCCCTGGGCCGGCTTCCCGTCAAGCTGTTCGCCGTGGACGAGGCTCATTGCATCTCGCAGTGGGGTCCGTCGTTCCGCCCCGAATACGAAGACCTGTGCCGGCTCCGGCACCTTTTCCCGGGCGTTCCCATCGCGGCGCTGACCGCCACCGCCGACGCCATCACTCGCGAGGACATCGCCGAGCGCCTGTTCGGCGGCGAGGTGGAGTCGTTCGTCCTGGGCTTCGACCGCCCCAACATCCGGCTGGCGGTGGAGTTGAAACAAGAGTGGAAACGCCAGACCCGGAACTTTCTGGCGCGCCACGAGGGCGAGAGCGGCATCGTGTACTGCCTGTCGCGCCGGAAGACGGAGGAGACAGCAGCCGTGCTGGCGGCGGACGGGGCGCGCGCGCTTCCCTATCACGCGGGCATGGACAAGGAGGACAGGGAGGCGCATCAGAACGCCTTCATGACCGACAGCGGAGTGGTGATGGTGGCCACCATCGCCTTCGGCATGGGCATCGACAAGGCGGACGTGCGCTACGTGCTGCACACCGATCTGCCCGGCAGCGTCGAGGCCTACTACCAGGAGATCGGCCGCGCCGGGCGCGACGGCGCGCCCGCGGAAGCACACATGCTCTACGGCCTGGCGGACATCCGCATGCGCCGCCAGTTCATCGAAGAGGAGGACGCGGGCGCGGAGCGCCGGCTGCGGGAGCACAAGCGGCTCGATGCGCTGCTGGGCTACTGCGAGGCGCCGGCCTGCCGGCGGGTGACGCTGCTGGAGTACTTCGGAGAGCGCATCGAGCCCTGCGGCAACTGCGACGTGTGCGTGGACCCGGTGGAGCGGGTCGACGGCACAGAGGACGCGCAAAAGGTCCTGTCGGCGGTGGTTCGCACCGGCCAGCGGTTCGGCGCCGCCCATGTGATCGACGTGCTGCGCGGCACCGCAACGGAGAAGATCGAACGCGCCGGCCACGACCGGTTGTCCACGTTCGGAGTGGGCGCGGACCGGGGCAAGAACGAATGGCGCTCGCTCATCCGGCAGATGGTGGCCACGGGTTTTCTCAGGCTCGATATCGGCGGCTACGGCGGCATCTCCATGACCGGCAAGGGCCGCGGCCTGCTGCAAGGCGAGAGCGCGTTCCTCTACCGCCCGGACAGGGTGCGCGTCCCTTCCGCCGCGCCCGCGCGGGACGGCGGCGAACGCCGCCGGAAGGAACCCGACGGCGCCCCGCTGAGCACCTCCGAGGCGGCGTTGCTGGAAGCCCTCAAGGCGCTGCGTCTCAGGCTCGCCGGGGAGCGTGGCGTGCCCGCCTACATCGTGTTCTCCGACCGGACGCTCATCGACATGGCGCGGCGCAAGCCCCGGACCGAGGAGGAGTTCGCCCAAGTGAACGGCGTCGGCGCCGCCAAGCTCGCCGCCTTCGCGGGACCGTTCCTTGCAGCCATCGAGAGCACGCTGGAGGACGGTTGACGCGGGAAGCCAGGCGGGGTGAGGCGGGAAATCACGCCTGTTTGGCCCCTCCCCACCCCTGGATTCCCGCTTCCGCGGGAATGACGGTATGGGGCGTCATTGCCCTGGGAGTTTTGACGCAGCCTGTTCCGGGAATGACGGAGGAGGGGCTTTTTCGTATCAGCGTGTACGCGTCAGCTTGGGGTCGATGATGTCGCGCAGGCCGTCTCCGAGCAGGTTGATGCCGAGCACCGTGACGAAGATGGCGATGCCCGGGAAGATGGTGAGCCAGGGGGCGCGGTACATGTAGCTGCGGCCTTCGCTCAGCATGGAGCCCCAGGTGGGGATGCTTGGCGGCACGCCCAGCCCCAGGAAGCTCAGGCTCGCCTCGGTGATGATGACGATCGCCATGGCGAAGGTGGCGATGACCATGACGCTGGGCAGCGTGTTGGGGATGACGTGGCGCAGGATGATGTAGCGGTTGCTGGCCCCCAGCGCCCGCGCCGCCTGGACGAACTCGCGTTCCTTGAGCGACAGCACCTCTCCCCGCACCACCCGACAGTACTGCACCCAGCGGCTCAGCACCAGCGCGATGATGAGGTTCACCAATCCCTGGCCCAGGAAGGCCATGATGGCGATGGCCAGCAGCAGGAAGGGGAACGCCAGGAAGATCTCGGTGGTCTTGTTGATGGTTTCGTCGATCAGCTCGCCGAAGTAGCCCGCCACCGCGCCGAGAAAACAGCCCAGCAGGCCGGCGAGGAACACGGTGGCCGCCCCCACCATGAGCGAGATGCGCGACCCGTAGATGACCCGGCTCAGGAGGTCGCGTCCCAGGTTGTCCGTGCCCATGACGTGCGGGTTCGCGGCCAAGTCCAGCGACGGCGGCCGCAGGCGCTGCTCCAGGCTCTGTTCCTGGGGGTCGAAAGGAGCGAGCAGAGGCGCCCCGAGGCCGCAGACGCACAGCAGCAGCACGATGATGCCGCCGATGATGACCTTCGCGTAGCGACGCCAACCCATCATAGCCGAATCCTCGGGTCGACCCAGGTGTACAGCAAGTCGACTATCAGGTTGACGAAAAAATAGACCATGGCGAAGAAGAAGATCACCCCCTGGGCGAGCTTGTAGTCCCGGGTGGTGATGGCCTGGATGAGCAGGCTGCCGATGCCGGGCCAGGAGAACACCGTCTCGGTAATGACCGAGCCGCTCAGCAGGGCGCCGAGCTGAAGCCCCAGGATGGTGATGATGGTGATGAGCGCGTTCCGCAGCGTGTGTTTCCAGATCACAGTGCGCTCGCTCAGTCCCTTGGCCCGGGCGGTGGTGATGTAGTCCTGGCGGATGACCTCCAGCACGCTGGAGCGCGAGATGCGCGTGATGATGGCGGCGAAGCTCGTCCCCAGGGTAATGGCGGGCAGCAGGATGTGCTTGAACGCGTCCCAGAAGGCCGCGAGGTCGCCGGCGATCAGGGCGTCCACAAGCATGAGGTTGGTCACCGGCGCCACGTTGACGCCGTAGGTGAGCCGGCCCGCCACCGGCAGCAGGTTGAGTTGACCCCCGAGGAAGAAGATGAGCATGATGCCGAGCCAGAAGTTGGGCAGCGAGATGCCTATCAGCGCCACGGTCATGCCCGAGTGGTCCCACATGGAATTGTGTTTGATGGCGGAGTAGACGCCGATGGGGAGCGCGATGATGATGGCGACCAGCAGGCTCGCCAGCGCCAGCTCAACGGTGGCCGGAAGGCGCTCGACCACGAGTTGCGTCACCGGCTCGCCGTAACGCATGGACTCGCCGAAGTTCCCCTGGACCGCTTGGGACACGAACTGCCAGTACTGCACGATGATGGGTTGGTCGAGCCCCCACTCGCGGGTGACCTCCTCGATTTCGTGGGGCTCCGCGTCCTCGCCGAGCAGCAGCGTCACCGGGTCTCCCGGCGCGAGCTGCATCAGCAGGAAGACCAGGAAGGACATCCCGATCAGGACGGGTACGGCTCCGATTATCCTGCGCCGAATCATTCGAGGTCCTATAGTCCCATCTGTCCCAGCGAGCAGTCGAGCCGCTCCAGCGCCTCGTCCACCTGGTCCTTGGTAACGGTGAGCGCCGGCGTGATGCGGATGACGTTGCCCATGAGCCCGCCCTTGCCGACGAGCAGGCCATTTTGCTTGGTCAGCTCGAAGAGTCTGGCCACCGCTTCCGGGCTCGGAGTCTTGTCGGGACCCACCATCTCCACGGCCTGCATGAGGCCCATGCCGCGGACGTCGCCCATGAGCGGATACTTCTGCTGGAGGCCCAGCAGACCCTCCCGGAGCTGATGCCCGCGCTCCGCCGCGTTGGCCACCAGTCGCTGGTTTTCGACCACCTCGATGGTGGCCAGCGCCGCGGCGCAGGTCACCGGGTTCCCCCCGAAGGTGGAAAGGGACAGCCCCTTGACGCTGTCGGCGATTTCCGGCCGGGTGATGGTGCCGCCGATGGGCACGCCGTTGGCCATGCCCTTGGCGAAGGTCATGACGTCGGGCTCCACGTCCCACTGCTCGATGCCGAACATCTTCCCGCCGGTCCGGCCCCAGCCCGTCTGCACCTCGTCGCAGATGAA
>JAJDXX010000020.1 GCA_022823055.1 Candidatus Binatia bacterium | reverse complement strand
CCAAGCCGTCCCCATAATCCACTCCACTCGGAGGCTGGTCACCCCTCCGAGAGGGTGGCTTCGCGCGTTGCCCCATCACTCGGGACACAAGCGTGCGAGTAGGTCCGCTCTCGAACTGTTTCACCTCGACAGCAAGGACGTCGATGCCTTCCATCTTCTCGTTCAGGAACTCGACGACCCGCACGAGTTCATCGGGAAGCTGGTCTGCTACGAACAACAGTCGCATTCTTTTTGCTGCAAGGTTCGTGGCCACCTTGTTCCAAAACTCCGTAACCTCATTTTCGTCCAAATCCCCCTCTGCTTGCGCTTCACCATGTAGCAGAGCTTGGAGCTCCACATCGGCGTCCTCACAATTTTCATTGAAGCTTTCGCGCAGTTGATGCGCCGTCCAATAACGCGGCGCGTGAGCTGCATATTCCAGCATTTGCCCGATAACCTTCCGCTTTGTCTCCGGATTCTCGCCTCGCTTGACCTCGACCAGCGTCGGTACTGCATCTTGGTCTACCAGCAGGAGGTCCAGCGCCAAGTCCTGAATCGGCATCTCCCGTCTGACGAGAACCCACTGCCGCGGCTTGTCAGGAGTCTGCTGCTTTCCATCCAGCAGTTCTGGGTGATCGGCGATGAGCGCTTGGAGAACGGCCTCTGCCTCGAAGGCCGTTTCGTTTAGCTCCGTCAGGTTTCCTCCCTCCTCGGTATAGATTCCCACGGCGTCGAGCCTCCTTCACTTCTGAATACCAGTGATCCGCCTGCCTTCCACGAGAATTCTACCACACTCTCACACTACCAGCAGAAACCGACTCTATGTGTTCCGGCTGGCTTGGCCTCACACTCGCCCCGCAGCATTTTCGCCAGCGCCTGTGAGTCTCCCAAGAAACCCAGAATCTCCGCCTTCCGGCGCACGACGGCGAAATCACCCGGGGTCAGGGTAGCAAGGGCACCGAACCCCGAGGGGGGCTCAATGCCGAAGTAGACGTGGAATGCCGCCTTTGTCTGTTGAGGAGAGAGGTAGTCCAGGGCGATCTTGAAGGTGAAGCGCCGCAAGGTGGCAGGATCGAGATGATCGCCGAAATTCGTCGTGCAGGCGAACGGCAGCGGGTGGCTCTCCATCCAAGTCAGCATTTCGTTGACTTGGCTCGCCTCCCAGCTTTGTCGCGCAAGGCGCCGGTCGGTGAGCAGGGAGTCGGCCTCATCAAAGACCAGGAAAGCCTCGGCGTCGCGTGCCTCGGCGAAGGCTTCGGCAACCTGCTTCTCGGTTCCCCCAACCCACATCGACATCAGATCGGATGCGCGTTTCTGCATGACCTCGAATCCGAGCCTATCGGCCAGATGGCGGACGTAGGCACTCTTGCCGGTTCCGGGCGGTCCTTGCAGGCACAGGGAGAAGCAGCGTGCACCGCTTTTGGAGAGGCGGTCGGCGAGTTGCACCGGGTCCATGTCGGCGCGAATCAACGCAGGATCGAAATTCTGAAGTGTCGGCTGGGTTGGCGCCGTGCGGCCCGACATCACGTCCGCAAGGGCGCGAACGCCGCGGCGCACGCCTGCAATCGTGCCGCCGCCCAACCGCGCGGCCGCAGTCACCCCCGACGCCACACCCGGAGTTACGTCGAACTCTCGAGCGAGGGCACTCGCGTCCTCTTCGGTCGACTCGATCCCGTGACGTGCGAGATGCCGCGCCCAGATACGCGCGCGCACCTTCGGCGGCGGCTTGCGCAGTTCCAGAGCGAACATCATGCGGCGCAGGAGAACCTGACTGGTCTGGCGGGCCGCGTTCGAGGTCCACAGGATCGGCACCGGCGTCTCTTCCAGGAGTCGGTTCATGAACACCTTCGAGCCTTCAGCCGGAAGGCCGGCGAAACCACGGGAACCGAACAGTGCCGCGACCAGCGTTCCCTGGGAGGAGAGCAGGTCTTCCATCTCGTCAAAGAGCAGGAGGGACCGACGGTCTCCGGCAAGCAGGCGTTGTGCGAACCGGAGTTCCTGTATCCTCTCCTGGCGGGAAGGCTCGCTGCCGGAGGCATCCGATTCGCCGACCACGTAGAGCGGCGCTTCGAGCCTGGCCGCCAGGGTCTTGCAGAACTCCGTCTTGCCGGTCCCCGGCGGCCCGTAGACGAGTACGTTGACGCCCTTATTGTCGCTCCGCAACGCGCCGCTCAGAATCCGTTCGAGATGATCACGGTCACTGGCGACGTGGTCGAAATCGGACCAGTGCAATTCGCCGGCGCCAGCCTCGTCGAGCAGCAGGCGCTGCACATCGGAACCGGCCTCTTGCGGGAGCCAGTGCAGTCGGGTCAACCGGTCGAGGATTGTCACATCTCCGTCGCGGTCGATGGACATAAGCCCGGAAGTCACCAGAGGCGCGTCGGGCGCAAACCGGCCATAGACCTTGCCGGACGACAGGCCAAGCAAGCATGGAAGCGTCGGGTTCCCCAATCTGAAGCCGCTCCTGTTCCATTCCCTCGCGTCGCCAATCTCGTCGATCAACGAACCGACAAGGGAGTCCAACTGGTGGCGCAGCTCCAGTTCCAGGATCGCCGTGTCGGTCGGGGAAAGACGCGTGGCCCTTGACAGACGCCTGACGCGCCGCGCTGTCCGATCCGGGCGTGCCGGGCTGGCCGCTGCCAGGGTGTTCCGCAAGACCTCTCCCAGGCGCTGCCACTCCGGCGTCGGCACTTCCCGGTTTATCGGCCTCCGTTGTGCCGCGCCTTCCGCGACGTCGCCCGGGCTTGTCGGGTAGCGAAACCGCAGTTCCTCCTCATGAAGCTGCAGCCACTGGGCCAAGCGCGGTGCCTCGTCGTCGCGGCCGCGGAGGCGCGAGACGACGTTCGACGCATAGAAGAGGACGAGACGGCGTTCATAGGCGGAAGGCATGACATCTCCTCATTCGGGACTTCAATGAGGGAACTATACCAATGCCATGCGTCAGTTTCGGACGTACCCGGCTGATGTATACGGATTTTTGCTCACCCGCGTCTGGTGTTCACGCCCAGTTTTCGGCGACGCTCGTGTCGTCCTCGAAGATATCCTGCACTGCGACTCCGAGAAACAGCGTGCCGGGTATGGCCGCACCACTCCGTTCACTGACCACTGAGGTGGTCCCGGAAAAACGGACAGGTTGCTAAGGTGTATTCCACCGAGAGAGGGAGGGATACGCAATGAGCACACGACGAAGGTTCAGCGGAGAGTTCAAGGCGAAGGTGGCGCTGGAGGCGCTGCGTGGGGACAAGACGATCCAGGAGATCGCTGTGCGGCACAAGGTTTATCCGAACCAGGTGAGCACGTGGAAGCAGCGGGCGGTGGAGGGGATGAAGGAGGTCTTCACGAAGGGGGCCGAGCGGGCACGTGGGGACCACGAGGGGGAGATTCGGGACCTGCACGCGAAGATCGGAGAGCTGACGGTGGAGCGGGATTTTTTGGCACGAGGGCTCAAGTGGTGAGCCGGGAGAAGCGCCGGGGGATGATCGAGCCCGGCCATCCCAAGCTCAGCTTGAGCCGTCAATGCCATCTGCTTCGAGTGAGCCGATCCTCTGTGTACCACAGGCCCAAGGGCGAGAGCGCGGAGAATCTGGCGCTGATGCGCCGGATCGACAAGCTGTTTCTGGAGTACCCCTTCTACGGCAGCCGCCAGATGGTCCGCCATCTATGGCGGGAGCGAGTCCGAGTGGGTCGTCACCGGGTGCGGCGTCTGATGCGCCTGATGGGTCTACAGGCCATCTACCAGGCGCCGCGGACCCACCCGACCGCCTCCCGAGCACCGGGTCTACCCTTATCTGCTCAAGGGGGTCGCCATCGAACGGCCCAATCACGCGTGGACCTCCGACATCACCTATATCCCCGTCCAGAAGGGCTTCCTGTACCTGGTGGCGGTGATGGACTGGGCCACCCGCCGGGTGCTCTCCTGGAGGCTGTCCAACACCCTCGATGCCCGCTTCTGTGTCGAGGCCCTCACCGTGGCTCTGGAACGCTACGGTCCTCCCGAGATCTTCAACTCAGACCAGGGCAGCCAGTTCACCAGCCTGGAGTTCACCTCCGTGCTCAAGGACGCCGGCGTCGCCATCTCCATGGACGGCAGGGGCCGATGCATGGACAACATCTTCATCGAGCGCCTGTGGCGCTCCCTCAAGTACGAGGCCGTCTACCTGCACGAGCTGACCGACGGCTTCGCCGCCCAAAGGACCATCGCCAACTGGCTCCACTTCTACAACACCCAAAGACCTCATTCTGCCCTCGCCGGCTCCACTCCGGCGGAGGCCTACGAACGAGGACTCAAGAGGCAGCCCGGGCCGCACACCCCGCCCGCCCCTCTGCCGATTCCATCGGAACGGCAGGACGTGATAAACAAGACTCTGGCGGCATGATCGAACGTCTGGAATACACCTTAACTCGGCCGCCATCCTGTCCAACAATGTGGGACCACCTCACCGCATGCTGGACGGACGAAACACGGGTAGGCGGCCTCGGCGGGGAGGCCGTCCTACGGTTGGACCGCTGAAACGGGGGCCGCGCGGCGCAATGATCGACTGGATTGCTGTCCTCGCGACTCTGCCGGACCAGTTCACTCTCGATACGGTGAGCGCCGACGAGACTGCGCGGGAGAAACCCCGGTCATACCTCAGACAGGTCGTCGCGCGCTGGGCCAAGGAGGGTCGGATCAAGCGCTCCGGTCGGGGCATGTACGAGAAAACCTAAACGGACGAGCACGCCCCGAAACCAGTGCGGCAGACGACTCGCGCGTAAGCCGGGGAAGGCTGCCACTGGTCGAGAAGCGAGCCACGAGAGCACCGGCCAGTCCCGCCAGGGGCATCGACCGCGAGAGGAGTCATCCCCACCGCTCGCTTTCTTTACGGCTGACAACGCGCCATTCAAGAGTATCCCATGTCGTCGGTTCGCACCGTTATGCGGATGGACACGGCGATCGCCCGTCCGGGGATTCGATGTCGACCGGGCGACTCTGACCTCGGTCACGCTGGCGATCCTCGACATGGGTTTACGGAGAACGTAAAATGGATTAGAGTGTCGCGCATATGATCCGGAGCTTCAGGAGCCGGGAGACGCAACGCTTCTTCGAAGGGCACCGCGTCGCAGCGTTTCAGGGGTTCGCCGATCAGGCGGCGCGCCGTCTGGTCTTGCTGGACAGCGCGGAGACGTTGCGAGACCTTTCCGCGTTGTCGGGCAACCGGCTTGAGGCGTTGCGCGGTGACCGCGCTGGACAGTACAGCATTCGGATCAACGCTCAGTGGCGAATCTGCTTCCGCTGGACCGATGACGGGCCGTGCGAGGTGGAGATTGTCGACTATCACTAAAATGGAGGTCGAGCATGAACGCTAGGAACGGCATGAGGCCGGTGCATCCGGGCGAGATACTGCGCGACGAACTCGACGCGCTCAGTCTGACGGCCAAAGCGCTGGCGGACGCGCTGGGCGTCCCGGTGAACCGCGTCACGATGATCCTGAACGGACAGCGGGGCGTCAGCGCGGACACGGCGTTGCGTCTGGCGCGGTATTTCGGGACGACACCGCAACTGTGGATGAACTTGCAAAAGACTTGGGAGCTCCGCCAAGCGGAGATCGCGGCGGGTCGCGAAATCGCGAAATGTGTGACGCCCCGGCAGTCGTCAGCACAAGGCGCTGCAGCCGATGCCCGTTCCTGATTTTCAGTCGCTAATGCTTCCGGTTCTCAGGGCCTTGTCGAACGATGACAGGCTCCCAGTCGCGGAGGTGTGTACGCGAGTCGCCGACGCCGAAGGATTGACGGCCGATGCCCGGTCGGAAAGGACGAAGGGCGGCTACGCGACCAAATTGAAAGACCGGGTGACTTGGAGCATCACCTACTTCGGAAAGGCTGGTCTAGTGGAAAGGGTCGGCCGCGGCGTCTATCGAATAACGTCTGAAGGCAGACAGCTTTTGGCGCGAGATCCGGCCCGGATCGACCTGAAGCTGCTGCGTGACTATCCGAGCTATGTTGAATGGAAGAATCAGACGCATCAGCAATCGCCGCATGCAGAGCAACGACTGGTGCCGCAAGACGATGAAGCTGGAGAGACGCCCGAGGAGTTGCTGGACCGCGCCGCGGGAGAACTACGCGTGACGCTGGAAGCCGAGTTACTGGACCGGGTTCGCAATTCCGAACCCGCGTTTCTTGAGCGGACAGTCGTCGACTTGCTGGTCGCGATGGGCTACGGCGGCGGCGACGTGGCGAAGGGCCGCGTGACCGGGCGTTCGGGCGACGGCGGCATCGACGGCACGATCCGGGAGGACGCGCTTGGTCTGGACGAGGTTTACGTGCAGGCGAAGAAGTACGCCGAAGGCAACACCGTGGGCGAAGGCGACCTGCGTAATTTCGCGGGCGCGCTCGACGCGGCGGGCACAAACAAGGGGGTGTTTGTCACCACTGCTTCCTTTACCAAAGCCGCAAAGGACTATGTGGAAAAGAGTCCGAAGCGAATCGTTCTGATTGACGGTGGAGAACTGGCTAGTCTCATGGTCCGGCACGGCATCGGAGTGCGAACACGCATCCGTCACGAGATCAAGCGCATCGACGAAGATTATTTCGATCAGGAGGCGTTGTAGGTCGTGCCACCGTCGTGGAACACGCCGGCGCTCGGGAATACCCGTACACTGGGCTTGGCGAGGTGAGCCAATTGTCAGAATGGCGAGTTTTACATCGCTGTAGACACACGTGGAGACCGAGACGGGGTGCCGTCAGGTTGGGAATCAAATGATACTTGGCACAGCAAAAACACATTTTGATGAAGATACCCAAAGAGCGAAACAGCTTGTAGAGCATGCTAATGGGCTTTCGGCCGGGTGTGTGAAGGACGATATTCTTCGATCAGCCTGGATGTTGGCTGTAGGAGCAAGTGACGCATACTTTTGCGATGCATATGCCGACCTAATCGCCAGAACACTACGAGCCAAAGACAAGGAGCCTGCCATCGAGCTTCCAAAACGCGTGGGTAACTTGCAGGTCCCCGTAACTGCGGTGATTCGAGAGGCCGGTGGTTGGCGTTGGAGAATGGCCGCTCGTGGGTTAATCGAGCGCGAAAGCGTCCTTTCTATCAGCGAGATCAAATCACTGTTCAACCATTTCTTCACCCAATCGAGAAAGCTCATGAATAACTCGACGATTGAACCGTGGATCTTGCATACGGACTCGAATCAGCGGTTGTGGGGAATCTCCAAGACAGCCTACCGAGCCCTCGGGAACAAAGAGAAACGTCATGCACGTGACGCAGCGGTTGACAAGTTTGAAGCGCGAATGACCAGCATTTTTCAACGGCGCCACGATTGTATACATAACTGTGATCGACCGAAAATTGCTGTTCAGGCCATTCAAAAATCCGTAGTCGAGAAAGCGATCGAAGACATAGAATTCTTGGTCAATCGCTGTCATGAAGAATTTGTAACTGAATTTCCTCAGTACCTGATAGCCTGTGGTTTTTCGGCAATCACCAGGAATGCTGTCATTTAGCTTGTTGGTCCGCTGAATCGCCGCGGTTTGCGAAGACTCTACTCTTTGAGAAGATGGGGCATGAACAAATCGACGAGGTACTCCTAGGAGGTACGGGGGAGAACGGTGCGGATGGTATTGGAGCATCAAGCGGAATACGATTCGCAGTGGGCGGCGATGCACTCGGCGGCGTCGAAGCTTGGGTGCACGGCGGAGAAGTTGTGCAAGTGGATGCACCGAGCGGAGAACGATGCGGGTGCCCGGCCTGAAGTAAGAGGTTGACCATGAGCGAGGCTTTTGTCGGCTTCGATTCGGCTTGGGGAGGCAAGAACGGAGGCATCGCGTGGGCAAGCTTCCAGGGGTGCAGGCTCCAAGATTTCGGCGAACCAAAGTCCGCCAACTTCGAAGAAGCCGCTTGTGTCGTCGAAACACTTCGAACCGAACACCGTTATGTGCTGATTGCCTTGGACCAGCCAACGCTAGTTCCCAACGACACGGGTTCGAGACCCGTCGAGCGGGTCGCCGCTTCCCTGATCTGCACTCTCAAGAGCGCCATCCAGTATGCGAATAGGGGCAGGGAGAAATCGTTCGGCATACATGCGCCGATTTGGAAGTTTCTTGAACGACTTGGCGCTCGTGAGAATCCCCCGGCCGCACGCACAGCGGTCCATGGATTGTATCTGATCGAAGTCTATCCCGCACTTGTCCTCCCCGCCCTGGATCACGCGATCATGGAGCGCAGATATGCGGTGCGTTACAACCCCAACAAACGGAAGAACTTCTCACTTGATGACTGGAAGCTGGTCGCCAGTGCCGTCGGGCGCCACGCGGAAACGTTGGACATCGCTCAGTTGTCCCAATGGTCCATTAGGCAGGCGGAGATCGCCGAGCCCAGAAAATGCCACCAGGATCACCTAGACGCAGCGATTTGCCTTATCGTCGCCCTTCTATGGCGACGGGTGGTGCCGCGCGACCGCCTCGCCGTGATTGGAGACGGGCACACCGGCTACATGGTGACGGCGGTTTCTCCCGACACGAGGAGTTTACTGGAGTGCGCGGCAAAGCGGAATAATGTGCCGATGGACGAGCCTTGGCCCTCTGATGCCAAGCGGTAATCAGTCGACACCAAAGCCACAAAGACGGTGCCTCAACCAGCCACTTCGGCAATTCTTGTCGCGATGCGGTTGGCGGCGGACTTGACGGGATCGTTGGCGAGGTGAGCATAGCGGGCCGTGGTCTGGACCTTGTTGTGACCGAGCAACTTTCCGATCATGGGCAGGCCCTCGCCGACGAGCAGGCCGCCGCTGGCGAAGCTGTGCCGCAGGTCGTGGATGCGCAGGTTCTTGATGCCCGCGCGCTCCAGGATGAGGCGCCACGGCCCGTGCAGGAAGGCGAGGTGGGCGGCACGCTTCAACCCGGGAATCACCCAGGGGTTGTCTTCCCTGCGCTGAATGCCGCGCAGCACCTCAATGGCGGGATCACCCAGGTGCACGATCCTGGCGCCGGTCTTGGAGTCGGACAACCTCAACTCCCCCCGGTCCAGGTCCACATCCTCCCACCGGAGCGAGAGGATCTCCCCGCTCCGGCACCCCGTCAGCATCAGCAGCCGGATGGCGGCGATGGCCGCCGGCGAGGCAAAACCCTCGCGCTCCGCGTCCCGTAGCGCCGCGCCGAGGCGGCGGTACTCGTCATCCGAGAGGAACCGCTCGCGCCTGCGCTCGGGGTATTTCTTCACGAACCGGCAAGGGTTGACACCCTCCGGACGCATCTCCCAGACTTCGGCCATGGTCAGCATGCGGGACAGGACGCCGAGCGTCCGGTTGGCGTGGCCGGGCACGGAGCACATGTCGTGATGGAGAGCTGCGGCGTCGGCCCTGCCAATGTCCGCGACACGGCGTCTGCCGAGCCGGGGCAATATCCGTTTCTCGACGATCTTGCGGTTGAGCGCGGCGGTGCTGGGCTTCAGGTGATCGGCAGCGTACTCGTCCAGAAAGCGCCGGGCGAGATCGGCCATGGTGGCGCCGCCGGCCTTGCGGGGCGTCTTCCCTTCGAGGTCGCGCCCGGTCCTGGCGAGGGTCACGATCTCGGCTGCGCGAGCCCGCGCGGCCGCCGGTGTGATGAGACCGTGGGGTCCGATGGTGGCCTTGACGGCGCGTCCCTCGTGGCGGTACTTGACGATGTAGACCTTTCGGCCGGTGGGATGGACGCGGACGCCGAAGCCCGTGATGTCGTCGTCCCAGACGACGCGCTCGCGCTCCGCAGGCCGGAGGGCGTCTACCGCACGCTTGGTGATTTTGGGCATGGTTGATGCCCTCCTGTGCATCTCGATTCGGGTACCGTTTAGGTACCCACAGGGAGCGATTCAGAGGGTATTCTAGCCTATCCGTGACGCGACGTAAAGACCTTAACTCACTGTAAATACGTTGATTTGTCTATCTATGGCGCCTCATGCCGCAGGTAACAAAATAGTATGTCGGAGTACTTGGTACGGAACCTTGTCGAACCGCCGGATGACCGCCGTCCGCCCCGAGCCTCCGATGACGTTCAGGTACCCATAGGGAGCCGTTCAAGCGACCATCGGACCCGCTGCGCCACGAAGCCGGCGAAGGGTTCGATGTCCATCCCGATGCTGGCCGCGTCAAGCGTCGCGAGATAATCGTCCCGATCCTCGACGCGGATCACCGTCCAGGGATAGCCGCCCGACGCCAGCATGACGTTCATGAGGAAGCGGGCCATGCGCCCGTTGCCGTCCGGATAGGGATGGATGTAGCCGAACAGCCAGTGACCGAGCACGGCGCGCGCTGACGGCTCGGTTTCGTTTTCCAGCAACTCGAACAACGCAGGCATGGCATCGCGCACCGTTTCCCAGCGTGGCGGTACGTGGCCCGACCCGCGCAGAAACACGGCGCTGCTGCGGTAGCCGGCCAGAGCCGACGCTGCGATCAGACCGGCCGCCACGAAGAGCTGGAACAGCTCGAGATACCAGTTCCGATGCGCTGCACGGACAAGTCCGCCCGGGTCGCCGCCGGCGACAACTTCGCCGACCGTCTCCCTGACAAGCTGGAACGCCTGCCAGTAACCCCGCGCGGCCAAGGCGTCGCGGCTCTGCCGATCGGCCTCGTGACTTTCCGGGCTCCAGTTGCCGAGACGAACCCGTTCGACCAGATCGGCGGTCACGCGATAGCCTTCAATCGACAACGAGTGGTATGCATCGCTCCGGTAGATGCCGTCCACCGCTCGCAAATAGGCATCCCGGTCTCGCGGCAAGCCGGGAGGATCCGGGAATGCCGCGATTACCGGCCGCCGGGACGCTTCCCACATGGCCTGCAGGCGCCCCACGATGGGCGCCACGGCATGGCTCAGTACTCCGAATGCCTGTTGCGGCACGAACGGGTCGCTCTCACGCACGTCATACCCCGCGGCCTTCATCGCCCGGAGAATGTCGTCGGCCGGTTCGGCTCGTCCGATTCGGCGGAAGGCGCCGGCAAGCCGTCCGGCGATGGCCGAATGGCCGCCATCAAGAAGACGCCGGAGCAGGTCGGACGCGTCACGAATGCCGGCGAGCACGACCTGCGCTTCCACCGGGTAACGGGCGAAGAAGCCTTACAAGTGTCTCACGATGAGCGATTGCAAGTATACAGGGTTGTGCCAGCACAAGTCAAAGTTGTATTGCAGAGCCTGGCAGGCGCGGGCAAGAGCCGGAGCAGGCAGCGGCCGGGTCAGCCCGCGATCTTGAGGACCAAGGCCTTCGGCCCGGCGCCGTGCCGGGCATAGGAGCCGAGCGGCGTGTTGTGGACCTGGAAGCCTGCCTCCTCCAGGCGGGCGGCGGTTCCTGGGCAACCCTCCGGCAGGATCGCGTTCCGGCCCGTGACCAGCGCATTGCATCCCAGGCGCGGCGCGTCATCCGCATCGACGGGATGTATCCGACGCACGTGGTCGTGGAGCGCCTTGCGCGCGCCCGGGTCGAAGGCGTCCGGATGGAACAGCGCGCTGCCATCGCCCAACGGACACAGGCAGGTATCGAGAGGCCCATCCCAGGTGTCTGACAGGCGAAGCGATTGAACCTCACGGCCGAGTATCGCGGAGACGGCGTGATGGATCATCCGGTCTTCGTCGGAACGATAGCCTGCGAAGGGCGTTCCGTCCGCTACGACCAGATCCCTTTCACCGTCAAGCGAGCAACCCTCCGGCAACTCCGGCATGGCGTAGCCGCGTACCATGAAAAAGTTCGCCCACGCTTCGCTTTCGGGCCACCGCGACACGTCGCGCGGCCGGCTTGCGATGAAGGTGTCGTTCCAGACGAAGCCGCCGCTGGCAGCCAGCACGAGCTTGGGCATGTCGGGCCGGGGTTCCAGCAGGTCGACCTGCACATCCAGCTCGTCGCGCAGGAGGCGGTAGAGGCTGCGCCATTCGGCCATGACGGCGGACGCGTCCTCGCCGGGGGCGGGCTCGTAGTGGAGCGGCGGGCACATCAGGACCTTCACGGCGGGCTCCCCCCTGCCCTCAGCAGCCGTTCTCCGGGAACAGCCGGGCCACGTTCCCGCCCAGCAGCTTGTTCTTGACCGCGGCGCTGGCCTTGACGGCCTTGACGATGGTGACGGCGTCGCCGAGGCGGTCGATGGTGGGGAAGTCGCTGCCCATGAGCACCTGCTCCTCCCCCACCATGTCCATGGCGAAGCGGATCTCCAGCGGACGCCAGAACGGGGGGGCGGTGTCGATGAAGATGCGGTGCTGGAACTTGTCGAAGTAGCCCGCTTCGCGCTTGTCCCAGAAGGACGGGTTCAGGCGGTTGCGGAGCGCGAACCAGGCGCCGCCCAGGTGGGTGAAGACGAAGCGCAGCTTGGGGAACTTCTCCAGCGTGCCGCTCAGCATCAGGCGCACGATGTTGATGGTGTTGTCCATGGCGCGCCCGAGGTTGCGGGTGAGGTTGAACTGCTCCATGCCGTGGGGGTGCGCCAGCGGCAGCTCCGAGGACGGGTGCACGAAGATGGGGATGTCCAGGTCGGAGACCAGCCTGTAGAACGGATGGTAGCGCTTGTCGTCCAGCAGCGCGCCGCGGATGTGCGTGTTGATGCCGACGCCGCGGAAGCCCAGCTTCTGCACGGCGCGCTTGAGCTCCCGGCGGCCCCCGGCCTCCAGCGCGGGCACGTGCGCCAGCGGGATGATGCGGCCGGGGAACCGTTCCGTGAGGCCGGCCATCTCATCGTTGATGAAGCGCGCCGCCGGAACGTCAATCCAGTCCACCCAGCAGCCCACGTGGAGCACGGCCCGGTCGATCCCCACCTTGTCCATCTCCTTGATCTGGGCGGCCATGTCCGCCGTCATGGCGGGTGGGCCGAAGAGCTGCACCCCTCCCCTGCGGATGGCCAGCCGGTCGGGCCGGCGGACCACGGTCTCGCCGTCACGGATCAGGGGATCGGGGTTCCGATAGTGTTCCTCCGGCATCCAGTGGTGATGCGCGTCGATGATCAGCGTCTTCGGCATGGCGTCTCCCGATACTATTGTCCTGCCCTGTCAATCCGCTCCCTTGCTGGGTGCTACGATCCAGATGCACGCCAACGATAGCACACACAGGACGATGCCGATCCAGCACGAGCTGGCATAGCTGCCCGAAATGTCGTGGAGGTAACCCGCCAGCCAGGGGCCGACGCCCGCGCCCGTTCCTATGCTGAGGGCCAGCAGGCCGATGATCGAGCCGAAATGCTTACCGTGAAAGATATCGGCGGCGATGGTCGGATAGAGCCCTTGGCGCGACCCGAAACCCACCGCGAACAGCGGTGGGTACAGGGACACGACCGCGACCTCCGGCATCCGGTCGAGGTACAGGATGACCAGGATCCCGCCCACCAAGGCCAAGCTGCCGATGGTGTAGGCCCGCTCGCTGCCGATCCGGTCCGAGAGCGTCCCCATGCCGATCATGGTGAAGGTGGTGAAGAGCCCGGTGAGGCCCAATACCCAGGCCCCGAACTCCCGCGACAGTCCCGCGTCCACCATGGCGGCCACCTGGTGCACCAGCACCATGTGCACCGGGATGGCGCCCAGCACGAACCCCCCGGCCAGCGCCCAGAACCGGTAGTTGCGGAGCGCCGCGGCGAGGGTCACGCCGCCGCTGTCCTGTGCCCGGCGCGGGCCTCGGCTTCCCATTGGCGTGGTGGCGCCGAAATCCGGAAGCAGTCCCATGTCCTGGGGCCGCCGCCGCTGGAAGAACAGGTTGAGCGGCACCACCGCGGCCAGCATCACGCCGGCCAGCACCAGATACGCGTTGCGCCAGCCCAACGCAACGATCAGCCCCTCCGTGGCCGGCACGACCAGAAAGATCCCCACGCCGATGCCCGACGCCGCGAGGCCCATGGCCATGCCGCGCTTGCGTACGAACCAGTTGGTGATGACCGTGGCCTGCGACGTCATGGGCAGCGCGGCGAATCCGAGACCGACCAGAAGCCCCATGCCCAGGTAGTAGTGCCAGACGGCGTGGGTCATGGCGCTGACGGCGAATCCCGCCGCCATGAGACCGGCGCCCGCCGGGAACACCACCCTGGGCCCCAAGCGGTCCAGCATCTGCCCCCACACCGGCGCGGAAAGGGTCCACGCCACGGAGCCCAAGGTCAGCGCGCCGGCGGCCAACCCGCGACTCCAGTGAAACTCTTCGATGACAGCCACAAAGAAGAGTGCGAACGCAGCCCGGCAGCCGAAGGCGGCAGCGACGGTCATGAACGAGATGCCCAGCACCACCCACGGGTAGGCGCGGTTGAGCCGCGCCGCGCGTGCGGAAGCCGGATCGGCGGCTGAAGCGTTCAAGAGGACGTGCCCGTTCGTCTCGCGCGGAAACGACTTTACGACAACCTGGGAAGGACCTCGTCGCTCAGGAAGCGGATCACCGAGGCGTAATCCCGCCCGAGCTTGGCGAACGAGATCTGTTCGAACCCGAGACGCTCGGCTTCCGCCGCCAGCTCCAGGATGGGCTCCACGCAGTCCGACGGCCGGCCCGCGACGAAGCAGGCGCGCGGCATGGCGTCGGTCACAAGCTCCCGCGAAGCCTGCTCGATGGTCATGCCGGAGTGAAGCGCTTCGCGGATTCGGTTGACCCGCTCATAGTCGATGCCGATGCGCTCGAATTCCTCGGGGCTGTAGCCCAGGGCCTGGAGACTCACCATGTGGTGGGCCGAGTATTTCTTCGCCTCGGCCAGCGCCACCTCGGGCTCCTCCGACACCGCCAGGTTGATCTCGCACACCTTGCGCAGCTTCTTGTCCGGGTCCACCACGCGCGCCGCCGCGTCCGCGCCCGCCATGGCCTGTTCCAGCCGCCCGAGCTTGTGCATGGAGATGAAGTACCCGCCCATGAGCACGCCTTCCATGGTCTCGCCCGCGATGGCCAGGAAGCGCGGCCCCACGCCGCCGCCGTAGAAGCGCACGGGCGCCGCCGGCGGCCGCACCAGCTCAATGTGTCCGCGCGGGTTCATGTGAAAGTAGTCGCACAGCGCGGGGTATTCGCCGAACTGGACTTCCTCGCCGCGGAACAGCGCTCCGAGAAAGTTCACGGTCTCGCGCACCACGCGGAACGGCTTGCGCATCTCCAGGTACTGCGGCACCTGCCCCTTGCTGCCCTTGGCGATGCCGAGGCTGATCTCGCGGCCGTCGGTGAGTTCCGAGATGGCCAGCACCGAGTCCGCTACGTCGATGGGATTGCGGAAGTAAGGCACCAGGATGGCGGTGCCCACCTTGATCGGCGCGCGCGCCGCGATGGCGGTGGCGACACTCAGGACGTTGCGGTAGCGCAGCGAGTCGCTGAGCCAGACCTGTTTGAAGCCCCGCTCCGCGCCCAGCTCCGCCAGTTCCGCCAGCTCCCGCGTGGTGTAGTAGGACGCCGCCTGCAGCACGAACTGCAGCCCGAACTCCCCGGAGAAGATCGCCATTCCGTCCCCCTGTCGCCGTTAGCTTCCATTAGGCGGATGTATAGGGATTCCGTTGCGGCGGCAAGCGCAGGCGTCGTTGGCGGCGCCGCGTCGTCGGTGCGCCACGCTGGAGGAGAATTTCCAGCGTCGCCGGCGTAGTGCTGGACCCCGCTTCAGGCTTAACCCGGGGCCCGGGCCGGAGTTTGGAGAACGGGTTGTCGGAGAACCCGCGCGGGGAGGACGCAGGCTCACTCAGGAGCCGGCGGCGTGGCGTTCTTCCCGGAGCGCGGCGATACGGTCCTCGATGGGGGGATGGCTGGCAAAGAGCATTCGCAGACCGCCCTTGCGGACGCCCGAGATCCCCATGGCCTCCAACTGTTCCGGCATGTGCTCGGGCTCCACGCTGCGCTGGAGCACCTCGAGGGCGCCAATCATATTGCCTCTGCCTGCAAGATACGCGGCGCCGGCGTCCGCCCGGTACTCGCGCCGGCGCGAGTACCAGTAGACCACCATGCTGGCGAGGATACCGAGAAGGATCTGCGTGACGATCACCGTGACGAAGTAGCCCATGCCGTAACCGCCTTCCCCGTCCCGGTGGAGCGCGCGGTCCACGACGTATCCGATCACGCGGGAAAGGAAGATCACGA
>JAJDXX010000207.1 GCA_022823055.1 Candidatus Binatia bacterium | reverse complement strand
TTCATGTCCGAGCCCAGTTTGACAACGCCTGTTTCCGGGGAATAACGGCTTGAAAGTGAGTGGTTGTCCGCAACGAACCATGCAACGGATCACCGTAAAAAATTGTTTATTTTCATATCAATGACGGTTCGGGAGCTGTTGCCTCTCTCGGATGGGGTTTTGACACAGCCTGTTCCGCGGGAATGACGGTTCGAGGCGATGTTGCCGTTTCATGTCCGAGCCCAGTTTGACAACGCCTGTTTCCGGGGAATAACGGCTTGAAAGTGAGTGGTTGTCCGCAACGAACCATGCAACGGATCACCGTAAAAACCACCATCAACGACACGGACTACTCCTTCGACGTGGAGCCGCGCCTCCTGCTGGTGGACCTCATCCGCGACAAGGCCGGGCTCACGGGCACCCATGCAGGTTGCGATACCGGCAACTGCGGCGCCTGCACCGTTCTCTTGAACGGCCTCACCGTGAAGTCGTGCCAGGTGCTGGCGCCCCGCGCCCGGGGGGCGGAGATACGCACGGTGGAGGGCCTGGCCCAGAACGGCGCTCTCCATCCGGTGCAGGAGGCGTTCTGGGAATGCGACGCGCTGGAGTGCGGCTTCTGCACGCCGGGGATGCTCATGACCACGGTGGCGTTCCTGGTAGAGAACCCACACCCGTCCGACGAAGACATCCGCCGGGCCTACTCCGGCAACCTGTGCCGCTGCACCGGGTACCTCAACATTATCAAGGCGGTGAAGCGGGCGGCGGAGACGATGGAGTCGTAGTGTCCGTACCCTGTTGCAAGACGGTGGGGCCGCATCCTCCCGTAGCGGGACGACCTGTTTGACCACCATGGCCAACTACGTCGGCAAGAGCATCAAGCGCAAGGAGTCTTTCGACTCGATCCAGGGGAAGAACACCTACATCGCCGACGTCGACCTCCCCGGGATGCTCCATGCCTGCATCCACCGGAGCCCCTACGCGCACGCGCGGGTGACCCGGGTGGACCTGTCGGAGGCCCTCGGACAGCCGGGCGTGGTGGCGGCCCTGAGCGGCGAGGACATCCGGCGGCTGTCGCGCCCCATGGCGCCCTTTCCGTTCACCCGCACGCGCCCCTACACCAGCGACTACCCGCGGGTGCGTTTCGCCGACCACTACTGTCTGGCGGTGGACCGGGTGCGGCACGCGGGCGAGGCCGTGGCGGTCGTGGTGGCCGAGGACCGCTACGCGGCCGCCGACGCGGCCGAGGCGGTGCGCGTGGAATACGAGCCGCTGCCGCCGGTGGTGGACGTGGAGGCCGCGCTGGAGCGCGGATCCGTCCGGCTCTACGAGGAGTGGCCGGACAACGTCCAGTACGAGTTCCGCTTCAGCGAAGGGCCGGTGGACGATCTCCTCGAGTCATCCGCGGTCGTGATCCGCGAGCGCATCGTGCAGCACCGCTACACCGGGACGCCATTGGAAACGCGCGGCGTCATCGCCAGCATCGACCAGCGGGACAACCTGCTCACGTTGTGGTCCTCGACCCAGGTGCCGCACGCGCTTCCGAACCTCGTGCTGGACACCCTCGGCCGCGCCGACCTCAAGATCCGCGTGATCTCGCCAGCCATGGGCGGGGGCTTCGGCATCAAGTGGGCCTTCTATCCCGAGGAAGTGCTGATGCCGCTCCTGTCCCTCCAGTTCGACCGCCCGGTGGGCTGGCGCGAGAGCCGGAGCGAGCACATGGCGGCGTCGCACCACTCCCGCGCCCAGGTGGACTACGCGGAGGCCGGCTTCGACGAGTCCGGGCGCATCACCGCCCTCAAGACCAAGGTCATCGTCGACCTCGGCGCCGCCTACCCCAGCGGCGGCACCTCCCTGGCCTTCGTCACCGCCAACTTCATTCCCGGACCCTACCGCGTCGAGAACTACGCCACCGCCTCCTTCGGCGTGGTCACCAACAAGACCGCCGCCGGCCCCCACCGGGCCAACGGCAAGGCCGAGTCCAACTTCATCATGGAGCGGGTGATGGACCGGGCCGCCATGGAACTGGGCCTGGGCAAGGACGAGATCCGCCGGCGCAACCTGGTGCAGCCCCACGAGTTCCCCTACACCTGCGTCACCGGCTCCACCTACGACAGCGGCGACTACCCCGCGTGCCTGGGCATGGCGCTGGAGAAGTCGGACTACGCCGGCCTGCTGGCGGACCGGGATCGGAACCGCCGGCAGGGCCGCTATCGCGGCGTCGGCCTGGCGTTCATGCTGGAGCCACTCAGTTCGCTTCGCCCCAACGCCTACAACGCGGGCTACGAGACCGTGACCGTGCGGGTGGACCCGGTGGGCAAGGCCTGGGTGTTCTCGGGCGACGTGAACATGAGCATGAGCCACAAGACCACCCTGTCCCAGGTGGTGGCCGACGAGCTGGGGGTGCGCTTCGAGGACGTGCAGGTGTTCGAGGGGGACAGCGCGCTGGTATCGTCGTCCAGCGGCTCCTACGCCAGCCGGTTCTCCACCGTGACCATTTCGGCGGCCACCAAGGCCTGCCAGGCGGTGCGCCGGAAGATGCTCGCCATCGCCGCGCACGTGCTCAGGACCCATCCGGAGGCCCTCGAATGCACCGGCGGCATGGTGCTGAACACGGAGAAGACCGGCGCCGGCCTCAGCATCAAGGAAATCGCCAACATCGCCTACTACTCCATCAACCGGCTGCCCGGGAACATGGACCCGGGCCTGCACGACACCCACTACTTCATCAACCCCAACACCAGCTTCGAGCCCGACGCCAAGGGCCGCACGTCGAACTTCTCGACGTTCCCCTACGCCGTCCACGTGGCCTACGTGGAAGTGGACGCCGGCACCGGCGAGACCACGGTGCTCAAGTACCTGACCGTGGACGACTCCGGCAACATGGTGAACCCCATGATCGTCGACACCCAGATTACCGGCGCCGTCTCCCACGGCGTGGGGGGCGCGTTTCTCGAAGAGCTGGTGTATGACGAACAGGGACAGCTCCTGTCCGGGACCTTCGCCGACTACCTGATTCCGTCGGCCGCGGAGATGCCGGACCTGGAGATCCATCACATGGTCACCCCGGCGCCCTTCACCCCGGGCGGCTTCAAGGGGGTGGGCGAGATCGGCGCCATCGGCCCGCCGGTGGTGCTGGCCAGCGCCATCGAGGACGCGCTGGCACCGCTGGGGGTAAAGATCATGAGTCTGCCGCTCAAGCCGGAGAACATCTGGCGGGCGGTACGGGAACGGCAACAACACACACGCACAAGAGGAGACAGCACATGAGCGACGCGGGGAACGGCTTTACGGAACGGGCGACGAGGGATCTGGCGCGGGTCTCGGCGATCTTCGCCGCCGGCGAGGCGGAGATCGCCGAGACCTACTTCAACTGGGACCAGCGGGACACCGAAAAGGAAGTCTTGTGGCTCACCAAGCAGGCGGGCCGGGAGATCGAGAGCACCTTCACGGGCCTCAAGGAGATCGTCGAGAAGGTGGGAGGCGACCTGACGGCCTCGGACCAGTACTGGGTGGACAAGTGGGGCGGCGACGTGGACCGCAACTGGCTGGAGGAGAACCTCTGGCGTACCAAGCAGGAGCTTAACCACGGCAACCTGTGCGTGGACATCGTCGAGTGGCTGACCGGCGAGCCGGTGGACATCAAGGAGGTGGTGCGCCGCTACAACCGCTGGACCCCCGACCCCTCGCTTCCTGACATGAAGGAATGGGTGCGGCTGGCGGAGGTGTTCAAGGAACAGGAAGCTCGGCAAGAGCCCTGGGCGCGGCTGATCAACTCCCAGGGCCTGCTGGAGGGCGGAAGCTGCGGCCTGTTCTATGCGGCCACCCAGTTGAACGGCAGCGAGCTCAACGACCGTCTGGCCAAGGCCTTCGTGGTCGTGCTCGACGACGAGCGCGGGCACGGGCCGGCCAACATCTACCAGATCGCCGACGCCTTCACCACGCAGGAGGCCGTGGACGGGGCGCGGGCGTTGATGGTGGAGCGAGGCATCCAGCGCCTGCGCATGCGCAACGAGCAGTTCAGCTACCCCATCGACGAAGCGCGCATCCAGGACATCGCCGCGGGCAACATCAGCCTCGACGTGACCAAGGCCATCTGGGGCGAAACCCTGGCGAAGTTCATAGACTGACTCATGGACTGACGCCGCGAGGGAACACGGCCGTGGCATCCCACATCGACCTGGAAAACAGGGACGGCATCGCCTTCATCACCCTGAACCGGCCCGAGCGGCTGAACGCCATGAACGAGGAGATGTGGGCGGAGTTGGGGCGGGTCTGGGACGCGTTCGCGGCCGATCCGGCGCTCCGGGTGGCGGTGGTGAGCGGAGCCGGCGACAGGGCGTTCTCCACCGGCATGGACCTGAAGGAGCGGGCGGTGGCCGGCGACCCGCGGGCACGGGAGTTCTGGACCTCCGCCTTGGCGCGGGATCCCGGACGCCGGGAGCCCGTGTGGAAGCCCATGATCGCTGCCGTCCACGGGTACTGCCTGGCCGGCGGCTTCGAGATCGCCCTGTCCTGCGACATCCGCATCTGCAGCGAAGAGGCCACCTTCGGCCTGCCGGAGATAAAGCGGGGGTTCTTTCCGGGCAGCTCGGGGACGGTGCGGCTACCCCGAATCGTGCCGCTGGGGATGGCCCTGGAAATGCTCTACACTGGCGAGTCCATCTCGGCGGCCGAGGCCTTCCGCTGCGGCCTGGTGAATCGGGTGGTGCCGCGGGACGAGCTGTTGCCGGCGGCGGAGAAGCTGGCCCGGTCCATCGCCGACGGGCCGCCGCTGGCCTTGCAGGCGGTCAAGGAGGTGGTGCTGCGGGGCCTCGACCTGCCGCTGGCTGACGCCATCCGTTTCGAGGCCGGCTTCCGCGCCATGGTGGGCGGCACCGATGACGCCGCCGAGGGACCCCGGGCCTTCAGCGAGAAGCGAAAGCCCGGTTTCAAGGGCAGTTGACGGGGAGTGAGATCCTCGACGCCTCCACGATCATCGACAACAAAGGGGTTGAGGTTTCTCTGGAGGCGCTGTTTCTTCCCGCTCGATCGCGCTCCCTAAACTCGGCCATTGACTCAGGGCTGACCATGTACCAGGACCTCAGGGAATATCTCGGCCTGCTGGAGCGCCAGGGCCTGCTGATGCGAGTGGCGGCGCCGGTGGACAAGGACACGGAGCTGCATCCGCTGGTGCGCTGGCAGTTCCTGGGGTTGCCGGACCACGAGCGCAAGGCGTTCCTGTTCGACAACGTGACGGACGCCAAGGGGCGGCGCTACGAGACCCCGGTGGTGCTGGGGGCGCTGGCTTCGAACGAGGCCATCTACGCACTGGGCATGGGCTGCGAGCCGGGCAGGAGCTTCGAGAAGTGGTCGGCGGCGGTGGCCGCGCCGCGGGCGCCGGAACTGGTGGACACGGGACCGGTCAAGGAGGAGATCCACGTGGGCGAGGGCCTGCTGGAGCACGGCGGGCTCGACGAGTTCCCGGTGCCCATCTCGACGCCGGGTTTCGACAACGGGCCTTACTTCACCGCGTGCCACTGGATCACCAAGGACCCGGAGACCGGCATCCGCAACGTCGGCAACTACCGCGGCCAGATCAAGTCCCCCACCAAGACGGGCGTCTACCTCATCAGCGCGCAGCAGGACCTGGCCGTCCACTGGAACAAGGCCAGCGCGCTAGGCCAGCCGCTGCCCGCGGCCGGGGTCATCGGCGCGGTGCCGTGCCTCTCCTACGTGGCGGTGCAGAAGATCGCCTACGGGGTGGACGAACTGGGGGTGGCCGGCGCGATCCTGGGGCGCCCCATGCCGCTGGTCAAGTGCGAGACCGTGGACCTGGAGGTGCCGGCCAACGCGGAGATCGTCATCGAGGGCTACATCCGCACCGACGTGCTGGAGCCGGAGGGCCCTTTCGGCGAGTCCCACGGCTACATGGACCCGCGCAGCCTGAGCCCGGTGTTCGAGGTGACCTGCATCACGCACCGCCGGAACCCCCACTACGTGGGCGTGCTCAGCCAGGTGACGCCCAGCGAGAGCAGCAAGATCAAGCACCGGGGCTGGGAGTCGCTGGTGCTGGACCACCTGCGCAACCATTGCAGCCTCAAGAGTGTCGTGCGCGTGGGCATGCACGAGCCGCTTGTGAACCTGCGCCAGTTCGTGGTGGTGCAGATGCGCAAGACCCACAAGCTGGAGCCGTGGCAGGCCATGATGGCGGTGCTGGGCTTCCGCTACGACCTCGGCAAGGTGGTGATCGCCGTGGACGACGATATCGACCCGGAAAACTTCGCCGCGGTCAACTGGGCCATCTGCCACCGCTCCCAGCCGCACAAGGACGTGCGCATCATCGAGGGCCGCCAGACGGTGCACTCGCCCATCAACCTGGTGCGCATGCACGGCCACCCCGGCGACTACGACAGCGAGGACTCGTCGCTCCTCATCGACGCCACCAAGAAGGCCGAGTTCCCGCCGGTGTCGCTGCCCACCCGGGAGTACATGGAGCGGGCGCGCAAGCTGTGGGAGGAGCTGGGCATGCCGGAACTCCAATACGGCAATCCGTGGCACGGCTACTCCCTGGGCCTGTGGCCGCCGGAACTGGACGACGAGGCGGCGTTGGCGGTCCAGGGCGAGCACCACCGCATCGGCGCCAAGCTGGACCAACGCGCCGTGCCCGTGGCGCGGGGCGAGCGGCTGCAGGACGTCCAGAAGCGATGGAAGCCCGAGTAACCTGTCCGACCGATCAAACCGGGGGTAGGGGCGACCCTCCGGTGGCCCCCGCGCGAGTTCCCTGGCACGCGGGCCACCATTGCCGGCCGGTTCGCGGCGCGGCGGTCCGTTGCGGGGAATCGCCGCGGACCGGGTTCCCGGGCTCCGGAGCCTGATCCGTGGAGCTTGACGGGACCCTGGCCCTGGTAGCCGCGGCCATCTTTTTCGCCGGCTTCGTCAAGGGCGCCACGGGCATGGGTTTTCCCCTCATCGCCACGCCCATGCTGACCCTGCTGCTGGACATCCGCATGGCCATCGTCGTGCTGCTGATCCCCAGCGTGGTCATGGACCTGAGCCAGATCTTCCGCCGGGGCATTCCCACCGAGATGTTCCGGCGCTTCTCGTCCATGTTCCTGTTCGCGCTGGCGGGCGTGTTCCTCGGCACCTGGGAACTGACCCAGCTTCCGTTGTGGACCCTGAACCTGATCCTGGGGAGCGTGGTGGTCATGTTCGCGGCCTCGGGCCTGTTCGCCTTCACGCTGACCACGCCGCCGCGCGCGGAACGGTTCATGTCGCCGGTCATGGGGTTCGTCGGCGGCCTCTGTCTGGGCCTCACCAACACCATGGGGCCTGTCATGGCGCTCTATCTCCACGGCCTGCGCCTGGAGAAGGCCGAGTTCGTCAAGGCCATCTCCACGGCGTTCATCATGGCCAAGTTCTGGCAAGTGGTCGCCATCTCCACCTGGGGCCTGTTCACGGTCGAGGCGCTGAAGCTGTCGCTCTTCGTCACCGGGTTCATTCTGGCGAGCTTCTACGTGGGCCTGTGCGTTCAGGACCGGGTCCCGCAGAAAATGTTCAACCGGGCCATCCTGGCGCTGCTGATCGGCACCGGCATCATGCTGGTCTACCGCGCCTTGACCGAAGCCTGGGTGTGACGGCGTCTTCATGCCGTGGGTGACTTTTCCGCCTCCAATCTGCTATGCATGCTCCGACGATCCGCCAACGCATCGCTCGAAATCGGCTGTTCCATAACCCGCGCGCAACAGGCTGAAGCGAGACAACACCCCATGCAGCCTTTCGACTACGACGTCCTCGTCATCGGCAGCGGTCCCGCGGGCTTCACGGCGGCCGTCCAAGCGTGCGAGATGGGCGCCCGGGTAGCCATCGTGGAGCGCCGCGAAACCCTGGGCGGGATCACCCTCCTTTCGGGCACCATCCCCAGCAAGACCCTGCGCGAAGCGATCCTTTACCTGCGCGGCGTGCGCCACCGCCAGTTCTATGGCACCGACTTCACCCAGAAGAAGGACATCACCCTGTCGGATCTGTTCGTGCGCGTACGCAAGGTGGTGGAGCGGCGCATCGCGACGATGGAGGACCAGCTTCAGGCCTATCGCGATGGGGACCGCATCGACGTCTACCGCGGTTACCACGCCACCGTGGACGGCCCCAACTCGGTACACGCGTGGGTGCTCAAGAACCCCATGGAGTCCGTCACGCTGAAGGCCGAGAAAATCATCATCGCCTCCGGATCGAGACCTCGCTTCGCTCCCGACATTCCCGTGGACAACGAGGTCATCTACGACTCCGACTCGGTGTTCACACTGGAGTTCAAGCGCAAGACCCTGCCCGAATCGCTGATCGTGGTGGGCGCCGGCGTCATAGGGGCGGAATACGGTTCCGCCTTCGCGGTGCTCGGGTGCAAGGTGTCGCTGATCCAGCGCGATCATTCCTTCCTCACCTTTGCCGAAAAATCACTCGTGGATCTGCTCGTTCGGCGCATGGAGGACTTCGGCGTCGAGTTCGTTTGGAACGCGTGGTACGACAAGATCGAGCGGATGTCGGGATCGGAAGAAAGGGCACGGGTCACCCTCGCCGACGGCCGGACGCTGGAGGCGGACGCGGTGATCGTGGCCAGCGGGCGCGAGGTGGCGTCCAAGGTCCTGGGGTTGGAAGACGTGGGGGTGGAGACCACCGAGCACGGACTCATCAAGGTCAACGAGCTCTTCCAGACCTCGATCCCCAGCATCTATGCGGCCGGCGACGTCATCGGCTTCCCGGCACTGGCCTCCACCAGCAACGAGCAGGGCCGCATGGCCGCGAGCTACGCCCTCGGGCGCCGGGCGGGCGGACGCCGCGCGCGCTTCCCCATGTGCGTCTACACCATCCCCGAGATCGCCATGATCGGCTATACGCAGGACGAACTGGACGCCAGGGGCATCCCTTACGCCAAGGGCGTGGCCACCTACGAGGAAGTGACCAAGGCCGGCATCATCGGGGATCCCCACGGCATGCTGACGCTCCTGTTCGAGCCCAACGGCGGACACCTGCTGGGCGTGCACATCATCGGCGACCAAGCGTGCGAGCTGATCCACATCGGCCAGGCGGTGATGAGCTTCAACGGCACCATCGACTACTTTATCGACAACGTTTTCAACTTCCCCACCATGGGGGAGGCCTACAAGATCGCCGCGCTGAACGGGGTAAGGCAACTGGCGGGTTGAGAGCACGCGACGGCAGTTGCAATACGCCTGACAACTCGGCTAATGTTTTCCAACATGCCGTTCCCAACCAAGGAGGTCGTCATGAAAAGGCTGATTGTTGCCATCCTGTTCATTATCATGAACGCCAGTGCGCTTTATGCCGCCGATATCAAGCTGGGCGTGGTTTTTGGATACACGGGACCCATCGAATCCTTGACACCCCAAATGGCCGCGGGCGCCGAGCTTGCCATGAAGGAGGTCAGTGACAGCGGCGCGTTGCTCGGCGGCGCCAAGGTAGTATCCGTGCGCGCCGATTCCACCTGCGGCGACGCCGCCGCCGGGTCGGCCGCCACCGAGCGGATCGTCACCTCGGACAAGGTAAACGCCATCGTCGGCGGCGACTGCTCCGGCGTCACCACCGCCATGCTCAAGAACGTGGCCAAGCCCAACGGCATCGTGATGATCTCGCCGTCGGCCACATCCCCGGCACTGTCCACCATCGAGGACAATGGCCTCTTCTTCCGCACCGCGCCGTCCGACGCCCGCCAGGGCGTGATCATCGCCGACATCCTGAAGGAGATGGGGATCAAGGAGGCCGCGCTGACCTACACCAACAACGACTACGGCAAGGGTCTGGCGGACAGCATCGCCGCCAACGTGAAGAAGGGCGGCGGCAAGATCACGATCTCGGCTCCCCATGAGGACGGCAAGGGTGACTACAGCGCCGAGGTGGCGGCGCTGGCCGCCGCGGGCGGCGACATCCTGATCGTGGCCGGTTACGCCGACCAGGGCGGCAAGGGCATCATACAGGGCGCCCTCGACACCGGCGCTTTCGACAAGTTCTATCTGCCCGACGGCATGATCAGCGATTCCCTGATCAAGGCCATCGGCAAGGGCCTCGAGGGCTCCATCGGCGCTCATCCCGGCACCGACAGCCCGGGAAAAGCCAAGCTCGACGAGATAGCCAAGGCCGCCAAGGTCAAGTCGGACAGCCCCTTCGTGCCCGAATCGTACGACGCGGCCGCGTTGATCATGCTGGCCATGCAGGCGGCGAAGTCCGCCGAGAGCGGCAAGCTCAAGGACAAGGTGATGATGGTGGCCAACGCCCCGGGCGAGAAGATCTATCCGGGCGAACTGGCGAAGGCGCTCAAGATCCTCGCGGGCGGCGGCGACGTGGACTATGTCGGTGCTTCGGCGGTGGAGCTGATCGGTCCGGGCGAGAGCGCGGGCAACTACCGCCAGATCGCCGTCAAGGGCGGCAAGTTCGCGACCGTCAAGTACCGGTAGTCACTATAGCGGGCGGGCGGTTGCGGTCCCGAAACCGTCATTCCCGCGAAAGCGGGAATCCAGGGGCGGTGGGGGGCTACCGTGGCGCTTCCCCCGCCCCGCCTCTCCTGGATTCCCGCTTTCGCGGGAATGACGAGTTCTCGGGATTTCTACTGCGTCCGGCGGGTTGCTGGAGGTCCCCACGCCGATGATCGCCGTAGAGGATCTGCACATGCACTTCGGCGGCATCCGGGCCGTGGACGGCGCTTCGCTGGAGATCGGGCAGGGAGCCATTACCGGCCTCATCGGCCCCAACGGCGCGGGCAAGACCACCCTCTTCAACGTCATCGCGGGCGTCCATAGGCCAACCTCCGGAAAGGTCTACCTCGAGGGCGAGGACATCACCGGGCTCACGCCCCACGAACTCTTCGCCAAGGGCGTCCTGCGCACCTTCCAGATCGCCCATGAGTTCTCCACGCTGACCGTCCGGGAAAACCTCTTGACGGTGCCGGGGGGCCAGTCCGGCGAAAACCTGCTGGACGTGTGGCTCAGGCCGGGCCGTATCCACGGCCAGGAAGCGGCCAACGGCACCCGCGCCGACGAGGTCATCGAGTTCCTCAAGCTCGAGCGCGTGGCCGGGGAACTGGCCGGAAACCTCTCCGGCGGCCAGAAGAAGCTGCTGGAACTGGGGCGCACCATGATGGCGGAGCCGCGCGTCGTACTCCTCGACGAGGTGGGCGCGGGGGTCAACCGCACCCTGCTCAAGGACATCGCCGGCGCCATCCTGCGCCTCAACCTGCACCGCGGCTACACCTTCTGCATCATCGAGCACGACATGGAGCTGATCTCGCTCCTGTGCGACCCGGTGATCGTCATGGCCGAGGGAAAGGTGCTGACCCAAGGGTCCCCTCCCGAGGTGCAATCCGACGAGCGGGTCATCGAGGCCTATCTCGGCCGGGGGCTCGTGACCCGCGGGGAGCGCACTTCGTGAGCTTCCTGATCGGCGCGGACCTCGTCGGCGGCTATGGCGGCCCGGACATCCTCCGGGGCTGCGCCATCGCCGCGGAGCGCGGCGAGATCACCGTGGTCGTGGGCCCCAACGGCGCCGGCAAGTCCACGGCCATGCGCGCGCTCTTCGGCATGCTGACGCTGCGCTCGGGGTCGGTGCACCTGGGCGACGAGGACATCACAGCGCTGGCGCCCCAAGCGCGGGCGCGCAAGGGCATGGGGTTCGTACCTCAGACCGACAACGTGTTCCGCTCGATGACGGTGGAGGAGAACCTGGAAATGGGCGCGTTCGTCCGCGACGACGACATCTCCGGCACCCTGGACGAGGTCTACGGCCTGTTCCCGGCGCTCAGGGACAAGCGCCGTCAGCCCGCCGGCGAACTGTCCGGCGGCCAGCGTCAGCAGGTGGCCATCGGCCGCGCGTTGATGAACCGGCCGCGGGCGCTCATGCTCGACGAGCCCAGCGCCGGGGTCTCGCCCATCGTCACCCACGAGCTCTTCGAGCGTATCCTCGACATCGCCCAGAGCGGCGTCGCCGTGCTCATCGTCGAGCAGAACGCGCGCCAGGCCCTGGAACTGGCGGACAAGGGGTACGTCCTGGTGCAGGGCCGCAACCGCTTCACCGGCACCGGGGAAATGCTGCTGGCCAACCCGGAGGTCCGGAAGTCGTTTCTCGGGGGGTGACCCGTTGCAAGACGTCGTCAACGCGGTGGTGCTGCTCACCAACTTCCTGGTGGTCCCCGCCACCGCCTACGGCTGCCAACTGGCCCTCGGCGCCCTCGGGGTCACGCTGGTGTACGGCGTCCTGCGCTTCTCCAACTTCGCCCACGGCGAGATCATGGCCTTCGGCGCCATGGTCACCATCCTGTTCACCTGGCTGCTGCGGCACTGGGGCGTGACCCTCGGGCCGCTGCCCACGGCGCTGCTGGCGCTGCCCGCGGGCATGGCGGTCACCGCGGGGCTGTGCCTGCTGACGGACCGCTGGGTCTTCCGGTTCTACCGGCGCACGCGGGCGCAGCCGGTGATGCTGCTGGTGGTGTCGGTGGGGGTCATGTTCGTCCTGAACGGGGTCATCCGCTTCGTTATCGGTCCCGCCGACCGGGTCTTCACCGACGGCGCCCGCTTTCTTTTCACGGTGCGGGAGTTCAAGGCCTGGACCGGGCTGTCGGAAGGCCTTGCCGTCAAGACCACACAGACCCTCAGCCTGGTGGTGGCGGTGGTGCTGGTGGCGGCGCTCTTCTGGTTCCTGGAGAAGACCCGCACGGGCAAGTCCATGCGCGCCTTCTCGGACAACGAGGACCTGGCGCTGCTTTCCGGCATCAACCCGGAACGGGTGGTGGCGGTCACCTGGCTCATCGTCGGCTGTCTGGCGGCCGTGGCCGGCACGCTCTACGGCCTCGACAAGAGCTTCAAGCCGTTCACCTTCCTGTCGCTGCTCCTGCCCATCTTCGCGGCCGCCATCGTCGGCGGACTCGGCAACCCGCTCGGCGCCATCGTCGGCGGCTTCGTGGTGGCCTTCTCCGAAGTGCTGCTGACGTATCCCTACCGGAAGTTCCTGGCGTACCTGGGGCCGGAGGGCTGGCGCCCGGACGGCCTGGTGCAGTTCCTTTCCACCGACTACAAGTTCGCGGTGTCGTTCTTTATCCTGGTGGTGGTGCTGCTGGTGAAACCCACCGGCATCTTCAGCGGGAGGTCGTCATGAGCGACGCCCGCGTACCCTTTTCCGTCCGCGTCGCCCAAGCGCTGCGGACGCCGCGAAAGCCGGTCCTGTTCGCCGCCATGGCGGCGCTCATCTGCCTCGTGGGCGCCGGCCAGAGCTGGTCCCTGGCGCTGACGATCCTGAACCTGTGCCTGATCTCGGCCGTCATGACCTTGGGGGTGAACATCCAGTGGGGCTACGCCGGTCTGTTCAACGCCGGGGTCATGGGCTTCGTCGCCCTGGGCGGGCTGGCCGGGGTGCTGGTGTCCATGCCGCCGGTGCGCGCGGCATGGCACGCCGGCGGCGCCGGCGTGGTGCTGGCCCTGGCCATGGCGCTCGTCACCATCGCGGCCGCGGTGCTCGTTTACCGCAGGATGCGGCAGCCGGCCTACCGCAAGCTCGCGGTGGCGCTGGTGGTGGCGGCCGGCTACTTCGCGGCCCGGGGGCTGTTCGAGCCCGCGGTACGCGCCATCGAGGCCGTGGACCCGTCGCGGACCGGCTACCTCGGCGGTTTCGGCCTGCCCGTCGTCCTGTCCTGGTTCGTGGGCGGCGCGCTGGCGGCGGGCGCGGCCTGGGCCGCGGGCAAGATCAGCCTCGGGCTGCGCGCCGACTACCTCGCCATCGCCACCCTGGGCATCTCCGAGATCATCGTCGCCTTCCTCAAGTACGAGGAATGGCTCTCCCGTGGCGTGAAGAACGTCACCGGCCTGCCTCGGCCGGTCCCCTACGAGGTGGACCTGCAAGCCACCGTATGGTTCCGGGAATGGGCGGCCAGCCTCGGCGCCTCTCCGGTGGACCTGTCCTCCATCGTGGTGAAGCTGTGCTACGCGGGTCTCTTCGCGCTGGTGCTGGTGGTGCTGATGTGGCTCGCCGAGGCGGCGCTGCGATCGCCCTGGGGCCGCATGATGCGCGCCATCCGGGACAACGAGACCGCGGCCGAGGCCATGGGCAAGGACGTGACCGCGCGGCACCTGCAGGTCTTCGTGATGGGCTCGGCGGTGGTGGGCATCGCCGGCGCCATGCTGGCGACGCTGGACGGACAGTTCACGCCCACCACCTACCACCCCTTGCGTTTTACCTTCCTCGTCTGGGTCATGGTCATCGTCGGCGGCTCCGGCAACAACTGGGGCGCCGTGCTCGGCGGATTCCTGGTGTGGTACGTCTGGGTGGAAGCCGAGCCCATGGGCCTGTGGCTGATGGATTTCCTTACCTCTCCCTTGGCCGCGGACAACCCGCTCCGCATCCACCTCATCGACAGCGCCGCCCACATGCGCCTGGTGGTCATGGGGCTTGTGCTGCTGCTGGTCTTGCGCTTCGCGCCGCGCGGTTTGATACCGGAGGAACGGCGTTAGGAGCCCGTCGGAGCAATGGCGTCCAGCGCCGCGGAAAGACCGGGTGCGGAAGCGGGTTTCACGAGCCGAAAATCGTTGTCCCTGGGTTGCAACGGTGACAGAAGGTGATAGGATTTTTCCTGAAACACAGGCGAACGCAGGCAACCGCAGGAAAGGAGGAAGCTATGAAACCGAAAGCTCTGTTGTCTGTTCTGATGGGTGCCGCTCTTCTCGCCCTGTCCGCGAGCGTCTCGGCACAGACCATCAAGATCGGCCTCAACATCCCGTTGACCGGTGACATCCCGAAGGTCGGCGAGGGCTCGAAGTTCGCCGCCGAAATGTGGCTGGAGGATATCAAGGCCGCCGGCGGCCTCGAGGTCGGAGGCAAGAAGCACGCGGTGGAGATCGTCATCGAGGACAACGAGTCCAAGGCCGAATCCGCGGTGAAGGCCGCCACCAAGCTCATCACCGAGGACGAGGTGCTGGCCATCGTCGGCCCGCAGTCGTCCAAGCAGGCGGTCCCCGCGGGCGGCGTGGCCCAGGACCGCGCAACTCCGATGATCAGTCCGTGGTCCACCAACCCCAACACCACCAAGGACCGGCCGTACGTCTTCCGCGCGCCGTTCCTGGACCCGTTCCAGGGGCCCGTGCTGGCGAACTTCATCACCAACGAGTTCAAGTTCACCAAGGCCGCGGTCCTCTACGACGTGGCCAGCGACTATCCCAAGGGCTTGGCCGAGTTCTTCAAGGGGGCCTGGGAGAAGATCCACGGCGCGGGTTCGGTGGTCGCCTTCGAGAGCTTCACCACCAAGGACACCGACTTCAGCTCGCAGCTCACCAAGATCCGCGGCTCGGGCGCCCAGGTGTTGTTCACGCCCCAGTACTACAACGAGGTGGCGCTGATCGTGCAGCAGGCGCGCCAGCTCGGCGTAAAGGGACCCATCGTCGGCAGCGACAGTTGGGGCTCGGCGGAAACCGTGAAGCTGTGCGGCAAGGACTGCAACGGGTCGTTCTTCAGCACCCACTACGCGGCCAAGGGCGCCACCGGGGCCACCAAGGCGTTCATCGA
>JAJDXX010000131.1 GCA_022823055.1 Candidatus Binatia bacterium | reverse complement strand
CGGGAGCCGCTGCCGGCGCGGCAGCCGCCGCGGGCGCGGCCTGGGTCACGCTGACGGCCGCGGGCACGGCGGGCACGCCCGACTTGCTGACCGTGAGCTTCAGGTCGCCGATCTCCAGGTCCAGATAGTCGAAGTTCGATTTCTCTACCAAGTCCAATATCTGTAGTACTTCATCCTCGGTCAATTGCCTGTCCCTCTCTTCCTGTTCCGCTGATTTCGGACCGCCGTGGCGGGCGTGAAGAAGCGAAAGCCCTGAATGCGCGGTATTTCTTAACAAGAATCGGAATCGTGCGTCAACTGCGGTCAACTGGCCCAGCTTTTGTAAAAGCTTGTGACCGATTCGGAAAATTGATAGACAAAATCTCTTGGCAGGACTCGGGCGACCTGCGCCCTTGAGTACGGCGAACTACTGAAAAACACGCGGTTTCGATGCCCAAGCGCCATGGTAACAACCCCAAGCGTCGTATAGCTCCAAAGAACACCGATCCAGAGTTTCTGGATCGTCTTTTGGCCGAAGTGGTCTATACTGGCAGCGCTCATCACAAGCGCAGGCCAGCCGACTATAAATTTCACCCTCCGGTAAATCCGCGGCCCGACAAGTCCCTGTGTGACGGCAGTCGAACAATCAGACTCACCGAGGCAAGGAAACTCTTTCGGGAAGGAATCAAACGGGGAATGATTAGCACCTACGGTCAAGGGGGGCTACCGAAGTACGTTTGGGCGGTGGATGGGGATGGCCACGTGTACGAGGCAAAACGCGACGGAAACAGCCTGAACTATCATGGATATGAGCTTGGCGAGGACGAGAATGCCATGAAGCAACTCGTCACCAAGGAGTGGCTCTCAAGATGAGCAGCGAACTCACAATGTCCCTTTCTCCCGAAGTTCTCGATTTCGGATCACAGGAAGAACGAGCCACATTCGGTTTGTTTGCGGTGACCGCGTACAATCACTTGTTAACCGCCGGCCAAGATGTCGAACGGAAAGAACTTCGTCATGGTCCGTTTGTCTCTGGTTATCCCATCGCGGAATGGTTGGTGTGGAACTGGTGGCGGCTTCGTTGGGAAATCGGTCGCCCTAGTGACAAAGTTGGGATGTCTCGCTGGGATTTCGCGCATCGGATGCCAACGATAGGTGAAGGTTATGCATGGCCCAACATCACGATCTCTTCCGACGGCGTGCAGTCTTTCTTGGTTTCCGAACCTTCCCGAAGTCCCGAAGTCGTGATGTTCCGCTATCTCGGGGCACCGGTACGCCTGCCGGTTCCGGCCACCGAGCTGGAGGACGCCATCGATGGGTTCGTAGAAGATATCCTGACCAGGCTTGCCCAGGAAAACGTAGGAGAGACCAATCTCCATCGTCTATGGGAGGACTTACGAGCGGAGAGAGGGGATCCTGATCTCGCGCGTTTCCGACGCTTGGAAGCACAACTCCGCAACGAACCGGACGAAGGCGACGAGGACATGATACGCCTCCATCTCAATGACGCAACTGAACTGGGAGAAGATGCGTTAGGGGAAATTGCAGCCCACGCGGCCGCCAGCGTCAGTGACGGTAACGGCATGATTCGGCCCGCAGACTTCGCACGACTCGCGACGCGGAGTGGTTTTGAGGCCGACCCGAGCGATGCGATCACATTGGAGAACTGGACACTGGACAACCAAACGGATACTACGCAGTCCGGGGAGATCGAAGCTTGGCGTTTGGGCGAACGTTGCGCACGGCGCATTCGCGATCAGGAAAAACTAGACGGGCTCCCCATGAACGACGAAACCTTGACGGCGTTCGCGGGGGCTACGAAGAACACGCTTGCAGGGCGCGGAGGACATCCGAGCAAGATTTCTTTCGCACTCGACGGAGAATACGGGCGCTCACTTGTGTGGCTTCGGTCGGGACCACGGACAGGACGACGTTTCGACCTTGCTCGATTGATCGGCGACCGTGTGCTTCGCAACCAGATGAACCGTTCCCCCGAACCACTCCTACCCGCGACGCGCAGCACTAGCTATCGGCAAAAAATGCAACGCGCTTTTGCTGCGGAACTGTTGAGTCCTTTCGTGTCTGTGGACGAAATGATGAGTGGGGACTACTCCGAAGAACGGCAGAATCAAGTCGCAAAGTATTTCCATGTTTCGCCCATGACGATTCGAACACAACTAGTCAACCACCACCGTATTGATCGTGAGGACGCGCCGGACATAGTCGCTCGTTCTCCTTTTTCGTGATCGACTACGCCCGCCAATAGCGCACCGACCGATCGGGTCCGCAGTGTGCCACGCCCCCGTTTCCAAAACAGGCCCCCCGGGCAGATACTAGACTCGCAAACAGAGACGTACTATTCTGACGGCTTCGTCGGCGTCCGACGCCGAACCAAATCCAGAAAACCAGGAGGGAGACTCATGGGAGAGACAATCACGTTCAAGCGGCCCGACGGCAAGGAGGCCGCGGGCTACCGCGCGTCGGCCGGCGACAACGCGCCGGGCATGGTGGTGATCCAGGAGTGGTGGGGCGTCAACGACCAGATCAAGGGCGTGGCCGACAAGCTGGCCGACTTGGGATACACCTCCGTGGTCCCGGATCTCTACAAGGGCGTGGTCACGGTGGAAGCGGAAGAGGCCAGCCACCTGATGCAGAACCTCGATTTCGCGGATGCCAACACCGACGTGTGCAGCGCCGTGGAGCACCTGAAGCAGAGCTGTCCCAAGGTGGGGGTCATCGGTTTCTGCATGGGCGGCGCCTTGACCGTGCTGGCGGCGGTGTACTCCAACGCCGCGGACGCGGCGTGCTGCTGGTACGGCGTCCCTCCCGAGGAAGCGGCCGACACGCGCACCATCTCGATCCCTTTCCAGGGCCACTTCGCGCTGGAGGACGGCTTCTTCACCCCGGACAAGGTGGACGCCCTGGAAGCGCGCCTCAAGGAAGGCAGCGTCACCCACGAGATCTACCGCTACCAGGCGCAGCACGCGTTCGGCAACGAGACCGGCGCGGCCTACAACGCCGACGCCGCCGACCTGGCGTGGGAGCGCAGCCTCGAGTTCCTGGCCAAACACCTCAAGTAACCGGCTTTTCCGCTGTTGACGGGCATGCACGGGCGGCCTGTATCCGAACGCCGGATGCAGGCCGCTCGTTTCCCTTCACCACGGACAGGAGACAGCCATGGCAAGTTTCCCGATCATCGACGCCGACGGTCACGTGCAGGAGAAGTTCGCCCCGTGGGAGGACCTGCTGGAGGGGCCCTACAAGAAGAAGGCGCCCCGGGTGGTCAAGGCCGACGGCCGCGAGCAACTGCTGATGGAGGGCCGCATCTGGGCCAAGCCCTCGGGGGTGGGTTGCGGCATCGGCGCCGTGCCCCACAACCGCTCGCCGCAGCCCACCACCGGCATGTGGGACCCGGTGCAGCGGCTCAAGGACATGGACCTCGAGCAGATCACCATCTCGGTCAACTTCGGCACCACCGTGTTCCTGAGCCTGCCGTTCCTGGAAGACAAGGACTACGCCTGCGCCGTCGCCAAGGGCTACAACAACTGGCTGCACGAGTATTGCCGACATGCGCCGGAACGGCTCAAGGGCGTGGCCTGCGTGCCCATGCAGGACCCGGCCGAGGCCGCCGCCGAGCTGCGTCGCTGCGTCGAGGAACTCGGCTTCGTGGCCGCGGCCACATCGGCCCACTCCGCCGGGCGCAACCTCGACCACCCCGACTTCGACCCGTTCTACGCCACGGCCGAGGAGCTGGGCGTTCCGGTGTGCGTCCACGTGGGCTCGGGCCGGCCGGCGGCCGCCGCCGACCGCTTCGACAACGCGCTGTTCGTGCACGCCACCACCCACCCCTTCGAGCAGATGATCGGCGTCATGTGCGTCATCGGCGGCGGCGTGCTGGAGAAGTTCCCCAAGCTCAAGGTGGCCTTTCTCGAAGCCGGCGCCGGCTGGGTGCCCTTCTGGATGGAACGGCTGGACGAGCACTACGAGTACATGCAGGCGGCGGTGCCGCTGCTGACCATGCCGCCCAGCGAGTACATCCGGCAACGCGACGTCTACTTCTCCTTCGAGCCCGACGAGACCACCCTGCCCTACGTGATGGACTTCATCGGCGACGACCGGCTGGTGTTCGCGTCGGACTACAACCACGGCGACTGCAAGTTCCCCAACGTTGTGAAGGAGGTGCTGGCCCGGGACGACATCGCCGCCGGCTCGCTGCCCAAGATCATGGGGGAGAACGCCCGGAGGCTGTACGACCTCGCGCCGAACTAAACCGCGAACTGAAAGAAACCCCACAAGACGGAGACAAGCCATGACCCCGAGAACCATCGACGCGGACGCTCATGTGGTCGAAACGCCGTTTACCTGGGAGTTCATGACCGAGCAGGAACGCGCGTACGCGCCCTTCGCGGTCAGGCAAGAAGGCGGCCCCGAGTACTGGGTGGTGGACAACCGGCTGCACGTCAAGAACAACAACATCGGCCCCAACACCTCGGCCGACCAGCGCGAGATGCGCGACGTCGAGGCCCGGATCAAGCACATGGACGAGCTGGAGGTGGACGTGCAGGTGCTCTACACCACGCTGATGCTGCGGCCCTGCACCCAGAGCCGGGCCACCGAGCTGGCCATGTGCAGGAGCTACAACCGCTGGCTCGCGGAGATCTGGAAGAAGGGCCGGGGCCGGCTCAGGTGGGTGTGCATGCCTCCCCTGCTCTCCATGGACGCGCTGCGGGACGAGATGGAGTTCGCCAAGGACAACGGCGCCTGCGGCATCTTCATGCGCGGGGTCGAGCACGAGAAGCGCCTGAGCGACCCCGACCTGTTCCCGCTCTACGAGATCGCCACCGAGCTGGACCTCCCCATTTGCGTCCACGCCGGCACCAACAGCACCGCCATCCACGACCTCTACGAGGGCGAGACCGGCTTCTCGCGCTTCAAGCTGCCGGTGGTGGGGACGTTCCACTCACTGCTCATGGATGGAACCCCCGCGCTCTTCCCCAAGATCCGCTGGGGCTTCGTCGAGGTGAGCGCCCAGTGGGTGCCCTACGCTCTCAACGACCTGCGGCTCCGCTTCCAGAAGATGGGCCGCCCCATCCCCGACAACATCATGGCCGAGAACCGCATGTACGTGGCCTGCCAGACCACCGACGACCTGCCGGTGATCCTCAAGGACGCGGGCGAGGACAACCTCGTCATCGGCACCGACTACGGCCACAACGACACCTCAAGCCAGATCGAGGCGCTGCGCCTGCTCCGCACCGACGGCTCGGTGCCGTCCGCCGTCGTCGACAAGATCCTCGGCGACAACGCGCGGGCGCTGTACGGGCTGTGAGGGAACGGCAAACGTAGCCCAGGTGGCACAACGACGCCGACCGAACCCTAAAGCGTGACGATATCAAGCACGGTGTTCTGCCCAAGGCGGGGATGAATCCGCATGCTCACTCCCACGGGGGCGGGGTGCCCCACTCCTCGTAATAGGTCGTCTCGGAGGTGGGGCGGCGGGCGGTGGTGCCGAAGCGTCCCTTGGGATAGCCCAGCGGGATGCAGCAGTGGACCTCTGCTTCCGGGGGGAGCTTGAACAGGGCGCGGACCCGGTCGGTCACCGTGGGGTGGAGGGTGGTGAGGACGGATCCGATGCCCAGGGCCCGAGCCGCCAGCATGAGGTTCTGTGCGGCGGGGAGGACCGAGGTGGCCTGTCCGGGCACGGTGGAGATCGCCAGCACCACCGTCGGCACGTCTTTCATGTCGTCGGCGAGCCGCATGGCCGAGAGATGCAGGTCTCCCGGTTCGAAGTTCTCGGGCTTCCAGCCCGCCGGGCGCTTCGCCCACCATGCCTCTCGGTAGAGTTCCGCGAACTTCCGGATCTTTTCCCTGTCCCGCACCACCAGGAAGCGCACTCTCTGCTCGTTGCGCGAGCTGGGCGCCTTGGACGCGGCGTCCATCAGCATGTGGATGTCCTCGTCGCTCACCGGGTCCGGTTTGAGCCGGCGGATCGCCCGCTGGGTGAACATGGCTTTGCCGAGGCTCATGTCGAGCCGCGCGGGCGGATCGAGTTTAACCATCGCCATTCTTCGGTCCTTTCCTGGTCGCCCTTTCCCACGCCCCTGGATGGCTTCGCCAACGCCCCGAAACGTCATTCCCGCGGAAGCGGGAATCCAGGGGTAGTGGAGGGTGAACGGCCGAGATGCCCCGACCCCACCCCGCCTGGATTCCCGCTTCCGCGGGAATGACGTTTCGGGGGGTCTCTGCTTCACGAGTTTTGACACGGCATGTTCCGCGGGAATGACGGGAAGGGGCGTCTACCGCCCGGTCAACTCCCGTGCGCGGTTGAGCACCGCGAAGGAGCGGGGCGCGCCGGGCATGAGGAAGCGGAAGCCCGCCTCCACCAGCCGTTCGATGTTGTCGGCGCTGGGGTGGGGATGGCCGCAGGGGACATTGTGCTCCTTGCAGATGTCGAGGATGCGGTTGATGTGGTCGGCCACCACCGGGTGGTCGTAGTCGCGCGGATGGCCCAGTTCCTGGCTCAGGTCCCCTTCGCCGATGAGCACCACGCCGATGCCCGGCACCTCCTTGAGCATGGCCGGCAGGTTCTCGATGGCGCGCACCTCCTCGCACTGGATCACCACCAGGATCTCGCCGTCCGGCGCCAGCGGCCACACGTCCGCGCGCCTGTAGTACTCCTGCTGCGTGAGCCCCCAGTAACGGGCGGCGCGGGTGGGCGCGTCGCCGCGGATGCCCGGCGGATCGTAGAGTGGCTCGGACGAAAGCCGCGGGTAGCGGCAGGCCGACACGGCGTTGCGCGCCTCCTCCACCGAGCTGACGTGGGGGAAGATGATCCCGTAGACGCCGATGTCCAGCACCTGCTTGGCCAGCCATTGGTTCATCTCGTTGCCGTTGGGCGGGATGCGCACCATGGGCGTCACCGCCGGCGCCAGGGTGCCGCGCTCCACCACCTGCCGCCGGTCGAGCATGTACTGAAGCGCGTGCCGCAATCCGGGAATGTCCAGCGGCGCATGCTCCATCTCGAAGGCCACCCCGTCGAGCTTCGCCCCCGCCATGGCGACGGCGGTTTCGATATCGTTGGAGGTGAAGCTCACGAAGGCCGTCTGGCCCTCCTCCAGCGCTTTGATGACTCCGTTGAGACGCGGGATTTCCGCCATGCAGTGCTCCTTGGCTTTGTACCGGAACCAACCCCCGAATCGTCATTCCCGCGGAAGCGGGAATCCAGGGGTCCTGGAGGGGTCCCCACGCGGTGTTTCCCCACTCCACCCCCCCTGGATTCCCGCTTCCGCGGGAATGACGTTCTGGTGACGTGGGCGCCTCGCGAGTATTGACACACCCTGTTCCACCCTGTTCCGCGGGAATGAAGATTCCGGGGCGTCGGTTTCAAGGGGCGTTCGTCTCCGGCCTTAGCCCTATAGCCTGTCCATCCGGGCTTTGCTAGTGTAGTTGTCCTGTACGGCCGGGGTACAGGTACGACCCGGATCCGCACCGCGACTTGTGGAGGGAACACTCTTGATCATCGACGCGCACGCACACTACACCACGGCACCGGCGAAGCTTCAGTCGTTTCGCGCCCGGCAGATCGTCAGCCAAGCGCGGCCGGGGCCGGCGAACCTGAACATCAGCGACGAGGAGCTGGAGCAGTCCATGCGCGGCCAGTTCAAGCGCATGGACGACACCGGCATCGACCGGCTGCTATTCTCACCGCAGGCCTCGGCCATGGGGCACCACTTCGGGTCGGAGCTCATCAGCCGCCACTGGAGCGAGGCGTGCAACGACCTCATCGCGCGCATCGCCAAGCTGTGGCCGGGCCGGGTATCCCCCGTGTGCCAACTCCCCCAGTCGGCCGGCGTCAGCCCCGGAAGCTGGGTAGAGGAGCTGGACCGCTGCGTCCGCGAGCAGGGCTTCATCGCCTGCAACATCAACCCCGACGTGGGCGGCGGCCGCGAACCCCTGACTCCCTCCCTGGCGGACGAGTGGTGGTATCCCCTTTGGGAGAAGATGGTGGAGCTGGACATCCCCGGCACCATCCACGCCAGCGCGTCGCTGCACCCGGCCATGCACCTGACCAGCTCCTACTACATCGGCCAGCACCACAACGCCGCCGTGGAACTGCTCAGCTCGCGCGTGTTCCAGGACTTCCCCGGCCTCAAGCTCGTCATCCCCCACGGCGGCGGCGCCGTGCCCTACCAGTGGAACCGCCACCGCGGCATGCACGTGCGCGAAGGCCTGGAGCCCTTCGAGGAAGCCGCGCGCCGGGTCTACTGGGACATGGCCATCTACGACACCGAAGGCATGGAGATGCTGATCAAGCGGGTCGGGTCGGACCGCGTACTCTTCGCCACCGAAATGTTCGGGGCGGTGAACGCCATCGACCCGAAGACGGGGCGGAACTTCGAGGAAGTGGTGCCGCTGTTCGAGGCCGTCCCCGGCCTGAGCGACGAGGACCGCTACAACATCACCGAGGGCAACGCCAAGCGCCTGTACGGCTTGCCGTAAGCGAAACAGACCGGCCCCTGCCCTGCGGCGAATCCGCGGACGGACAAGCGTGGAACATTGAAACCCGGCCTGCCGGCCCGACAGCCTTCGCGCCGAAGGACCAACGGAGACATCATGATCGATTTTCTCTTTCCCAACCACGTCATGGGCACGCACACGCTCCGGCTCGTGGCGGAATCCCAGCAGGGTGGCGGCGACGTCTTCGACATCGCGCGGCTGTGCCGCGACCTTGAGCCCGGCGACAAGGAGGGGTGGGAGCGCGCCTGGCTCGACATGGCCCGGCGGACCGAGGACATGGCAAGGGAGGCGCTGTCCAAGGGGCATGAACACACCGCCATGCAGTTCTTCTTCCACGCCAACCAGTACTACCGCATGTCCGACACGCTCCTCACCATCGCCGAGAACGACGTCAGGGCCGAGCGGTTCAAGTTGTCCCAGGCGAACTTCCGTGCCGCCGCGGCACTGCACAAGCCGCCCGTCGAGGTCATCACCGTACGCTGCGGCGACGAGGAGTACGACGGCTACTTCTGCCACCCCAAGTACCCGGCGCCGGGCAAGTGGCCCGCGGTGTTCCTCATCGGCGGCGCCGACGCCTTCGCCGAGGAGATCTTCTTCAGCGGGCGGCAGGTGCTGGAGTACGGCTGGGCGCTGCTGCTGGTGGACACGCCCGGACGGGGCTCGTCTATGTACGTCAAGGGCATCACCACGCGACCGGACTACGAAGTGCCCGCCAAGGCGTGCATCGACTACCTCGTGTCGCGGCCCGAGGTGGACCCCGACCGCATCGGCCTGATCGGCATCAGCATGGCCGGCTACTACGCACCCCGGCTCGCCGCCTTCGACCCGCGCATCAAGGCGCTGGTGGGCTGGAGCGGCTGCTACAGCGTGCTCGACGACCTCTACGACTTCTGCGACCACCTCCAGCCGGTGGTGCAGCGGCTGCTGGGCGGTGTGAGCGACGCGGAGGCGCGCGAACGCCTCAAGGACTTCACCATGGAGGGCGTCGCGCAGAACATCACCTGCCCCACGCTCATTACCCACGGCGCCGCAGACCGGCTCATGCGCGTGGAGGGCGCCAAGCGCCTGTACGACGAGATCGGCAGCGAGGACAAGACCCTCCAGATCTACGAGGACGTCCACAGCGGCGGCGCCATCCACTGCAGCCACGACTACTGGGGACACAACGTGCCGTTCATGCTGGACTGGATGCAGGACCGGCTGTAGGCGATTCCAGGTTGCAAAGATGAGCCACTTGCAAAACCTCAGCGAGGCGAGTGAGCGATTGGGGAGGGGGACCTTGTCGGGCTGTGGGCGGTAGTATGTCGGTGGGGATTTGGATGTTTCGCGGCATGTGGAACGGGCAGGACAGAAAAAGGCAGACAGAT
>JAJDXX010000120.1 GCA_022823055.1 Candidatus Binatia bacterium | reverse complement strand
CGCAGTGTAACGCAGGCCAACTCGTCGATCCCAGATGGCGGTGCGATGCCTTGAAGGCAACGGCCGCGAGACAGGGTACACAGCGGGACCGAAGACAGCCTGAAGCCTTGTGTAAGCCGCGCGCAGCGCCGTGAACCCGCCCCGATGCCGAAGTCCGACTGAACTGCCCATTGCGACATCGCGGGTCGAGCCGTACAGATCGCCACAACCGCAGTGTCCTCGCTGAGTTCGAGTTTCCCGATACCCCCGGACATGACCGCGTCCGTCGCCTCCACCGCTCACCAGCGGATGACGCCGCACGGCATCACCGCATGCTCGGGCAGCGTGCCCGAGCCGGAGTCGTTGGCGGGTGCTTTCCCGGTCGCGCGGAGGCGTATCTCGAATACGGGATCGCCCTGCACTGCCGGGATCAGCGCGACGCCTGCCCAGGACATGACGAACAGTCCGGTGCCGAATACAGTGGGAATGCGGACTTGATTACTGTAGGCCATTGGCCTATAGCGTCGAGATGGAGTTCGAATGGGACGAGGCCAAGAGCAGTGCCTGTTTCGAGCGTCGCGGCTTCGACTTCGCTTACGCCGTCCGGGCCTTCCTCGATCCGTACCGGATCATCGCGCAGGATCGCCGGCGGGACTATGGCGAGGACCGCTACCGGCTGCTCGGCACAGTCGACGGGCGCGTGTACGTCGTCGTCTACACGATGCGGAGTTCGGCTGTTCGCATCATTTCGGCCCGCAAGGCCAATGGCAAGGAGGTCGCGGATTATGAGCACAACGCGCGTCAGGATTGATCCCGACGATCCGTCCACCCTGCCCGAGGGGCGGATCGACCCCGCCAGGGTGGACGCCACCACCGAGGCGGAGATCGCCGCCCAGGAGCGGGAGGACGAGGCCATGCAGGACATGGCGCGGTATGCGCGCCGGATCCGGCGGCGGCTGGGGCTGTCCCAGACCGAGCTGGCGCGGCGCATTGACGTGCCGCGTGAGACGATCCGCAACTGGGAGCAGGGCAAGCGCTGCCCGACCGGGGCGGCGCGCGCCCTGTTGCGGGTGCTCGACAAGGCGCCGGAAACCGCGCTCCGCGTGCTGACTTGAATGGATGGCAGCGATGCCGCCCGAAGAAATTTCTTTTGATCGTACGCTAGGCCGCGCCTGGCCCCGCTTGCGTCCCATGCGCTACGCAAGGGACTGATTCTATGCAGGAAATCCCCTACCGGTGCCGTTTGACATGGCCGAATCGCGGGGCCAAATCGACTCCCGGGAGCGTATTGTTGCGGGAGGCGCGAAGGGATGCCGGACAGCGAGGATCGCGGGATTGTCGCCATGCGCGGCGTGGCGGCGAACGACAACCCCGGCGCGGGGCGCGGGGCAGGCGGCGGGGCGGAGGCGCGGATCGATACCGCCGTGATGACGCTGGCCCGGCTCATCGGCCGGCGCATTGCGCGCGAGGAGCTGGACAGGCTCGACGCCGCGAACGACAACGCGCCGGCGAAGGACGCCGGCGAAAGATAGGAGACCGGAAGACATGACCCTGCGCGCCGCGCTCTACGCCCGCTATTCGTCCGACCAGCAGCGGGCGGCCTCGATCGAGGATCAGTTCCGGGTCTGCCGCGAGCGCGCGGCCCGCGAGGGCTGGAAGATCGTGGGCGCGTACAAGGATTCGGCGATCTCGGGCGACAGCATGATCCTGCGTCCCGGCATCCAGGCGCTGCTGGAGGACGCGCGGCGGGGCCTGTTCGAGATCCTGGTCGCCGAGGCGCTCGACCGGGTGAGCCGCGATCAGGCCGACGTGGCGACGCTCTACAAGCATCTGCGTTTCGCCGGAGTAATGATCGTTACCCTGTCGGAAGGCGAAATCAACGAGCTCCATGTCGGTCTCAAGGGGACGATGAACGCGCTGTTCCTGAAGGACCTCGCGGCGAAGACCCACCGGGGGCTTCGGGGCAGGGTCGAACAGGGCCGCTCCGGCGGCGGTCTTTGCTACGGCTACGACGTGGTGAAGTCGGTCGACGGGACAGGCGATCCGGTGCGGGGCGAACGCACGATCAACGAGACGGAAGCAGAGATCGTGCGCCGGGTGTTCCGGGAGTTCGCCGACGGCGCGAGCCCGCGCGCGATCGCGCGGCGCCTGAACGTGGAAACCGTCCCCGGCCCTTCGGGCAAGCTCTGGATGGATACCACCATCCGGGGTCACGCAAAGCGGGGCACGGGCCTGATCAACAACGAGCTCTACATCGGCCGGCTGGTCTGGAACCGGCTGCGCTACGTCAAGAACCCGGAGACCGGCAAGCGGGTGTCGCGGATCAACCCACCGGAGGAGTGGATCGTCGCGGAGGTCCCCGAGCTCCGCATCGTCGACGACGATCTCTGGCAGGCGGTGAAGCACCGCCAGGGCGAAATCACGGAGCAATACGCCACCGTCATCGAGGCCACGCAAACCGCTCGTGCCAACCGTCTGAACGGCGCGCACCGGCCCCGTCACCTGCTCTCGGGCCTGCTCGAATGCGGCGTCTGCGGCGGCCCCTATTCCATGCGCGGCCAGGACCGCTACGGCTGCTCCAACCACATCATGACCGGCACCTGCTCGAATGGCAGGGGCATCCGCCGATCCGTGATCGAGGAACGTGTCCTCGCGGGGCTGAAGGATCGGCTGATGGCACCGGAGGCGGCTGCGGAGGCGATGCGGGCCTATGCCGAGGAGACCAACCGGATCAACCGGGAGCGCCGCGCCTCGGGCGCGAGCGACCGCAAGGAGCTGGCCGACGTCGAAAAGAAGATCGCGTCCATGATCGCCGTCATCGAGGACGGCGGCTATGTCCGTGGCATGGTGGACCGGCTGCGCGAGCTGGAAGCGCGCCAGGACGAACTGAACGAGCGGCTCGGCGCCGTGCCCGCCGACCTCCCGGACATCCACCCCAACATCGCGGACATCTACCGGCGCAGGGTGGCGCGCCTCGCGGAGGCCCTGGAGCATCCGGAGGACCGCGACGCGGCGGCGTCCGCCATCCGGGGTCTGATCGAGCGCATCGTGCTCACCCCCAGCGAGAAATGGGCCGAGATGGACGCCGTGCTGCACGGCGATCTCGGGACCATCCTCGAATGGGCGGGAAACGGGGCCGAAAAGAAAAAGACCGACATCCCCATGCCGGAGATGTCGGTCTCGGTGGTTGCGGGGGTAGGATTTGAACCTACGACCTTCAGGTTATGAGCCTGACGAGCTACCGGACTGCTCCACCCCGCGGCAAAGCTGCGGCCAGAGGCATCGGTTGAAGAGGGACGGACCGGGCGATGGGTTGGCTTGGCAGCGACCTGCTCTCCCGCGCCTTAAGACGCAGTACCATGGGCGCTACGGGCTTTCACTGCCGAGTTCGGGATGGGATCGGGTGTCACACCCGCGCCATAACCGCCAAGCCAACGCATCGTCCGGATGCGTCCTTCCTTCCTGATCGCGACTGTCTTCGCCGGTGGCGCCCGCCCTGTTTGAGGGCGCGGATCTGGAGCCGTTCGAGCGATTAGGACCGGTCCGCTTCGCACATTGCTGCGCTTCCACTCCCGGCCTATGGACGTGGTGGTCTTCCACGACTCTCAAGCGAGACCTCGTTTCGAGGGGAGTTTCCCGCTTAGATGCTTTCAGCGGTTATCTCTTCCGACCGTAGCTACCCGGCTGTGCCGCTGGCGCGACAACCGGTCCACCAGAGGGTCGTCCACTCCGGTCCTCTCGTACTAGGAGCAGGTCCTCTCAAGTCTCGTACACCCACGGCAGATAGGGACCGAACTGTCTCACGACGTTCTAAACCCAGCTCACGTACCACTTTAATCGGCGAACAGCCGAACCCTTGGGACCTGCTTCAGCCCCAGGATGTGATGAGCCGACATCGAGGTGCCAAACACCCCCGTCGATGGGGACTCTTGGGGGGTATCAGCCTGTTATCCCCGGCGTACCTTTTATCCGTTGAGCGATGGCCCTTCCACTCGGAACCACCGGATCACTATGACCGACTTTCGTCTCTGCTCGGCCCGTCGGCCTCGCAGTCAGGCGAGCTTATGCCATTGCACTCTTGCGGCTGATTTCCGACCAGCCTGAGCTCACCATTGTGCGCCTCCGTTACGCTTTAGGAGGCGACCGCCCCAGTCAAACTACCCACCACGCAGGGTCCCGGACCCGGATTCACGGGCCGCGGTTAGACACCAGAGAACAAAAAAGCGGTATTTCAAGGTTGGCTCCACGCGAGCTGGCGCCCACGCTTCGAAGCCTCCCGCCTATCCTACATAGTCATCCCCTAGAGCCACTGCGAAGCTGTAGTAAAGGTGCACGGGGTCTTTCCGTCTGACCGCGGGTACTCCGCATCTTAACGGAGAATTCAATTTCGCCGAGCCAACGCTGGAGACAGCGGGGAAGTCGTTACGCCATTCGTGCAGGTCGGAACTTACCCGACAAGGAATTTCGCTACCTTAGGACCGTTATAGTTACGGCCGCCGTTTACCGGGGCTTCGATTCAAAGCTCTCACCTCTCCTCTTAACCTTCCGGCACCGGGCAGGCGTCAGACCCTATACGTCGTCTTGTCGACTTCGCAGAGCCCTGTGTTTTTAGTAAACAGTCGCCACCCCCTGGTCTGTGCCCCCGGCCCGTGGTTGCCCACGAACCGGGCTCCCTTCTTCCGAAGTTACGGGAGCATTTTGCCGAGTTCCTTCAGCGTTGTTCTCTCGAGCGCCTTGGTATTCTCTACCTGCCCACCTGTGTCGGTTTGGGGTACGGTCTTGCTCCGGGGCTATTTCCCGGGACGGCTTCGCCGCCGCGACAATCCGATAAGCCGCGACCACTTACGCCATCCGTCACCACCGGAAGGTCCAGGAATGTTCGCCTGGTTCCCATCGACTACGCCTTTCGGCCTCGCCTTAGGGGCCGACTCACCCTGCGCGGATTAGCCTTGCGCAGGAACCCTTGGGCTTTCGGCGAGAGTGTCTCTCACACTCTTTGTCGCTACTCATGCCAGCATTCTCACTCGCCATACCTCCAGCATGCCTCGCAGCATGCCTTCGCAGGCCTAGGCGACGCTCCGCTACCGCCCCAGGAATCGAGGATCGGGAACCGGGGAAGCCCACTTGCTTCCCGGCCGCATACAGTCCGGCATTCCTGCCGTTTCGGCATCCGGCCGGCGCCTCCCTCCCCCTGCGGGAAGAGAAGCCCCGATACCCGATACCCGATCCCTGGAACCCGCAGCTTCGGCGTGCGACTTGAGCCCCGTTACATCTTCGGCGCAGGACGGCTTGTCTAGACCAGTGAGCTGTTACGCTTTCTTTAAAGGATGGCTGCTTCTAAGCCAACCTCCTGGTTGTCTTGGCCTTCCCACATCCTTTCCCACTTAGTCGCAACTTGGGGGCCTTAGCTGGCGGTCAGGGCTGTTTCCCTTTCGTCCCAGGACCTTAGCACCCTGAGACTGTCTGCCGCGATTGCGCTCCACGGTATTCGGAGTTTGGTTGGGTTTGGTAAGCCGCGAGGCCCCCTAGCCCATCCAGTGCTCTACCCCCGTGGGCGATACGCGACGCGCTACCTAAATAGCTTTCGCGGAGAACCAGCTATCTCCAGGTTTGATTGGCCTTTCACCCCTAGCCACAGATCATCCCCCGGCTTTTCAACGACGGTGGGTTCGGTCCTCCAGCCGGTGTTACCCGGCCTTCAACCTGTCCATGGCTAGATCACCTGGTTTCGGGTCTAATCCCTGCAACTTGTCGCCCTGTTCAGACTCGCTTTCGCTGCGCCTACACCTATCGGCTTAAGCTCGCTGCAAAGACTAACTCGCTGGCCCATTATACAAAAGGTACGCGGTCAGGACCGAAGTCCCTCCCACTGCTTGTAGGCGTCCGGTTTCAGGTCTCTTTCACTCCCCTCGTCGGGGTACTTTTCACCTTTCCCTCACGGTACTTGTCCGCTATCGGTCGTCGAGGAGTACTTAGGCTTGGAGGGTGGTCCCCCCACGTTCAGACAGGGTTTCACGGGCCCCGCCCTACTCAAGTCGCAAGTCACGATCCACCCGTACGGGGCTCTCACCCTCTTGGGCCGACCTTTCCAGAGTCGTTCCGGTTCATCGCATCCTGCGCACTGGCCTGGTCCGCGTTCGCTCGCCACTACTTGCGGAGTCTCGGTTGATTTCCTTTCCTCCGGCTAATGAGATGTTTCAGTTCGCCGGGTTCGCCTCGCGCACCTATGGATTCAGCGCGCGATGGCCCTGACGGGCCGGGTTTCCCCATTCGGACATCCACGGATCAAAGCCTGCTCGCAGCTCCCCGTGGCTTTTCGCAGCGTGCCACGTCCTTCATCGCCTCTCGACGCCAAGGCATCCACCAAACGCCCTTCTCTGCTCGAGATCCGCACCCCCAAACAGCCTGCCGGACGAACCGTTCCGTCCGCCGGCGGGATAAGGGGGCGCCTCGGCGAAGACAGCCATGCGCCCCGCCCTTGGCGGACAGGCGCGCATTGCCTTCGCAATCAGGAAACACATCATGCGCGCACACGCGCACGACATGCCCAAACCAATGCCTATTGACCATGTCAGAAACAGCACTGCCCGGCTTCTGCCGGACAGGCGAACCGCTGGAGGCGGGCCAAGGCCTGCCTCCTGAAACCTGGTGGAGCCGGACGGGCTCGAACCGACGACCTCCTGCTTGCAAAGCAGGCGCTCTCCCGACTGAGCTACGGCCCCTGCCCGGGCACCTCCGCGCCTCGCGGCGGCGGATGCACGACCGTGCGGCCGGCGAGCGCCGGACAAGTGGTGGGCCTGGATAGATTTGAACTATCGACCTCACCCTTATCAGGGGTGCGCTCTAACCGACTGAGCTACAGGCCCGGGACGGGTGTCGGGAAGGGAGGCGCCGGCGGCGTCTTCCGGCCGGCTGTTTTCGGCCCGGTCCGTCTTGCGAAACCCCGCATCCGGAACTCCCGAGGGAGCCCGGGTCCGGGGCCGGACCTGGCGTTCTTAGAAAGGAGGTGATCCAGCCGCAGGTTCCCCTACGGCTACCTTGTTACGACTTCACCCCAGTCGCTGACCTCACCGTGGTCGGCTGCCTCCCTTGCGGGTTGGCGCACCGGCTTCGGGTCAAACCAACTCCCATGGTGTGACGGGCGGTGTGTACAAGGCCCGGGAACGTATTCACCGCGGCATGCTGATCCGCGATTACTAGCGATTCCGACTTCATGCACTCGAGTTGCAGAGTGCAATCCGAACTGAGACGGCCTTTCGGGATTCGCTCGGGGTCGCCCCGTCGCTGCCCGCTGTAACCGCCATTGTAGCACGTGTGTAGCCCAGCCCATAAGGGCCATGAGGACTTGACGTCATCCCCGCCTTCCTCCGGCTTGTCACCGGCAGTTTCCTTAAAGTGCCCGGCCCACCCCGATGGCAACTAAGGATAGGGGTTGCGCTCGTTGCGGGACTTAACCCAACATCTCACGACACGAGCTGACGACAGCCATGCAGCACCTGTCCGGCGTCCAGCCGAACTGAAAGTCTCCATCTCTGGAAACCGCGACGCCAATGTCAAGGGCTGGTAAGGTTCTGCGCGTTGCTTCGAATTAAACCACATGCTCCACCGCTTGTGCGGGCCCCCGTCAATTCCTTTGAGTTTTAACCTTGCGGCCGTACTCCCCAGGCGGTGTGCTTAATGCGTTAGCTGCGACACCGAAGGCCTAACCCCCGACGTCTGGCACACATCGTTTACGGCGTGGACTACCAGGGTATCTAATCCTGTTCGCTCCCCACGCTTTCGCGCCTCAGCGTCAGAAACGAGCCAGTAAGCCGCCTTCGCCACTGGTGTTCTTCCCAATATCTACGAATTTCACCTCTACACTGGGAATTCCGCTTACCTCTCTCGCTCTCAAGCCCTGCAGTATCAAGCGCACGTCCCAGGTTGAGCCCGGGGTTTTCACGCCTGACTGACAGGGCCGCCTACACGCCCTTTACGCCCAGTAATTCCGAACAACGCTCGCCCCCTCCGTATTACCGCGGCTGCTGGCACGGAGTTAGCCGGGGCTTCTTCTCCCGCTACCGTCATCATCCTCGCGGGTGAAAGTGCTTTACAACCCTAAGGCCTTCGTCACACACGCGGCATTGCTGGATCAGGCTT
>JAJDXX010000202.1 GCA_022823055.1 Candidatus Binatia bacterium | reverse complement strand
GTCCCAGGCCTGATGTCGCGCACCAACTTTACTTTCTTGGAGGCCATGAGTGTTCACCATCCGAGCGATATTGCGCAAGCCGCGGCCAACTCACTGACGCCAAGTCCGCCATAGCCTGCAGGGCCGGCCGCGGCGTCTACACAGGTCAACATCTGGACCGCGTATGGCCTGATGTTCTCGATTGATCCGCTTCGCATGACCTTTGCCCGGACGCCGGGACGGGTGATCGCCCAATCGGCCGACGTCGCCAGCTTGTTGGCGTAGGTCGCCCTTCGCCATTCGGCCACTGTGGCCCGGTGAAGAGTCCCGCCGCTGTACCACGCGGCGAAGGACGGAGGCGCCAAGAGCAACCCGAGGACTACGACGGCGAACAAACGTGGGTTCCGTTTCATGGCCTGCACCCCCCTTGTCGAGTCACACTGTCCTTTTCGATGCTGACTACCTTGGCCCACTGGCCGGTCAGGAAGGCGAACCATTGGCGCCGCAGCTCGTCGGCTACCTCTTGTTCCAACCGGGCCACGGCTTCGCGCGTCGCGTAGCGTTTGGGTTCCATACTGAATCTTCACCCCTGTCAGGTTTTGGACAAGGCCGTGTAGTCGGGGAAGAGCAGCGGGAGGTCGCCGGAGAAATCCATCAGGCTTTCGGTGGCCCTAGCCTGGAGCGTGTCGAGCGTGTCTTCCCATTGCCATGCAACCGGGATCGTGAAGACGGCGGAACCGCCGTTGCCGTCTTCGGGCAGGTTGTCATCTCGGAATCCCACCCTCAAGGAAACTTCGGCCGCGCGCGGCCCCGTGAACCGGATGCCGTCAACGTCGATGTTCGTCATGATCTTGATAGCCATTTCTTCTCCCTGGTGACGAGCTGGTGATAAGCCCTTTTCCGTCCTTCTCTGAACCCCGCGTAAGTACCTGAAAAATTTGGTGAGCCGTGCCGGGATCGAACCGGCGACCCTCTGCTTAAAAGGCAGATGCTCTACCTGCTGAGCTAACGGCTCGTGGTGGGCTGCACAGCGGTGCCGGAACGGGTTCCGGCCGACACATTGGTTTCAATGTACCAGAGGGGCGCGGCGGCGGGCAAGGCAGGTGCGGGGCAGGTATCCTCGTCACGTGGGCTGCGTTCTGGTAGAGAACAACGGAAGAAAAGGTGCGCGAAGGAGACATCCCAATGCTTTTGATCGCCGACCCTGACGTGCAACAGGTCCTTCGGGTGGAGGACATCATCGATGACATGGAGCGGGCGTTTGCCGAGGAGGCTCGGGGGATCGCGGTCAATAAGCCGCGCACGCGCTACAAGGTGCCGCCGGACCGGGACTCGGACGGCTACATGGCGAATATCATTCCGGGTGCGGTGCCGAGTTCCGGGGTGGCGGCGCTGCGCTATGACTCGATGGTGGTGCGGGAACGGATGGTGGAGGGGCTCAAGCGCATGGACTACCCGTATCCGGCGCGCCGGAGCTGGGGTTTCGTGCTGCTGTTCAATCTGGAGGACGCGGAACCGCTTGCCATCATTCACGACTTCAGCCTGTCCGCGATTCGGGTGGGCGCCACCACCGGTGTCGCCACGCGCGCGCTGTCGCGGGAGGACAGCCGGGTAGTGGGGCTCTTTGGTTCGGGCAACGAGGCGGTGCAGAACCTGGCGGCCATCTGCGCGGTGCGGGACGTGCGCGAGGTGCGCGTGTACAGCGTCACCAAGGAGCATCGGGAACGGTTCGCCATGGAGATGACCGGCAGGCTCGACATCCAGGTGCGCCCGGTGGACAACGCCCGGGCGGTGGTGGAAGGCGCGGACATCATCATGTGCGCCACCAACGCCAGCACGCCGGTGTTCGACGGGGACTGGCTCGTTCCCGGCCAGCTCGTCACCACCATCGTCAACACGGACGGCGTGCACCGGCGCACCGAGGCGGATGCCACCACCTTCACGCGGGCGGATCTCGTCGTGCTCAACAACAAGGAGACGTCGCTGCACAACCAGCAGCGCGAGATACTCGACCTCATCGACGAAGGCAAGATCGGCTGGGACAAGATCTGCGAGTTGGGACAGGTTCTCATCGGCGAGAACCCGGGCCGCAAGGGCGCGGACGACATCATCTACTACAAGAGCAACACCGGGGTCGGCATCCAGTTCGCGGCCGCGGGCGCGGTGATCTACGAAGAGTGCAAGAAGAGGGGGCTCGGTCGCGAGCTGCCGACCGAGTGGTTCGGCGCTGACCTGGGCGAGTGGTTGGACAAGGGGTACTCGCCGTCGCCGTAGGGACACTCTGGACGGCTTTGACCATTGCGCTCGGCGCGAGAGCCGCGCGGCCAACTGGAATAGCCATCCGAAGCAGCCAACAACGTACTCCCACAGCACGAGGATTCTCATGATCGTCGATTTCCAACATCACTACGTCCCCAGGGAGATCGCCCAGAAGCACGGGCTCTATTCCGAAGAGCCGTCCTTCGCCAAGCTCGACACGGGGGTGCCCCGGCTGACCATGCACGCACGGCTCTACGACGCCGAGATGCAGCTCCGGGACATGGACGAGGCAGGGGTGGACGTGTCGGTGCTGTCGTGCCTCCTGGGCTGGGACGCCACTCTGGAGGACAATCGTGCCATCAACGACAGCCTGGCGGAGCTGCAGCACCGCTATCCCGGGCGCTTCGTCGGCTTGGCGCAGGCCCCGCTTCTGGGCGGGCCGCCCGCCATGGCCGAGTTCGACCGGGCCATCCGGGACCTGGGACTTCACGGCGTCGCCACCACCTCCCAGTTCCGCGGCCTGCCGCTGGACTCCGAGCAGCTCTACCCGTTCTACGAAACGGTCAGCGCCCTGGACGTGCCCATCTTCGTCCACCCCGCCATGGTGCCGGAGGGCTACGGGCTGCTGCTGGACTACGACCTGGCGCGCATCCTGGGCCGCGAGGTGGACCTGGCCGTGGCCGCCACCCGCATCGTCGCCGGCGGCGTGCTGGAGCGCTTCCCCAACCTCAAGTTCGTCATCGGCCACTTCGGCGGCGGCATCGCCGGCGTGAAGGACCGGCTGGTGGCCAAGGCCTACCGCTTCGGCACCCTGGACAAGCCCTTCGAGCACTACTTCGACATGCTCTACTTCGACATGGCGGGCTTCGAAGGGGGCACCGTGGCCCTGGGCTGCGCCCTTCAGGGAATCCGCTCCGACCGCATGGTGTTCGCCACCGACTACCCCCAGGACTTCACCGGCGTCAGCACGGACACGGGCAAGGGCATGAGCGCGCTCAGGGACTACATCGACGCCATCCGCGGGTTGCCGTTGACCGACGCCGAGAAGGACGCGATCATGGGCGGCACGGCGGCGAAGCTGTTGAAGCTGGATTCGTAACCGCGGGGCGGCAACGTTCCGGCGCACCGACGCACGGGCGAAACAATGATCGTCGACATCGATCTCGAGAAGTGCACGAGTTGCGGGGACTGCGATCCGGTGTGCCCCGCGGACATCATCCACATGGAAGAGCAGGGCGGCCGGCTCGTGCCGGTGCTCAAGCACGTGGAGCACTGCGTCACCTGCTTCAACTGCGAGATCTTCTGCCCGGTGCAGTGCATCGACGTCCATCCCATCGTGCGGCGCCGGCCGCTTCCCTGGTAACCGCGACGCACGGCGCCGGCCCGACCAACCCGAGAGCCGCCACGGCGATGCGCTTCTTCTCTCCCCCACCCGAAGATGCTTGACACCATCGGCAGACTCATCGAAACGGACGTGCTCGTTGTAGGCGCGGGCGCCGGCGGGCTCTGGGCCGCGCTGAGCGCCAAGCGGCACCTTCCCGACGGGCGCGTCACCCTGCTCGACGCCCACATGGTGGGGCGCACCGGGCACACCGCTTTTTCCAACGCCTGGATGGTAGTCGTGACCCCCGAGGACGATCTCGACGCCTGCGTGCGCGACATCGTGGAGGGGAACGAGTGGATCGCTGAGCAGGAACTGATCCACGACGTGCTGTCCGTCTCTCACTTCCAGTTGCTGGAGATGGAGAAGATGGGGCTCGTGTTCCCGAAAGAGGACGGACAGTTCATCCGCCGGCCCACGCGCGGCCTCAAGATCACCAAGGTGCTCAAGCCCGACGGCGGCGGGCTGGAATACTGCTGGCGCCTGCGCAAGGCGTTGGAGGCCGAGGGCGTGGACCTGCTGGAGCGGGTGTTCGTCACGGATCTCGCCCGGGATGACGGCGGGCGCGTGACCGGCGCCTTCGGCGTGGACGGGCGCACCGGCGCGTTCGTGATCGTGCGCGCCGGGGCCACCGTGCTGGCAACCAACAGCGTCACGTTCCGCGCCGGCTTTGTTCGGGACCTCACCGGCACCGGCACGCACCTGGCCTACGACGCGGGCGCGGTGCTCACCAACGCCGAGTTCGGCTATCTCCGGCCGGGCACCCCCAAGTTCTATTTCGAGGGCATCACCTTCGCCATCCAGGACGGCGCCCGGTTCGTCAACGCCCAGGGCGAGCCGTTCATGGAACACTACGAGCCCGACTGGGCGGACCGGGCCGACGTGCAGGCGCTGAGCAAGGCCATGGTGCAAGAGAAGAAGGAGGGGAGAACGCCTCTCTACCTGGACATGTCCCTCATCCCGGAAGAAGAGCGCGGGCAATACCTCCAGAGCTCGGTGGCGTGGATGGACTACTTCTTCCGCAAGCTCGGCGACCGGGCGCGCATCGACATGTTCGGCAGGACCGAGTACTACCCGCTGTTCCAGATGACCAAGCTGGGGATCAAGACCGACGCGGCCTGCCGCTCCTCGGTCCCGGGCCTCCTGGCCGCGGGACTGGCGCAGGCAAGCTGCGCGAGCCACTTCGCCGGCTTTCACATCGGCGCGTGCAACGGCACCGGCTGGATCGCCGGCAAGAGCGCCGCGGACGACGCCCGGCGGTTCGGCGGGCCGCGGGTGTCCGAAGGGCAGGCGCGTTCGGTCAAGGCGGAAGTCTCCGCGGAATGGAGCGGCGGTGACGAGAAGAGCGACGACGACCTGTTGCGCGCGCTCCAGTCCCTCATCTTTCCCTACGAGGTCTCCATCCTGAAGCACGAAACCCGCATGCGGCGGGCCCTGGAGGAGCTGGACGCCATCGCCGAGCGCGGCGCCCGAAGCCGCGCCGCCCACGTCCACGGCTTCGTGCGCTTGCGCGAGACCCGCTGCATGGTGGAGACCGCCCGGCTGATGCTGGAAGCGTCCCTGCTACGGCGCGAGAGTCGCATGAGCCACCTGCGCGAGGACTATCCCGACCGTGACGACAAGACTTGGCTCAAGTGGATCCTGATCGAGAAAGAGGCAGACCGGCCGCATTTGTGGACCGAGCCCATCGAGACGCCGCTAGTGCCGCCGCCGAGTCCTTAGAACTTTCCGGCCGGTGCCCAAGGGAGTAACGGGACCTCCCGCAAAGACCGGTTGAACGACCTCTAGAACAGGTCGGGAAACAAATCCTCCGGGATCTCCCGTCCCACTCCCGCGCTCACGGCCGCCTCATAGACCCTGCCCGCGAGGGCGGCGAACTGTAGCCCGAAGCCGACGCTGTTGTTGAAGCAGGTGATCTGATCGGGGCTCGTTCGGCCCGGGTGACGCCCGAGTAGAAGGTCAGGCACGTCCGGAAGCCGCCCCCAGTCGATCTCCGTCGCGTTGCCGGGAGGATACCCGGTATCGATATCCAGCATGACCTGTTCCGGCAGCGGGCCGCTGGCATTCTTGGCGATAAAGGCCGTCGGCCTCAGGTTCTCCTTGGAGTTGACGGCGAGGACGTCGAAGCGGCCGAAGGTCTCCGGCGCGAGTTCGCAGTGCCGCACGGTACAGACGTACATGCCGGGCTCCAGCCAGCCGGTCTGGATGACGGGCGTCAGGGCATTGGTGGCGATGACGACGATATCGCTACCGCGTACGGCCTCCTCGGCGCTGTCCGCCGCGGCCACGTCGGGGCAGTTCTCCCAACGAGGGTCCTCGACGAAACGTTCTCGATGCTCGGGGTTGGGACTGAAGACACGGATCGACTTGATGCCGTCGACCGCGTTCAGCATGGCGTCCACATGCGCGCCCGCCATGAAGCCGGTGCCCAGCACGGCGACGCTGGAGGCGCCGGCCTTCGCGAGATACCTTGCCGCCAGCCCCGCGGCCGCGCCCACCCGCAGGTTGCGTATGTGTCCCTCGCTGACCAGGGCAAGGAGGTCGCCCGTTTCCACGCTGAACAGAAACAGCAATCCGCGCGTCACGCTGTGGGCCCGTTGGGTGCCGGGAGTCCGGTTCCGGCGATAGTTGCCATGGCGTTCCTCCCAGAACAGCTTGTCCGTAAGGAAACGGATCATGGCGTACTTCTGTGTGGACGCGGACATGGTCTTCAGGTTATGGGCGCCCGGCAGGGTGTTCCCGTCCTCGTCCGCATAGGAATCGGGAGTGAGGAGGTCGATGCGCGGGCTGGTGATGACCGCTCCCGTGCCGAGGTCGCGGTAGACCTCCTCGAGAGCGTCCAACGTGGTGCGCATATCCAGTAGTCCCTGTGCTTCGGTGTTGTCGATGGCCAGTATCATGGGCACTCCTCCGGAGAACGATTTCCCGACACGCTGGACCCAGGCCGCGGAAGCGCCGATGATCCTGGAATGGTTTCGAGTTGTCAAGGCGGTGGTGCGGCCGCGGGTGTTCTTGTGCCTGATGGCGTTTCCAATAATGTCCAAAAGGCAATGACACATAATAGTATCGATATTTGTGTTTGCGTGTCGGCTCGCGATGACTCTATGATTCTCCGGTACGTTTATGTATAATCGGTCCGCCCTTGCCGTTGCGGCTGGCAACAGGTGTCGCAGGTACTCACACGAGGAGGTGTAAAATGGCACTCGATCCGGCAACCACCAGCACCACGTTCGACCGTTACATCGAGGAACTCCGCGCGCTTTGGAAGGACAGCAACGACGCGAATCTGCCTTTCAAGGTGAAGGCCGCCATGGAGCGGATGCTCGCGTCGACCAGTCCCGACGATCCCTGGATGGCGGAGATCATCCGTGACGCGCAGCCGTCGCGGGAACTCTACCGGGATCCGGAGTACGGCTTCATCCAGATGGGTCACGTGCACCCGCAGGGGCACGGAAACCTGCCCCACGATCACGGCCCTTGCTGGGTGGTCTACGGCGCCTATCAGGGTCTCACCGAGATCTCTCTCTACGAGCGTACTGACGACGGCAAGAACGCGGAGAAAGCGGACCTGCACACCAGGGAGGTCCACAAGCTGGGACCCGGCGTCGTCTACCCCTATTTGACGGGGCAGATCCATTCGACGCACGCGGCGGAGACGCCCGCGGTGGTGTTCCGGTTTCTGAGCGCGGACCTCAACAAGATCCTGCGCCGTCGCTACAACGCGGAGACCGGCGAGGTGTCGCTCATCGAGCCGCAGCCGTAAAACGGTTTCCTTCCGAATCCAGAACTCCCGGCTGCCGGACGCGCCGGCGGCCGAAGCGGACGTGGGACGGATCCACGCGTGTGTTGTAGGCCGGGTCTCCGTCCGAGCCGAAAGGAGTTGGAACGCATGGACGTCGATGTCAAATGGGGCAGGAAGGGCGAGATCGTCATCGCCATGCTGGCCGGTCGTTTCAGCAGCGCCAACGCGTCCCTCTTCGAGCACCTGTTGGAAAACGGAGTCGACTCGTCCGACGACGCCCTGATCCTGGACTTCGAGCATGTGACGTTTCTCAGCAGCGCCGGCCTGAGAGTCGCCCTGACCATTGCCAGGAAGTTCACCGGACCGGGGAAGAAGTTTGCCATTTGCGCGCTGCAGGAGGGAGTTCGCGGAATTGTCGAAGTGAGCGGCTTCGACAAGGTCATACAGGTCTACGATTCGCAGGTTTCGGCGGTGGAGGCCTTGGAGAGCGGCTAGTCCGTTCGTCCGATGGAGCAGCCCAAGAAGCGGAGGCAACTCTCAGGGGAGGAAATGATGGCTGACGCCGCGAAGGAAATGGAAACCAAGATCGGCAAGATTCGAAACTCCGCGGATTTCAACGTTGCCGGCGACAACATCGTCGACATCGCCGAGTTCACGGTGGAGAAGTACGAGTTCAGGAACGGCACCACCCTTTCCGCCGAGACACGCGAGCGAGCTCTCGCCGAGATCACGGAGGTGCTGTGGCAGCGGGTTGAACAATTGAGGGCGCGGCGGCAGCAGGTTCTTGCGGACATGTTCAATGCGGCCGAGGCGACGTTGAACGATGTTGTGTCGCAGCGGAAGTAGCGTGCCGTTCGGGTTTTCGTTTCGACAAGGTCGTTGGTGATGGCCGCGGCTGTACCCTATCCCGGCGCGCCGGAGAGCCGGGAGGTCGAGACCGCGACGCCTGACGTCATCCGGCAACTCCAGGGTGAGCGCCTGGCGGCCCTGGTGCGGCGGTCCTGGGACCGCATTCCCTTCTACCGCGACCGCTGGAAGGCATCGGGCATCGCGCCCGACGACATCCGCACCGCCGACGACATCCTGAAGCTCCCGGTCATCCGCAAGAGCGACTTCGAGGACAGCCTCAGGCTTCATCCGCCCTTCGGCGACTACCAGGGCGACTTCCCGGCGGTGCGGGTCCAGGCCAGCTCGGGAACCTCGGGCAACCCCAAGCCGTTCTTTTTCACGCGCAACGACTGGGACATCATCGCCCGGCTGTGGAGTCGGCGCTTCCATGCCCAGGGGGTGAGGGAAGGGGACATCCTTCAGGTCGTCTTCGCCTATACGCTCTTCATTGTCGGGTTCACGGCTTCCGAGGGCGCCATGCGCCTGGGTGCGCTCGTGGTGCCCACGGGCAGCGGCAGCGTCACTCCGAGCGAGCGGCAGGTGAAGATCGCCCGGGACTGGGGCGTGACCGTGCTGGCCGGGACACCGTCCTACGTGCTCCATCTGGCGGACGTGGCCGAGGTGCAGGGTTTCGACCTCCGGAAGGACTTCCGCCTGCGGCGCACGATCCATACCTCCGAGACCATGACCGAGGCCGCGCGGCGGGCCATCGAAGGCCGCTGGGGCGTATCCGCGTACGACAACTTCGGCAGCGTGGAGACCGGCTCCCCGACCTTCGAGTGCGAGGAACGAAACGGCTACCACGTGAACGAGGACGCCTACATCTTCGAGGTGCTCGACCCGGCCACCCACGAGCCGGTGCCGCCGGGACAGGAGGGCGTGCTCGTCGTCACCTGCCTCTTCAAGGAGGCGGCGCCGGTGATACGCTACAACATCGAGGACCTGTGCACGTTCATCGAGGGTGAATGCGGTTGTGGCCGCACCTTCCGGCGCATCTCCAAGCTCCGGGGCCGCCTGAGCGACATGGTCAAGGTGAGCGGCATCCCGTTCTATCCCACCTCGGTGGAGACCGCCCTGGAGCGGCTGCCGCAGCTCACCCGCGAGTACCGTGTCACCGTCGACCGGGCGGGACAGCAGGACACGCTGACGGTGGAAGTGGAGGTGCGTCCCGGCGCCGAGGCCGGTGACGGGATCAAGCGGCAGCTTGAGCGGGAACTGAAGGTGGCGACCAACCTCACCATGGAGGCCGTGCTGCTTTCGCCCGGCGAGTTGGGCCGCTCTCTCGGAGTCGAGAACCGGATCAAGGTGCGGCGGATTCGGGACAAAAGGCCCGCGTGACATGGGTGCGGCCCGCGGGGTGTTGCGAGGGAGAGCTTTTCCGGTACGGTTTTACGTATGGGTACCGTTCCAGCCATGGAAGACATTGAAGCTGCCGCGCAAGTCCTGTCACTGGACGCCAAATGGCTTCAGGAGTTCGACGTCGTTGATCCCTTTAACGATGTGGCCCTGCGCGGCTTTCTCTCCCGCAGGCCGGATCACCGCTACGGGGCGCTGGCCGTCACGCACGTGAACGAGGCGCCCGCGCTGCAGGTGGTCTTCGCTACACCCAAGCTGCACTACCCCTTCGACCGCCAGGGCAAGTTCAACTTTCCGCCGGTGCGGGAGATCGAGATCTTCGAGAAGTACGACGGCACCAACGTGCTGGCCTACGGCTATCGCGACTCGCAAGGGCGCCGTTACCTCACGTACAAACTGCGTCTGTCCCCGGTCTTGCGGAACGGCCGTTTCGGCGATTTCCTGGACCTGTGGCGGGAGATGCTGGCACGCTATCCGGTCATTCCCGAGTTGGCGGACATCAACGGCTGCTCCCTGAGCTTCGAGCTTTACGGCCGGCGCAACACGCATCTCATCCTGTACCACGAGCCCCTGGACTGCGTCCTGCTCTTCGGCGTCACGGAGGATGGAAGGCCCCGGTCGCCGTCCGTGCTGGATGCCCGCGACGTTCCCGTGGCAACGCGTCACGGCACGCTGGCGGCGGGCAGCGACCCGGTGGCGGAGTACGGCGCGATCCGCGAGCGGCTGGAGCGCGGGAACCGCGCCGTGGACGACGGCAAGATCGCCGGGGTCGAGGGCTCCGTGTGGTACGTGCGCACGCGGGACGGCGCCACCGTCCTGTTCAAGTGCAAGCCCGAGTCCGTGGAAGAGGTGCACTGGGTCGGCGGCATCAACAAGGCCGCGGTCATCGCCACCTGCTGGAACCTGTTCGAGAGTCAGGACGTGCTGACCTGGGAGACCCTCTATCCGCTGCTGGCGGAAGAGTACGCGGACGACGAGATCGAAGCCTTCAGGACCTGCATCGACGAGTGCATTGCCACGGTGAGCGCGGAGATGGAGTTCAAGGGCCGGGTGCTGGACGAATACCGGCAGGTGGGCATCAAGCTGTCCGAGGACAAGGGCGAGGTCATGCGCCGCCTGTCGGCCCGGTTCAGGAAGCAGGAGATGAAGAAGGTATTCACCCTGATCGCGCTCGAGGAAGGCCGCCGTTAGCATGAAGCGCGGGGGAGTCTTGCTTATGGCCGCGGTCATCCCTGTGACGTACGTCGGCCCGAGGCTGAGGGCGTTTCATTCACTTGCGAAGGCGTTTCGTTCACTTGCAATCATCACTTCAGCCCCTTACGTTTGACCGCATGATTTTTGACGACAACCGCGCCTTCGTGGCGGCGCTCCGGCAGTCCGGCGACCTGGTGGAAGTGGAGAAGGAGGTGAGCTGGGACCTGGAGCTGGGCGCCGTCAGCCGCTTGGCGTGCGAGAAGGACGGCCCGGCGGTGTGGTTCAAGCGCGTGACGGACTACGTGGACGAGGTTTCGGTCTTCGTTAATCCGGTGGCCACTTGGCGGCGCATCGCCATCGCGCTGGGTCTCCCTCCCACCGCGACGGTACGGGAGATCTATGACGCCTACGAGAAAGGCGAAGCCAACCCCATCGATCCGGTGGAGGTTACGGAAGCGCCGTGCAAGCAGGTAATCCGCAAGGGAGCGGACGCCAACCTCTTCGACTTGCCTACACCCATGCTCCACGAGGGCGACGGCGGACGCTACCTGGGCACCTGGGACCTGGTCATCTCCAGGGACGCGGACAGCGGCTGGGTCAACTGGGGCATGTACCGGTTCATGGTGTACGACGCGCACCACCTGACCGGCTTCCCGCGCCCCACGAGCCACCTGGGCAAGGTCTTCCAGGACCACTACGCCGCCAAGGGGAAGCCCATGCCCCTGGCCATCGCCATCGGCACGGACCCTTTGTCGCACTTCGCCGCCGCCGCCACCTACGCCCTGGGCGGCGACGAGGCCAGTCTGGCGGGGGGACTGCGGGGCCGTCCGGTGGAGATGATCCGCTGCGAAACCAGCGACCTGTTGGTGCCGGCCCACTCCGAGATCGTCATCGAGGGGGAGGTGCTGCCCGATCGGGTGGGGCTGGAGGGTCCCTACGGCGAGTACCCGGGGTACCGTACCGGTGAGATGGGCAACGGCATCCTGTTCCGCGCCACCGCCATCACCCACCGGGAGAAGCCCGTGCTCACCGTGGACGCCACCGGCTACAAGGACGACAGCTCCACCGTCACGGCGTTGTCGGGCGCCTTGGCCATCAAGCGCCGGCTCGCGCGCCACGGCGTGCCGGTCCGGGATGTCTACGTGCCGCCCGAGGGCGCCGTGCACCTGGCGGTCATGAGCGTGGACTACGGCGGCCAGGAGGTGGCCCGCAAGGTGTTGCAGGTGCTGACCTCGCGCCGGGCGCTGCTCTCGAAGCTCTTCCTGGTGGATACCGACACCGACGTGTTCGACATGGGCAAGGTGCTGCACGCCTTCTCCACCAAGTGCCACCCGGCCAACGGCATCCATGTGATCCACTACGAGGGCCGGGCCAACACGCTCACTCCCTGCTACAGCCAGGCTGAGCGGGCGGCACAGAAGGGCGCCACCGTGCTGTACGACTGCACCTGGCCCGGGGAGTGGTCACGGGAGTGGGAGACGCCGGTGAAGGCGACCCTGGATTCGATCTTTTCCGAAGAGGTGCGGGAGAAGGTGCTGAAGAACTGGAGCGAGTATGGCTTCAAGCAGTGAGCCGCCGGTCTGGGACACCTTCGTGCGGCGGCCGGGTGATGTCCGGTGCGGCGTGGAGGCGCCGATGGTGCTGAGGGACTTGAGACCGGGCCGGGGCAAATATGGACTCAGACATGTGGTGGGCGTCGTTCACGAGGACGGCGGCCCGGGCGACAAGCTCCTGGTTCGTACCGTGGTGGGCGTCGCGCTACCCGGGGCCTATACCGTGGAGATCTTGCGTGACTTGCCCCAGGAAATCGCCGGGACCCCGTACCGGGACTTCTATGCGGCGCTGCAGCGGGCGGCGGAGCAGTAATGAGCAGGGGAGATGACTGGATGAGACCGGCATTGGCGTTTTTCATCGGTTTCCGCAACCGCCGCATGCGGACGCGGACTTGGGCGGCGTGGGTGCTCGCGGGCTTGCTGACCGCGGTCGGTGCGGCCAACCCTCGCTCCGTCGCGGCGTTGCCGTTGCCCGACAACGACAGCGGTATCACCGGACATTTCGACACCACCGTTTCCATGGGCGCGGCCATGCGGGTGTCCGGCCGGGACGATCTCCTGTTCAGCATGGGTAGCGGCGGCAAGGCGTATTCCTTCAACACCGACGACGGCAACCTCAACTTCGACCGCGGCGATCTGGTTTCCCTCAACACCAAGGTGAATCACGAGCTGCAGCTCAATCTGGAAAACCCGGGCGCGGAGTTAAGCCTGTTCGGGCGGGTGCTGTACTTCTACGATCACGTGGTCGCCGACGGCGACACCGAGCACACGGCCTTGTCCGCCGCCGCCAGGCGTCACGCCGGACGCGACTTCCAGTTGCTCGACGCCTATGTGGCGGGCGACTTCGACGCCGGCGCCGTGCCGGTCTCGCTTCGATTGGGCAACCAAGTCATGAGCTGGGGCGAGAGCGTCTTCCTTCGCGGCGGCATCAACTCCATCAACCCCGCAGACGTCTCCAAGCACCGTGTCGCCGGCTCGGAGTTGCGGGACGTGCTCGTGCCGGTCCCCGCGGCCAACGTCAAGGTGGGTATCGGCGACAGCTTCTCCCTGGAAGGCTTCTACCAGTTCCGTTGGGAACACTCCGAGATCGAAGCGAAGGGCACGTTCTTCTCCACCAACGACACCACCGGTCCCGGGGCGGATACCGTCCATCTCGGACTCGGTCGTGAGGGAAAGGGGGATGACAGGGACAACACGGTCGATCCCGGCTGCGCCCCCAGCCCCACGAGCTTGGGGCTCTGCTCGCGCGTGCCGCGCGTCGCCGACCGCGATGCCGGCCATGACGGGCAGTTCGGCGTGGCCCTGCGCTACTTCGCGGCGGCCCTGAACGATGCCGAGCTCGGACTCTACTACGCGCGCATCCACAGCCGTCTGCCTCTGGTGTCCCTTTACGCGGGCAACTTGGCGGGACTCAGGACCCCGGAAGGTTTTGCCGGCTCCATCCGGTATTTCCGGGAGTTCCCCGAGGACATCGACCTCATGGGCGCGAGCTTCAACGGTGAGCTGGGTTCCAGCGGTTTCACGATACAGGGCGAGGTCGCCTATCGCCGGAATCAGCCGCTCCAGATCGACAACGCGGAACTCGTCTTCTCCGCGATGAGTCCACTTGGGCGACTCGGCCCGCCGCCCCCGACCGTACAAGGAGACCCACGACTACTGCTACTGTGGCAGAAGCGAGCTCAGACGGGGGTATGGTTCAGGGACAGCCAGACCGGCGAAGCGAGAGCGGGCGATGAGATTCGGGGCTTCAACCGCAAGGACGTCGTGCAGGGCTCTCTCGCGGTGTCCAGGGCGTTGGCCCCCATGCTTGGAGCCGACGGATGGATCGTGCTGGCGGAGGCCGGCTTCACCCAGGTCCGGGGCATGGAGGACAAGTCGGAGCTCCGTTACGACGGAACGGGTACCTGGACCAGCGGCAATCCGATCTTCACGGACCGGGGAGTCCAACCGGTGACCCAGGAGACCGGTTTCGCCGATCCGTTCTCCTGGGGCTACCGGGCCGTGCTGCGGGGTGCCTACAGCAACGCTCTGGGGCCGGTGAACCTGGCGCCGCAGGTCGCCTTTGCCCACGACGTCAACGGCACCGCGCCGAGGCCCATCGGCAACTTCGTGGAGGGGCGCAAGACGGTGACCCTGTCGGTGGAGGCGAGCTACCTGTTGTCTTGGCGGGCGCAACTCGCCTACAGCAACTTTTTCGGCGCGGGCCAGCATAATCTGCTGGGTGATCGCGACTTCGTATCGTTCACGGTGAGCTATTCCTTTTGACGGACGGGACCTGGATGACATGATTGCGCGACAAACCATTGCGGCGACCGTGTTGGCATGGACGGTCTTGGCGGCGCCGGCGGCGGCCAAGGTCACGGCCGAAGAAGCCGCCCGACTGGGGGCGGAGTTGACGCCCCTGGGCGCGGAAAAGGCGGGCAACGAGTCCGGCACCATCCCCGCCTGGGAGGGCGGCATCACGGAAACGCCGGCCGGCTACCGGTCCGGAAAGCGCCTTGTCGACCCGTTCCCGGACGACAAGGCGCTGTTCACCATTACCGCGGACAACTTCAGACAGTACGAGGCGAATCTCACCCCCGGTCAGATCGCGGTGCTCCAACGCTACCCCAAGACTTACAGGATGCCGGTGTACCAGACCCGGCGCACGGCGTCGGTGCCGCCGCGCATCTACGAGCGCACCATCGCTAACGCCGCCACCGCCACACTCACCGACGACGGCAACGGGGTGATGAATGCCGCCGAAGGCATCCCGTTTCCGATCCCCAAGAACGGGCTCGAGGCCATCTGGAACCACCTGCTGCGCTACCGCGGCAAGTCCGTGCGCGTCACCAGCGGTCAAGCCGCGCCCACCGCCGACGGCGCCTACGTGATGGTGCAGATCCGCGAGCAGGTGCTGTGGGGTTATCAGCAGCCCGGGGCGACCACTGAGAACATCGACAACAAGCTCGCCTACTTCCTCCAGGAGGTGCTCTCCCCGGCACGGTTGGCGGGCGCGCTGATCCTGGTTCACGAGACCCTGAACCAGGCGGCGGAGCCGCGCAAGGCGTGGGTCTACAATCCCGGCCAGCGTCGCGTCCGGCGCGCGGCCAACATCGGCTATGACAATCCCGGCACCGGCTCCGACGGCCAGCGCACCAACGACCAGGCGGACATGTACAACGGCGCGCCGGACCGCTACGACTGGACGCTGGTGGGGAAACGGGAGGTGTACATCCCGTACAACAGCTACAAGCTCGCGAGCGACCGCTACCGCTTCGACGACATCCTGAAGCCGGGCCACATCAACCCCGACCTCACCCGCTACGAGCTCCACCGGGTGTGGGTGGTGGAGGCGCGGTTGAAGCAGGGCACGCGGCACATCTTTCCCCGGCGCACGTTCTACCTCGACGAGGACAGTTGGCAGATCGCGGTGGTGGACCAGTACGACGCCCGCGGCGAGATGTGGCGGGTGAGCCAAGCCTACATCGTCAACCACTACCAGGTACCGGTGCTGTGGAGCACCGGCATGTCGATCTACGACCTCCAGAACGGGCGCTATCTGGTCAAGGGGCTGACCAACGAATACGAGCCGGGGCGTTTCGACATCGAGATGAACCCGAGCCAGTTCACGCCCCGGGCGCTGCGGCGCCGCGGCCGGCGTTGACGGAGCGGTCGCGCCGAACCCGTTGCGACATGCTCGAGGACCGCGGCTCCGCCGGCCGCCTTTCCCACGTTACCCGATCAGTGCGTCTTATTGCCGGACCCCGTGCGGGTCGAGGGCGTCCCTGAGACCGTCGCCGATGTAGTTGAACGCCATTACCGTGACGAAGATCAGGACGCCGGGGATCAGCACCCACGGGTGGAAGCGGATCTGCGCGATGTCCATGGCCAGGGCCAGCATGTTGCCCCAGGATGCCTCCGGGTCCTGGATGCCCAGCCCGATGAGGCTCAGCCCGGATTCCCCGAGGATGTAGCCCGGGATGGACATGGTGGCGGCGACGATGGCGTATGAGAACGTGTTGGGGAGAACGTGGCGGACGATGATGCGCGCGTGGGGAAGGCCCATGGCCCGTGCGCTGGTGACGTAGTCCATTTCCTTGATGGACAGCACGAGGCCGCGGATGATGCGCGCAAGGCTGGCCCAACCGATGAAGCTCAGGATGACGACGATGGCCAGATAGGTCTGGAACGACGTCCAGTCCGCGGGTATCGCCGCGCGCAGGGCCAGCAACAGATAGAAGCCCGGCACCATCATCAGCATCTCACACAGCCGTTGAATCACCATGTCCGTGCGGCCGCCGAAATAACCGGAGGCGCCGCCGATGAGCATTCCCAGGACGAACGTGATGGCCACTCCCACCAACCCAACCGACAGTGAGACACGACCGCCGTGCAGCAGGCGGGAAAGGACATCGCGGCCGAAATTGTCCGAGCCGAGCAGGAACAGCATGGGCCGGTTGGGGTCGGTGTGGGAAATGTTCTCCACGCCGCGCAGGCCGAACAGGTGGGTCCGCGTCTCCATCAGTCCCAGGAAACGGTAGGGGTCTCCGGTGACGAAGACTCCGATGGGGTAGGCGGTGCCCGGCACCTCGCGATAGACCTTGCGCTGGTTCTCGTCGAACTCGAAGACGCTGTTGCGCACGTACGGCCACGTCAGGCCGTTCTCGTCGAAGATGTGGATCCAGGTAATCATCGGCGGATGATAGGCTTTCTTGCGGGCGCTGGCGGCATAGTGATGGGGCGAGAGGAAATCGGCGAACAGGGCCGTGCCGTAGAGAAACACGAGGATCCAGAATCCCAGCATGGCCAGGCGGTTGCGCCTCAGACGCGAAACCACACGGCGGAACGGAGAGTGGGTACCGGGTGCGGTGCGCCGTTCGCGGATTGCGTTGTCGGGTTCGGGCGGCATGGGCGCTACCGGTAGCTGATGCGTGGGTCGACCCATGCCAGCAGGATGTCGGCAAGGAGGTTGCCGATGATCAGCAGCAGTCCCCCCGCCAGCGAACTGGCCATGACCACATAGATGTCGTAGGAGCGTACGGCGGTCAGCATCAGTTGCCCGATCCCGGGGTAGCCGAAAACAATCTCCACCAGGGCCGAGCCGCCGATGAGGGTGGGCAGGAGCGAGCCGAAGCCAGCCACGAACGGGGTAACGGCGTTCCTCAGGATGTGCTTGTAGTTCACCATGGCATTGGACAGGCCCTTGGCTCGTGCCGTGACGACGAACTGCATGTGGCTCTTGTCGAGGAACTCCGCCCGCAGCACCCGCACCAGCGCCGCCATGGCGCCGGTTCCCAGCACCAGCACCGGCAGGACCAGGTGACGCGCCAGATCCGTCATCCGCCCCCACGTGCCAAGGTCGTGGTAGTTCGCGGACGTGAGCCCTCCGATGGGAAGAAGTTCGTAGAACGGGTTGGCCGGGTCGAGATCGTAGGTCAGGGATGCGCCGTAGAGCAGCAACAGCGCCAGGAAGAACGAGGGGACGGCCATGCCCATGTAGGCCATGAAGCCGAAGGCCTTGTCGCTCCAGGAGTAGGGATGGGTGGCGGAGTAGATGCCGATGGGCAGCGACAGGAGCCAGGTGAAGAGAATGGCCAGCACGTTCAACAGGATGGTGTTCTTGAGAAAGGGCCACATGGTGGTCCAGACGGGCTGGCGGTTCGCGATGGACTTGCCGAAGTCCGGCGCGCCCACATGGAAGCCGCTGCCGGCCTGCTCGAGCCGGATCTCGTCCACGAAGAGCGACCCCGGGACGTCGCCGCGGAACGAGATGGGCCCCATGCGCGTGGTATCCAGACCCGCGGCGTGAAGTTCCGTGAAGTCCACCGACAGGGAGGTGGTGACCCCGGGGCGCAGGCGTACGTCCGTCGCGTAAGCGTTGGCGTCCATGTCCCGGAACGTCACGGTCGCCGTCATGGGCGGCGCCGGCGCCGGGATGATCCTGAAGGCGACGCGGTCACAGCGGCTCAAGTCTCCGAGTTCCGGCGGGAGGGCATTGCGGACCAGGGCCAGACGGCGCAAGGGGTCCAGCGTATGATGCACGGCGCCCGCCACCGTACCACCCGTCCGGCACGAGACTTCCAGTACCGCGGGCCGGCCGCCGCGCTGTTGCGCGAACAGGAACAGCCCCTTGAGCTTGTTCCGGTCCACGCCGAAACGGGCGTAGTCGGCGTCGGTCAGCGCGACGGATGCGGGTTCGTCCGTATCGATGGAGCGCCGCTCCTGGAAGGCTTTGCCGTTGCCGTCCTGAATGCGCAGGAAAACGTCGGCCCCTCTCACCCGGTCGTTGCGGAGTTCCATCTCGACGGACTGGAAGTCATCGCCGGACCAGTGATTGCCGGGCCGTTGACTGGCGGCGTTGGGGTTGTCCGTCCTGCCCAGCACGCCGATCTCTCCGGGCGCTTCGAAGTTGAAGCCCAGGCCGAAGGTGCCGTCCTCGGGCAGCGGGACCAGGATGGGCGTGGCGGTGCCGGATATTGCGTAGGCGCTCCGGTTGGCGGCGAGGTCCCTGTACTCGAAGTCGGCGATGCGCACGCGCTCGCTCGAGAAACGAATGTCGAACAACACGCCGCGCAGCCATCGCAGGTACTGGATGCCCCAGCCCTTGTCCGCGCCGAACTCGCGTTTCCACTGGCGCAGTTGCCGCTGATCGAGGTCGGGTTGGAGGGCCCACTGGTGGAAGTAGTCCCCGGGAGCGATCTGGATGATCATGAAGATCACGAAGGTCAGGGCGAAGAGCGACGGAATCGTGATCAGCAGCCGCCGTGCGATGTATGCGGTCATGTTCGGATCGTCCGGTTCTCCGTGACCTGGGCCCGGACCGGCGCCGCAATGCCGGTCACTTCAAGTGAAGTCTGCGTGGGTCGAACAGGTCGAACAGGGTCGGTGTCGCATTGCCGAAGCGGTTTCGGAGCGCCGTGATGCGCTCGGCGAGCGCCGTATAGACCACCGGGACGTGATCGGAAGCGATCTGCTGGAACTCCCGGTAGAGGGCGACCCGCTTCCCGTGTTCCAACTCGCGGCTTCCGCGGACGAAGAGCTCGTCGATCCGTTTCTCCCACTCCGTGGCCGGCTCTTCCTGGTTCGGGAACCACAAGTGAAGGCGTTCGCTGGAATGCCAGAAATTGATGCCGTGGTGAGGCTCCACGCCCCCCGTGAAGCCTATGACGATGGCTTCCCAATCGTAGGTGCTGGTGAGTTGGGATACGAGCTTGTTGAACTCCAGGAACCTGAGGTTGACGCGGATGCCGATCCTCTCCAGGTCCTGCTTCATGAGCGTGCATACACGTTCCCGCACGGTATTTCCGGAGTTGGTGGCGAGGTTGAAGACGAGGCTGTTGCCTTCGGCGTCTTCCCGGACACCGTCGACGTCGACGTCGAACCAGCCCAGGCTGTCGAGCAGCGTGTTGGCCTTGCGGATGTCGTACGGGTACCGGGTCACGTTCGGATTGTGAAAGTCGCCGGCCGCGGGGCTCACCGCCGCCCACTGTGGATAGCCGAGTCCGTTCATGACGTTGTCGATGATGCTGTCCTTGTCGATGCTGTGCGCCAGCGCCTTCCTGAAGTCCAGTGCCCGGAACCACTTCAGCTTGACGGGATCGACGAATGGAGCGTCGTTGTTGGGATTCTTGCCGGCGTTCATGTTCAAGGCGAGGAAGGTGGTGCCGAAGTTCGGTCCCCGCTTGTACAGGGTGAAGTTCTTCGCCGCTTCCTGCGGTTTCAGGATCGGATAGTGCTCGCCCGATACCTCCAGGAGGTCGGTTTCACCCGCCTGAAACTTCAACAGCGCGGTGGCCAGGTTGGGCACCACCAGGTAGACGACGCGGTCCAGGTACGGCAGGGCGTTTCCGGCCGCGTCCCGTTGCCAGTACCGCGGGTTCCTCTTGAGGACGATGCGCTCCCCCGCGTCATAGCGCTGGATGACGAAGGGCCCGGTGCCGATGATGTCGTCCGGCTTGGTGCCGACATCCCATGTGGACGTGAAGGTTCCGTCGTCCACGTGCTTCTCCAGGATGTGTGCCGGATAGATGGGCGTACCCATGGCCCGCAGGAAAGGCGCAAAGGGCGCCGGCAGGGTGAACCTGACCGTGTGCGCGTCGACTTTCTCGACCTTGGCCTGGCCTTTTCTCCACGCCTGGGTGGCGTCATCGCGGTAGCGGATGGTGAGGCCCGGCCGGGCCGATGCCGGGACGGCGTCGTTGTAGACGATCTTGGAGAATGTGAAAATGACGTCGTCGGCCGAAAAGGGAGCCCCGTCGGCCCATTCCACGTCCTTGCGCAGGAAAAACGTCCAGACGAGACCGTCCTCCGACGATTCCCAACGTTCGGCCAGGCTCGGTTCCACCTCGGCGGTAAGCCAGGAGGTTTCGACCAGCCCCTCGAACACGTAGTCGAGAATCTGGGTGGAGGACGTTTCGGTCGAGATGGCGAGATTGAACGTCTTAGGTCCGGAGATCGTAGACAGGGTCAAGGTTCCGCCCGGCTTGCCGATGGAGTACTCGAACCGGGCGGCGTTTTCCTTGAGCCGCGCGATCAGGCCGGTGTCCCGCGGGGCCGTTTGCTGGGCAACCGCATGAACGACCGGGATGAAAACGGTGCCGAGGGCCCAAATGATGACCGCCATCGTTGCCCGGAAACCTGTTTGTTTCAAATTCCTGTCCTTTCAGGCCATGGTCGTGCCGGCGCGCGTACGGCCGTCTCTTCAACGCACCACAACTTGTGACCTTACCATCAATTTTTTGCGCATTCATGCCGGTGTATTGGCGAATTCACCGGACGCCACACCGGCGCTGGTTGGAACCCCCGGCGTCGGTTGACGGTCCGCGGCCGGTCGGTCTACGTTGAGCACGATGGCGCGCGGCCGCTGCAAGCGGGGGCGGACCGTGCGATGGAAGAACCGAACCGAGGGACGGCCAAGGGGCTGTCCGTGGGGAACCGCAGCATGCCTGACGACGACGTAAGGGTTCTGACCAACGACGACATGGAGGGCCTCCTCGACATGGAGGAGATCGTCGAGGCCGTGGAAACGGCCTACGTCGAGCTGGGCCGGAAGATCGCGGAGGGGATGCCGCGACGCCGGCTGCACATGCCTCTGGAGGGACAGGAACGCACCTGGTACTGGCTGAACGTCATCCCCGGCGCGGTGCCGGCGTTCGATACGGCCGCGGTCCGTCTCGATTCGTCGCAGATACGCTTCCGCAACGTCGGCGGCGGCAGCCGCATGGAGTTCCCCGGCGACTTCTCGGGTTTTGTCCTGCTCTTCAGCATCAAGGATCGCGCTCTCAAGGGCATCGTCCACGACCACTACCTGTCGGCGCTGCGCGTGGGCGGCACCAGCGGCGTGGCGGCGAAGTACCTGGCGCGGCCCGACGCGTCGGTGCTGGGAATCTTCGGCAGCGGCACCCAGGCCCACGGGCAGGTGGATGCCCTGTGCGCGGTGCGGGACATCCAGGAGGTCAAGGTGTTCTCCCTCCGCGAAGAGAACCGCAAGCGCTTTGCCGCCGAAGTGACCGAGCGTTACGGCGTGAAGGCGCGGGCGGTGCGGCGCCCGGAGGACGTGGTCCACGACTCGGACATCGTGGTCACCGCCACCAACTCCGGCGACCCGGTGTTCGACGGCGACCTGCTGGAGCCGGGCACGCATCTCGTGTCCATGATCGGCCCGGACTGGTTCGACAAGCGCCGGGAGCTGGACGACGCCGCCATCGAGAACTGCGACCTCATCGTGGTGAACTCCAAGGAGCAGGTGGAGATCGACGAGCAGCCGGAGCTGATGTCGCCCATACGCAAGGGCATCATCGGCTGGGAGCAGATCCACGAGCTTGGGGACCTGGTCAACGGGATCATCGCCGGGCGCACCACCGCCTCCGAGATCACCCATCACAACAACAACTGCGGCATGGGTATCCAGTTCGCCGCCATCGGTCACTTGGTGCTGGAAGAGGCGAAGAAGCGCGACCTCGGCACCCGGCTGCCGGTGGACCTGTTCATGACGCGGCGGACCGACGTCTCTTCCCCTTGAACCCTGACCATCATCGCCTCTTTCCGGGAGACCTCACATGGCCACGACTCTCAGCATCGACCCCCAACACCTGAAGGGACGGCACGTGGACCGTGCCGTCGAAGTGCTCAAGCGCGACGGCGTCATCATCTATCCCACCGACACCATCTACGGCCTGGGCTGCGACGTCACCAGCAAGGCGGGGGTGGAGCGTATCCGCCGCATCAAGGGACGCGACGCCGACAAGCCCATGTCGTTCGTGTGCTCCGACCTGGTGCAGGTGAGCCGCTACGGCCACGTGTCCAACTTCGTGCACCGCATCCTGAAGCGGTTTCTTCCGGGGCCCTATACCTTTGTGCTCACCGCCACCAAGGAGACCCCCAGGGTGCTCCAGTCCAAGCAGAAGACAGTCGGCATCCGCATCCCCGACCACCCGGTGCCGCTGGCGCTGGTGGAGCAGCTCGGCAACCCTGTCGTAAGCACCAGCGCCAACGAGAGCAACGAGGAAGTGGTGACGAACCCCGCCGACCTTGAATCGATCTTCGGGCATCGGGTGGACCTCATCATGGAGTGCGGCACTCTTCCGGTGCTTGCGTCCAGCGTGATCTCGCTGGTGGACGACCGCATCGCCATCCTGCGTGAAGGGCAGGGGGATCTGAGCCACTTCAAGAGCCTCGTCTGACCTCGTGCTCCAGTGCATTCCATTGGCCGCGCGCCGTATTACGCAAGGCGGTCGGCTCGTTGACAGTTCAGTTGCCCGTATGATACGGGAGTGCGACGCAAACCCACGCGGGAGGTGCCCCGTAGGTGCCCCATGCGGAGGACAAATATCCAAGCAAAACGATTAGCTGGCTTTCAAGGCGGCCCTGAAGAAGTAACTGAAGCCGACGGCACGGCCGGGCGGCGAGTGCGAGTGATTAGCGGCAGATCATCAACACGGAGGTGCCCGATGTTGCGTAACCTGATGAGCATTGGTTTTTTGTTGGTCGTCCTTGCGATGACCGTACCGGCACAGGATGCATCAGCTCAAGGCACATGGCCGGAGAAGGGCAAGACCATTACGTGGTTGATCCCCTACGCCCCGGCGGGCGGGTTCGATCTTCACAGCCGAGCCGTGAGTGTGGGTTTGAAGAAGGCTCTCGGCGTCAACGTCATTCTCAGGAACCGGCCGGGCGCCGGCGGAAGCATTGCCTGGAACATCCTCTGGAAATCCAAGCCCGACGGCTACACCATCGGGACCGTCAACATACCCGGGGCCATCGTCTCCGAGTTGTTCGCGAGTCCCAAGCCGGTTTACAAGCTGAAGGAGTTCTCCTGGCTCGGACGGATCTCGTCCGGCCCCTACGTATGGGCGGTGGGCGCCAAGACCCATTTCCAGAATCTCAAGGACTTCCAGGACGCCAAAGAGGTGCTTCTCACGGGCACGGGAGTCGGCGCCACCGGATGGATTACGAACCTCCTGACCGCCAAGGTCATGGGCTTCAATCCCAGGTTCATCCTGGGTTATCCGGGTGCTCCGGCGGCCAACCAGGGGATCGTCCAGGGGGAGGGTCACGCCAGGGCCCTGGGGCTGGATTCCCCGGGCCAGATGCGTTTCGTGGAGGACGGCGACATGAGGGCCATGTGGGTCTACCTGGACGAGCGCGACCCCAGGTACCCGGATGTCCCCACCGTGGGGGAACTGGGCTTTCCACAGCTCAGGGTTCTCGCCTCTCACCGCGTGGTGACGGCTCCGCCGGGCATGCCCAAGGACCGGCAGGAGATCCTGCAGAGGGCGTTCGAGACGGCGCTGAAGGATCCGGAGGTCCTCGAAAGGTTCAAGAGGATGAAGGCCAGGATATCCGCGGTCGTGCGCGACGACTGGAACACGATGCTTGAGGGCTTCTACGGCTTGATCAACCAGTACTCGGATATATTCGAGGAAGCTCTGACGAAGAAGAAATAGCGGAGCTTCCCGAGCCTCCGCGAATACTCCACCGGCCGGGATGCGTTGGCGTATGGCTTGTCCATGCGTGCGGCCCGGCCGGTGGCACGTCTCGGCCTGGTGTTCCCGAAAGAATCGTGCCGGCGAGAAGGGGCTTGATGAGGAGCGCTTACGGCTTCAAGATTCCCGAGATCGATCCGGAACTGACCCGTGTCGGCCCCGGCACGCCGTGCGGCGAGTTGATGCGCCGCTTCTGGCAGCCCGTGTGCCTGTCCCGCGACCTGGGAGATCTTCCCAGGCGCATCCGCATCCTTGGCGAGGATCTCGTGGCCTTCCGGGACGGCGAAGGCAGGCCGGGGCTGCTCTTCTTCCGCTGCAGCCACCGGGGCACTTCCCTGGAATACGGGAAGGTAGAGCGGGACGGACTTCGCTGCTGCTACCACGGCTGGCTCTACGACGTGGAGGGGCGCGTCCTCGACATGCCGCTGGAGCCGCCCGAGAGCACGGTGAAGGACCATCTCTGGCATCCTGCTTACCCGGTAAGGGAGTTCGGCGGCCTGGTCTTCGCCTACATGGGACCCCTGGAGAAGATGCCGGAGCTGCCCAAATACGACGCCTGGGTCCACGAGGGAGGGAAGTTCCACGCCAGGTTCGGGCCGCGCATAGGGGGCTCCGTCGACTGCAACTGGCTCCAGACAGAGGAAAACCTCATGGATGCGCTGCACACCGTGTGGCTGCATACGCTTCACAGCGGTTCGCAGTTTCCCACTCAGGTGTTCACCTCGCTGCCGGAGGAACTCCGATATGAAGAGACGGAGATGGGCATGCGTTTCCTCATGGTCCAGAAGCTCGACGGCGGCCGATGGGCCGAGTTGATCTGGGAAATGGTCATGCCCTTGAACGCCCACCTGGTTTACACGGACGAGCTCAGGACCCGGAAAGTGACCCAGGTTTCCTTTTGCGTTCCCGTGGACGATACGCACGTCAGGTCGGCCAACATCCGGTGGATGCCCGAGGACGTGGACGAGACCGTTTTGAGCGGACGCGCGAAGCTCGCACCCGGGGGAAGGGCGGACACGAGCTACGAGTACAGCCAGCGCCATCCCGACGACAAGGAGGCCCAGGAAGGGCAGGGCGAGATCGCCAACCACCGGTTGGAGCATCACGTCACATCGGATGAAGGGGTATTGATGTTCCGCAGGATACTTCGGACCGCCATCGAGGCGGTCAAACGGGGCGAGGATCCCAAGGGGATTATCCGGGACCCCGACAAGGCCGCGTGCGTGCCCACGACGGCGGGTGCCGTGGTCTGGAAAGAAGGCGAGAAGAAAGCGGGGTAACATGCAAGCAGTGAGACTCTACAGCGGCGACGACGGCGAATCCCATTTCGAGGACATCGATCTCAAGTTCGAACCCGATCGCCAGATGGAGAGCACGGCCCTTGGGGCCGCCAAGAGCGTCAACGTGCGTCGCGTGCCGCCGGGCGTGTTGCTGGACTGGCATCCGGCGCCCCGGCGGCAATACCTGTTCACGCTCTCCGGAGCGTGGGATATCGAGTGTGGCGGCGGCGATGTGCGGCGCTTCCAGGCCGGGGACATCATGCTCGCGGATGACCTGACCGGCCGCGGGCACCGGAGCCGCGTCATCGGCGACGAGCCCCACGTGTTCGCGGTGGTGCCGCTGGCCGATTGACCGCGACCGGCAGACTTTCAGGCAACACGGATCGACGGCGCAAGCTGACTTGGGCTTCGGTGCCCGGTCGGCTTCCGCTTCGCCTTCCAATTCGATCTAACCGGAAAGTGACGGGCTACGCGCTGGCGGCGGAGGCGCCGCCGTCCACCACCAGAGTGGTGCCGGTGACGAACGACGATTCGTCCGAGGCCAGGAACAGGATCGTGCACGCCACTTCCCGCGGCTCTCCCCAGCGCTTCATCAGCGTGTGCCGCGCGCCCGTTCGGCGCAGTTCCTCCTCGCTGACCCCGCGTGCCTCCGCGCGCGCGATATGAAAGGGCGTGATGGTGGGGCCGGGACACACGGTGTTCACGCGAATGCCGTGCCCCACCTCCTCGATGGCCAGGGTGCGGCTCAGGCTCACCACCGCGGCCTTGGTGACGTCGTACTGTCCCATCCCTGCACGCCCGGTAACCCCGAACACCGAAGAGACGTTGACGATGCTGCCGCCGTTCCGGGCGCGCAACAGGGGCACGGCCGCCTTGCAGCAATGGACCGTGGCCATGAGGTTGACCGCCAGGATGGAGTCCCAAGTGTCCGGCTCGGCGTCCGCCAAGGCGCCGTATACCCGGATGCCGGCGACGTTGACGAGGATGTCCAGGCCGCCGAAGTGCGCGTCCGTGGCGGCCATGGTCCGGCGTGCCTCGGCCTCGTCGCTCAAGTCGGCGCCTAGGGGCAGCACCCGCGCCGAGGGAACCCGCTCGCGAATGGCCGCTGCGGTGGCGTCGGCGGCGGTACCGTCGCGGTCGACGACGGCCAGCCCGGCGCCTTCCTCGGCAAACAGCAGGGCGGTGGCGCCGCCGATGCCCCCTCCGCCGCCGGTGATGAAGGCGATCTTGTCCTGGAGGCGACCCACGCGCCCGCTACCGTGAGTGGCCCAGGGCCGAACGCATGGCCACGTCTGCCGCGGGGAAGGAGAAGCCTTCCGCCTCGAGCGCCGCGGCGGCCACTTCCTCGTCTTCGTGCGGCGCGGCGCCGCTCACGCCGATGCCGCCCACCACCTCGTCCCCCATCCAGACCGGTAAGCCGCCTTGGCCGATGGCCATGCGGCCGTCGTGTATGATCTGGACGCCGGCGTAGAATACCGGTTTGGGGTTGGCTTTCTCCTCCAGACCCCCGGTGCTCTGGCGGAAGGCCGCGGCGGCGAAGGCCTTGCCGCGGGCGATGTCCGGCGCCACGAACTTGGTCCCGTCCATGCGCCCGGCCCACATGAAATTGCCGCCGGCGTCCACCACGGTCACCGTCACCAGGTAACCCTTCTCCTCAGCCGCGCGGATGCCCGCATCCACCAGCGCCCGCGCCTGTTTCATTCCAAAGCTCAATGCAAGTCTCCTCTCTCTATGTTGGCACCGCCACCCCGGATCGTCATTCCCGCTTCCCAGGCTGTGTCAATACTCTGCTTCGTGGCGACCAAACCCCAATCCGTCATTCCCGCGAAAGCTTGCCCTCGACCCCGATCGGGGGCGGGAATCCAGGGGTGGTGGCAGGGCGCTACGGCGGCGTTTCCCCGCTCTACCCCTCCTGGATCCCGCTTTCGCGGGAATGACGTTTCTGGGGGTTGTTGCCTCTCTTGAATGGTGTTTTGACACAGCCTGTTCCGCGGGAATGACGATCCGAGGGGCCTCTGCCTCATGGGTCCTCATACACCCTGTCCCCCGGCCCTCAAGAGCCTCTCCAGCGGGCGGCGCGGCACAGGGATGGCGGCGCCCGCGGCGAGAAGCTCCCGCACCATGCGCTCGCGGTTGCGGTCGAGATCGTCCAGGGCTTCTTCCGGTGAGAGCCCCTCGCCGAAGCAGCCCGGAAACTCCGGATACTCGGCCCGCCGCCGCCACCGTCCGTCGGCTCCCCGGACCGCGGCCACGCGCAGCACGTAAGGCACGGCCATGTATTCTTCAAACGTCACGTTGTAACTTCACTGTTTCCGGCCGCCGACTGGCGCAAGGTACTCGTTGGCAACGACTGCCGCGCCCTACGAAGCGATGTTCACGCGGTCCTGCACCGCTTCGACCCACACCGCGTCCCTGGGCAGCCGCACCGAGGTGGCGCGAACATGGTGCAGTTTCGGGTCCAGGCCCGGCGGGTCCGCCTGTCCCTCCCGCAGCATCCTGGCGGAGTCGATGAGGCATTTGCGCACCTTGATGATGGCGGTATCGCTGGTGCCCAGGCGCTCCAGCGTGCGGTCGAAGATGGGACCCTGGCTCTCGGTCATGGCGCGGTCCTGCATGCCGAAACCGGGAATGCCGCAGAACATGCGCGTGCGGTGCGCCTCCCAGTCCATGCCGTAGTCGTTGTCCGGAGTCGCCTCGGGGCGGACGTCGCCGTAGGGGCCGTTGATGGGCGGCCCGAACCGCGTGATGTGGGAACTGAAGCCATCGGCCAGGGACGCCAGCTCTTCTTCCCGCAGCGGGCGCGCGGGGTGCCACGTGATGGTCCAGTTGATGAGGTGCTCGTCGTCCGCCGGCACCCACGCGTGCGAATGCAGGATCGGATCCTCGTCCTGGGGCGGCGGCATGGTGTAGAAGGGCATGAGGAACTGCGTGATGCGCCAGTAGTATTGGTCGTCATCGGCGTTGCGCCGGGCTCCGATCATGACGCCGTAGTCCGTGTCCACCACCTCGAAGCGCGGGCTCCGGTCCGTGGTCCCCACCGCTGTGTCCACGCCGAAACCGGCCTTCTCGAGGCTCTCCAGGGATACCCGGTCCGTGGTGTCCAGCGGCGCGTGCAGGAACGAGATGTGGCTGGAGTCTATCCCGCCTTCCAACGCCTGAAAGTAGTTGTTGCTCTGGTAGTACTTGGAGATGAAACGCTGGTTGTCCGCCAGCCCCAGCCACTCGAAGTCCGGCAGATCGGTCATGTGCGCGGGGTCGCCCATGAAGCCCCACACCACGCCGCCGCGCTCGCGGCAGGGGTAGGCGGGATGCCGCACCGCGTGCTTGAAGTCCGTTTCCGGTGACTCGTTGGGCATCTCCAGACAGCGCCCGTCGAGCCCGTATTTCCAGCCGTGGTAGCAGCAGCGCAGCCCGTCCGGCTCCACGCGCCCGTAGTAGAGCGACACGCGCCGGTGCGAGCACATCTCGCCCAGCAGGCCGGCCTCGCCCCGGCTGGTGCGAAACGCCACCATGCTCTCGCCCAGGATGCGCACCCTCTTGGTCCGCCCACCGGCCTCCAGCTCGCTGGAAAGGACCACGGGGACCCAATAGCGCCGCATCAGCGCGCCCATGGGAGTACCCGGACCCACCTGTGTCAAGATGTCGTTGTCTTCTCTGGTCAGCATGCTCGTCCTCGATGCCGGTGTGGGTGCTCGGAGACTAAAGAACTACAATCGGCATTCCGATTGTGTCAAGTTGCCAAGTGTCCCGGCGCCCCGGGCAGTTCCATGAGTGGTGGGTGACGGGGCACAAATTCATAAGCTGACCGGTGGTCTCGGGAGTCAGGAAGGGCGGTCTCGAGGGTCAGGAAGACATGCATCGCGTCCGGAGAAGAAAGCGCAGTCTGGCAGGGAGATTCGGTATGGACGGCGGTTTTTGGTTCATGTTCGCGGCCAGCATCGTCGTCGGCGTTTACGTTGTCTACTCCTACGGAGTGCCGCGGGCCCTGGACGGCCTGTCCAGTGGCAGCCAGCTCCTGATGGCCACGCTTCCCAAGATGATCTTCGCCTTCGCGGTGGCGGGCCTGATCCAGGTCATCCTCCCCACCGACCTGATCTCGGCGTGGATCGGCGAGGGCTCCGGCCTAAAGGGGCTCCTGATCGGCACGGTGGCGGGCACCTTCACCCCCGGAGGGCCGATGATGCACTTTCCCATCGTGGCGTCGTTGCTGCACTCCGGCGCCGGCTCCGGTCCCATCATCGCCTACCTGACCGCCTGGTCCCTGCTCGGGGTCCATCGCCTGGTCATCTGGGAGATTCCCATCCTGGGCTTCGAGATATCGGCGGTGCGTTTCGTGGCGAGCCTGGCGCTGCCGCCGCTGGTGGGCTTCGTGGGATCGCATCTTTTCCACAGCCTGCCGACCCGGCTTCCGGGGCCGTGACCGGCGGGCGCGCTTGAAACGCCGGCATTCTCATACGTCCGTTCCCCGCGGGGCCTGCCCCGACACTTTGGCAGTCGACACCGGCGGATTGCGCTGCGCGGTTCGGATCTGTGCTACGAGCGCGAATCCGCCGGCTCGTCCTTGACGAGATCGATCTCCCAGGACAGGTAGCGCTCCATATCCTCGCGGGATTTGCCCAAGGCTCCGGTCCACACGCTGTGGCCGAAGTCGGCCTGCGCGTCCTCGGTGGACACACCCGTGCCTTCCAGCCCATCCTCCAGGGCGCGGCCGGAACTCTCCCACGACCGGCTGCCGCCTTCCAGCACCCGCACTTTGCCATACCCCAGTTCCCGCAGCGTCCCGGCGGCCAAGGTGGAACGGATCGCGTTGTCGCACACGATCACCAGCGGTGCGCCCTTGTCCGGCGCCATGGCCCCGATGTCGAGCTCCAGGCGTCCGCGGGGGAGCCAGCGGGCGCCGGGGATGTGGGCGAAACCGTATTCGCCGATGCTGCGAACGTCGAGGGCCAATCCGGCCGCGTCCAGGTGCGCCCGGAGCCCGGCGGAGTCGATGAGGCTCGTCCGGGCGCGCGCTTCATCGACTCCGAAGACCTCGGGCTCTGGCGCGCCCTGCTCGAGCGGCTGGCCCGCGTCCCGCCACCCTTGCAGGCCGCCCTCCAGGACCGATACGTCGCCGAAACCGAGCTGTTGCAGCAGTGACGCCGCCCATACCGGCCGCACGCCGTCGTCGGAGATCAGAAACACGGGGGCGGCGCGCACGGCCAGGAAATTCTCGTGGGCCAGGGCCATCTGTCCCAGCGGGAGCGAGATGGCGCGCGGCACGTGGCCGGCATGGAACTCTTCCGGCAAGCGCACGTCCAGGAGGTAGAAGGTACTGTCCGAGTCGTAGACGCCGCGGAACGTCTTCAGCGGGCAACGGCGCACGCCTTCGGCCGAGGCGAGGGCTTCGGTGGCGCGCCGGATGCGCATGGCCCGGGTCTCCGACGCGGTCTCCGGCACCTCCATCCCCGGACCCTCGGCGATGTCATGCCCGGACAGGAACCAGCCCATGACGCCGTTCTCCAGGGCGTAGACGTTGTCGAAGCCGTTGTCGTGCAGCAGCTTGGCGCCGAGGATACCGCGCGTGCGGCCCGCGCAGCTCACCACCAGCGTGGTGCCGTCCTTGAGCGGCAGGCGCGGCCCGTCCACCAAGAGGTTGCCGCCCGGGATGTGGTAGGTGTCGGGCACATGGCCGCGCAGGTACTCCTCGCGCGAGCGCACGTCTACCACCACGATGTCCTCGCCGGCCGCGCGTCGGCGCGCCAGTTCCGGCGCGCTTATGTGCGTCACGTCGCCGCCGTGAGCCACGCGCTCGCCGTACTCCTTGCCGTGTACGCCCCATCCCGAGCGCACCGGCAGCCCCTGCCGCTGCCACGCATCGAGTCCGCCGGCCAGCACCCTGACGTCGCCGTAGCCCATGCGCCCCAGGGTCTCCGCCGCCAGCGCGCTGCGGCGCTCGTCGTCACACAAGAGCACCACAGGAACACGCGGGTCCGGCACCATCACAGGCAGTCGCAACTCCAGCGTGCCCCGGTTGACTGGACTGGTCCCCGCGATTTGGGCACTGGCAAACTCGCCGCGTTCGCGCACGTCGATGCAGGCGTGGGGCTCGTCCGAGGCGAGCAACGCCTGTAAAGCCGAAGGGTCGATAGCAGGATGGCTCAAGGGGGTCTCCTCCCGTATGGCATCGGCGCGGCCTGTCAGGCCACGTGCGCGGGGCGCTCCGCGTACACGATGGCGCCGGAGGTGGTGGGTACGCAGGCGGCCGTCGCGGGATCGCGGATGATCCCCTTGGGATCCTTGCCGGCCTTGACGTCGTCGATGGCGGTCTTGAGGATCTTCCGGAACAGCAGCACCCCCTCGTCCGAGCTGACGTGGCGTTCCATGGAGTGGATGACGATCTCGCCCTGGCCCTCCTGGGCCTCCTTGTCGTCGGGAAAGCGCTGGCTGTACTCGTAGTCCCGGGGGCCCCGGCCCGCTGGGGCGAGCTTCTCACGGCCGGACAGCTCCCAGGTGTCGACCCCGTCCGGCACCCAGGGATGCTGGCGCCGAGTTGGTGGGTGTCGTCCACGGGGACGCAGAAGGACACCCGGTCCACTTTCTCCGTCACGGGCTCGTCCGTGTACGTCAAGTGCACGTTGAGCGGCATGATGTTTTCCCAGATGACGTCGGCCCAGCGGCCGTCTTCCATCTTGCGGGTCATGACGAAGCGGATGCCCATGTCGGTTTCGTCGTAGACCAGCCGCTCAGGCAGGGTGGAATGGGCCTGGGTGGGGAACTGGGCGCCGCTGTGCACCGTGTGCAGCCACACCGCGTGGAGCGCGTCCATGAGGTTTTCCTCGCTCTGGAGCCAGTTGCAGTCCTGGGCGCCCCCCACCCGGGGTCCGAAGCGCGCCTTCAGCGTGCCTCCCTCCGCCTCCAGGACGTCGTAACGCGGCAGCAGCGGCATCTTCTCCAGCGGCCCCATGTAGGCGAACAGCAGTCCGCCATATTCCTGCACCGGGTAGGCGGGGTGCCAGATATGGTCCTTGACCGTGCTGTCGGGCGGCTCCAGCGGCATGTCGAGGATGCGTCCCTCCACGTCGTAGAGCCAGCCGTGGTAGCAGCAGCGCAGCCCGTCCCGCTCCACCCGGCCATACTCCAGCGAGGTGCCCCGGTGGCTGCAGCGGAAGAAAAGGAGTCCCGGGCGTCCCTGTCCGTCCCGGAACGCCACCAGGTCCTCGCCCAGGATGCGGATGCGCCGGGGCAGGTCGGAGAGGTCCGCGGAAAGGCACACCGGCTGCCAGTACCGCCGCATCAGCTCGCCGCAGGGCGTGCCGGGACCCACGCGGGTAAGCTCCGGATCGATCTCGGGAATCTTGAGGCCGTAGGCACTACGCATGACGTTCCTCCTCGCCTGTGTGGTCATCGTGGCATTCCGCGAGAGTACGCGTGAACTGTCACGCCGGCTCCGGGGACGGTTTGGCAGCGGATATATCAACAGCCGCTTGGGGAGTAAAGGGTACGACGGGCGCCGGCCTTGCTTCGTTGACACTCCATGGGCGTTCTGATACGGGCCGAATGAAGTTCACGGCGGGCTGACTTCCAATGAAGGAGCGGTAACATGACGGATGCACAAACGGATGTCATTACCACCAAGACCTTTTTCAGGCTTCCTCCGGAATCGGATGCCACACCCCTCTCGCCGGACGAGTTCGAGCACAGGTTCCTGCAGGCCCAGGCCGATACGGTGAGGGCGTTTCCCAACCACCCGCTGATTCCCGACGAGGTCCGCGACGACCAGGAGAAGGCCAGGCGGTACTTCGGTGTATGGCAGATGAACCACAGCTTCTTCGCCAAGATGTTTCCCAGCTACCTGATGAACATTGCAGCCAAGTGTCCTTACCAGGACGTGCGGCGCGAGATCCTGCACGACTGCTGGGACGAGGAGGTGAGCGACCCGGACGCCGACGGCATGTGTCACATCGAGGTGCTCTACTACGACTCCCGGCAGCTCGGCATTACCCGGGAGGAGGCGGAGGCGTTCGAGCCGACCCCCGTGTTCATGGCGTGCATGCACGCGCTGGACAACCTGAGCCGCACACTGTCGTGGCAGGGCGGCTACGCCGCGGTGGGCGGCCTGGAGAGCATCCGGGTGGCGGTCAAGCGAGGCTACCTCGACAAGGGCGAGTTCGAAGGCCCGTGGGCGGCCAGCGCCAACACGGTGGAGAAGCTCTGCGGCATCCCCCACGGCTCCCTCATGAACGCCGGCCTGCACCAGGCCAAGGACCAGCTCCACGGCGGCGGCGTGCTCGACATCCTCAAGAAATACGCCACGACCCGCGAGATTCAGGAAGAATCCTTCTGGGCCATCAGGACGGCCCGGTCCTTCCGGGTGATCACCACGAGGGAGCAGATCCGGCTGGCGCGGGCGGCCATCGGGCTCCCGGCCGACGAGCTCGTCGTTACTTGATGCGGCGTATCGCGGACCGCTTTCTTGAAGACGGGGTCGCCGCTTTGTTTGACAGCGATGCAGTGATCGGACTAACATCGCGGCGCCTGTCTCAAGATGTCAGGCTGGCGGAGTCGTCGCATCGCTGGTGCGACGCTCGACGCGCGGGTCTATTGAGCCGCGGAGAACCCAATCGGACACGGAGATACTGATTCATGGCGAAACAGGAGGAATTGGCGCTCGGAACAGGAGGGGTGGCCACACCGGACGTGGACCCGGGCCAAGGGCCGCGGAAGCCCGTCTCTGTCTTTGCCGAGGCCGGCTGGGACGTCTCTCTCCGCGTGGGCTCCATCGTCGCGCTCATCGTTGCATGGTGGGCGATGGGCCTCTTCTTCCCACCCGCGCTGGTGCCGAGGCCGTGGGAAACGTTCGCCGAGGTAGGAGTCATCATCAAGACGGGAGAGTTCTATCACCACATGGGCAACACGCTCTGGCGCGTGTTCGTCGGCTTCGGCCTCGCCATGGTGGTGAGCACGCCGCTGGGGATCATCATGGGGAGCTTCCGCAACCAGGAAAGCTTCTTCGAGCCTCCGGTGATCCTCGGTCTCACCATGCCGGGCCTCATCTGGGCGCTGCTGATGCTCATGGTCTTCGGCATCAAGGAGATCAGCGCCTACCTCGCGGTGGCCGTGACCATCTCTCCCATGCTCACCATCAGCATCTGGCAGGGGACCAAGTCCATCGACAAGGACCTGATCGACATGAGCACGGCATTCCACGCCAGTGTGTATTCCAAGCTGGTGGACGTGATCCTGCCGCAGTTGGTGTCGCATATCCTCGCCGCCATCCGGTACGGCCTGGGGCTGGCGTGGAAGGTGATCGTGCTGGTCGAAGGGTTCGGCTTCAGCAACGGCGTTGGCTATCAGGTCATGCACCAGTTCGACCTCTTTTCGGTGAAGGGGGTGCTGGCCTGGGCCATCACGTTCCTGATCGTCATGATCTTTCTCGAGTTCGGTGTGGTGGGAGTCCTGGAGCGCAGCGTCACCCGCTGGCGGCCGCGCGTCGAGGCATGGAGGCGGTAGGTTGGCGTACGTACACATCGATCGTGCGGTCAAGTACTTCTCGCGCGAGGACGGCTCGCCGCTGAAGGTGCTGGACGACATCTCCTTCGACACGAAGGAATACGGCATCACGGCGTTGCTGGGGCCGTCGGGCTGCGGCAAGTCGACGTTGTTGAACATCATCACGGGCCTCGAGGGTCTCGACCATGGGCGGGTGGAGATCATTTCCGACACTGAGGACGGCGAGCGGGCGCACCCGCAGTTGGGCTACGTGTTCCAGGACCCGAGGCTGCTCAACTGGAAGCGGGTGGAGGACAACCTGAAATTCGCCCTCAAGGGCATGGAGGTGCCGGCGGATGAGTGGGACGAGAGGCTGGACAAGTACCTGTCGCTGGTGGGCCTCACGGACTTTCGCAAGCAGTTCCCCCTCTACCTGTCCGGCGGGATGCGGCAGCGGGTGGGTTTGGCGCGCGGGCTTGTGATCGAACCACAGGTGCTGCTGATGGACGAACCCTACAGCAAGCTCGACCAGCTCACGGCGCGGCAGTTGCGGGAGGACACCCTCCAGATCTGTTCCCGGTTGAAGCAGACCGCCCTGCTGGTCACCCACGACGTGGAGGAATCCGCCTACATGGGGGACCGTATCGTGATCTTCTCCGCCCGGCCGGCGCGCATCGCCGCGGTCTACGAGAACCCCCTTCGCTCCTCGGAGCGGGATACCGACGACATGCGGTTCATCGAGTTCAAGAAGGAAGTACTGGAAACCATACTTAACCTGGTGAAGGAGGGAGCATGATAATCGCAAGAATCAAACGGTTTCGTCTGCTGGTCCTGGCCGCGGGGCTGTTCCTGTTTGTTCCGGGTCTCTCGGTCCCGGCCCTGAGCGCGGACCTGCCCGTGGTGGAGTTCGGCCTGCCCTCCGGCGGCGTGTTCGGCCTGGGCGGCCAGTACATGATCGACAAGAAGCTGGATCGCAAGCACGGCTTTGTCGCCAAGCCGCGCTGGGGCGGCGTCGCGAACGTCGAACGTCTCATCGCCATTGGCGCCATCCCGGTGGGTCTGGCCACTGTCGAGTCCGCGCTGCGTGCCAACCTCAAGGGCATCCCCCTCAAGCTGGTGCAGCCCTACATGAGGACGATGCACAACTACATCCTCGTCCGCAAGGACTCCCCATACAAGTCCATCAGCGATCTCAAGGGGAAGTCCATCGCGGTGCCGCGGGAGGTCACGTCGGCCTACAACCTGTTCGACTTCATGATGAGGAAGCAGGGTGTTTCCATCGAGAAGGACTTCCAGCTCAAGAAGTTGGGGGCCGCCGGCATCATCGCGGTGATGGAGAAGGGCGAGGTGGAAGCCGCGCTCCACTGGGAAGCACATGTGACCCGGATGATGGCGACCGGCAAATACCGTTCCATCGCGAAGCTGGGAGACGTGATTACCAAGGTGCTGAACAAGGACATCCACATGTTCGGCTGGGTCGGCGCGCAGGAGACGTGGGCGAAGAAGAACCCCGGAGTCGTCGGGAAGATTCGCGCCGCGTGGCAGGAAATGATCGCCGGCGTCCAGAACGATCCCGAGCACTTCCGGAAGTACGCCAAGAAGATCTTCGGGCTGGAGGGGAAGGAAGTGGTCGATCTCGGCTACCAGCGGGTCAGGCCTTTTCTGCTTCCGGCTGACTTCAAGTGGCCGAACCCGAAGAACCTGGCGAATCAAAAGCAGTACCTGAAGGACGGCATCGCGCTGGGGATCTTCCCCAAGGAGGCCGAGGCACAGATCGACGGTCTGTTCGTGCCGTAGCCTTGACGCAGGAACCGGCACTAGAGAAAATCCGGCTCCGACACGGGGCGTGGGAAACGGACAAAGGCCGGGGAAGGGTGCTCCTTCCCCGGCCTTTCGCGTCGTCTCGGAGCCGTCGCAAAGCAAAGGAGGCAGCGATGAACTATCGCCTGATGTCGGCCGCTTTTTTGGCGTGTCTAGTGCTCTTGGTTTCCGCTTCGCCGCGCGCGGACGCAGAGACTCAGTACAGCAAGGGAACGCGAATCCGTCTGATCATCCCGTTCTCCCCCGGAGGCGGCACGGACGTATATGGCCGGGTGGTGGCCCGGCATCTGAGCCGCCACATTGCGGGCAACCCCACCATCATCGTTCAGAACATGCCCGGAGCCGGCGGCACCATTGCCTTCAATTTCCTTCACCACTCCGCCAAGCCGGACGGGCTGACCTTGGGGGTGTCGTCCAGCGGCACTTTGACCCGACAGCAGCTCGGCTACAAGGGCGCCCGGTACGACTTGGCGAAGATGCCGATCATCTCGGTAGCCGGGTTCGGCCTCATCACCTATGTCGGAGCCCATGTGGGAGCACGCAGCCTGGGAGAACTGCTCAAGCTGAACCTGGGCAGGCCGCTGGTGATGGCGGACACCTCGCGGGAGTCTTCCACGGCGATAAGGCGCACCGTCGTTTTCAAGGCTATCCTGAAGAATGTTGTCAGCAAGCAGGTCTACGGCTATCCGGGGTATTCCGATGTCGCGGCGGCGATACAGCGCGGCGAGGCCGACATCTCCGGCATGACCGCGCCAGGGTTCAATGCAACGGTGCGACCCGCGGTGAAGGAAGGGAAAGCGTTCGTCCTGTACCATTCCGGTCTGCTGGACGCTCAGGGAAACATCATTCGCGACCCCGCCGCAGCGGAGTATCCCACCTTCGAGGAGGAATACCGCAAGGTCTTCGGTAAATCGCCTTCGGGCATTGCGTGGGAGGCCTTCAAGTCGCTGGTGGTCGCGGGGGGCAACTTCGAAAAGGGTCTGTTCGCACCTCCCGGGACCCCCCAGGCAACGATAGACCTGCTGGCTGATGCGGTCGGTAAAATGCTGGAGGATCCGCGGTACATCGCGGACGCCGAGAAGATCTTCGGTGCACGCATCAAGACCTTCGTCGGCGCGGATGCCGCGAAGATCCTCGAAGGCGCCATGAATGCGCCTCCGGAAGTACAGTCCTTTCTGAAGGAATTGCTGAAGCAGGGTTAGCGAAGAGGGTCTTTCTGCCGGCGCCACGTTGACTTTCGCGGGAACATCCTCCTAACTTAGCGTGATGCACTACAACGCTGGCAAGGAGTCCCGAAGATGGCGGCAGGCACCACGCTGACGCGGCATCTCATCGAGGAAGGGGGATGGCGCAACGACGGAGCGCAGGATCTGCGCTCGCTCCTGGAACCCATCGCACTGGCGGGCAAGGTGCTCGCCCGGGAGGTCGATCAGGCGGCCCTGGCGGGCAAGCTGGGTCTGGCCGGCGACCAGAACGCCACGGGCGACATGCAGAAGAAGCTCGACGTCATCGGCAACGACGTGGTGATGGATGCGTTCTCGAGTTGCAGTGTGGTGGCGGGCATCGCCTCGGAGGAGTTGGAAGAGCCGGTGGTGATGAGCACTTCCGACGACGCGCGTTATCTCCTGTGTACGGATCCGCTGGACGGGTCCTCCAACACCGACGTCAACGCACCGCTGGGCACCATCTTCGGCATCCTGCGGCGCCACCGGGGGGGAGAGCTCTCGGGCGAGGAGTTCCTCCAGCCGGGCTCGGAGCTCGTGTGCGCCGGCTACGTGCTCTACGGCACCAGCACGTTGCTGGTGTACACGGTGGGCGCCGGGGTGCACGGATTCACCCTGGACCGGGGGGTCGGAGAGTTCGTCCTTTCGCACCATGACATCCGTTGTCCGGAGGCGGGCAAGATCTACAGCGCCAACGTCGGACGCCACAAGGAGTGGGGCGCGGGGGTGCGGAAGTACCTGGATCATGTCACGGAGAAGGACAAGCCCACCGGCAGGCCCCACTCGCTGCGCTACACCGGGGCGCTGGTGGCCGATCTGCACCGCTGCCTGCTGGACGGAGGCATGTATCTCTATCCCGGCGATCCCGGGAGTCCCGACGGCAAGCTCCGTCTTCTCTACGAGTGCGCGCCGCTGGCGTGCGTGGCGGAGCAGGCGGGGGGAGCGGCCAGCACCGGGCACGGGCGCCTGCTGGACGTGGTGCCCGGGGCCGTCCATCAGCGCACGCCCATCGCCATCGGCAGCGCCGAGAACGTCGCCCTTTACGAACGGTTCATGGCGGAGGGATGAGTCCGCTTGAGGAGGCCGAGCGATGACGGAGAGAGTAAGAGAGGTATTGAGCTGGTACGGCAGCGACAATCCCGGGACCCTGACCAACCTGGCCCGGATACTGAATCACGGCCGCCTCGGCGGCACCGGCAAGTTCGTGATCCTGCCCGTGGACCAGGGCTTCGAGCACGGCCCGGCGCGGAGCTTCGCCCCCAATCCGGCGGGTTATGACCCGCGTTACCACTTCGAGTTGGCGCTGGACGCGGGCTGCAACGCGTACGCCGCGCCGCTGGGCTTTCTCGAGGCCGGCGCGCGCGAGTTCGCCGGGGAGATCCCGCTCATCCTCAAGGTCAACAACCACGACTTGCTGAACGACGAAAGGGACCCCACCCAGGCCGTTACCTCCAGCGTGGAGGACGCGCTGCGCCTGGGGTGCGCGGCCGTGGGCTTCACCGTCTACCCCGGCTCCGAGCACCGCTTCGCCATGTACGAGCAGATCCGCGAAATCGCCAGGGAGGCCAAGCGCAACGGCCTGGCGGTGGTGATCTGGTCGTATCCGCGGGGCTCCGGGCTCAGCAAGGCCGGCGAGGCGGCCGTCGACGTGTGCGGCTATGCGGCGCAGATCGCCGCACAGCTCGGAGCGCATATCATCAAGGTGAAGTTCCCCCTGGAGAACGTCGAGCAGGACGCGGCGCGCAAGGTGTTCGAGAAGGAAGGCGTGCCCATCGCCGATCCCGCGGACCGGATCCGCCACGTGGTGCAGTCGGCCTTCGACGGCCGCCGCATTGTGATCTTCTCGGGCGGTCCGGCCACTACCGACGAGGCGCTGCTCGCCGAGATCCGCGCCATCCACGCGGGTGGCGGCTTCGGCTCCATCATCGGGCGGAACTCTTTCCAGCGGAGCAAGCCGGACGCCATCGCGCTGCTCGACAAGGTCATGCGCATCTACGCGGGCGAGTCGATCTGAGTAGCGAACTCCGGGCGCTCTCGCGCGCGGCGAGCCGCGCCTCGGGATGTCGGTGGACGGACGGTATCGAGGGCTAGTGTCGCGTCCCGTAAATAAGTGGCATAAGTTGCGCAGGATTTTTTGTCGTCGGCAAGGCGCGATGACGAGCAGTGGCGGGTACCACGCGAGGAAGAGCAACGCAGCCGACGACGAAAAAGACCCGCAGATTATGCTGCGAATTAACCAGACACCACACTAGCCCTTCGGTCCGGTAGACGCAAATCTCACCGCACGTGACAGCCTCCTCCTCACCCTCACCCCGGCGCTGGTTCTACCTGTTCATCACGACCCTGGCGCAGACCGCGCTGGCCACCATCCACATGGGCATCCCGACGCTGGTGCCGCTGATCCAGAAGGAGCTCTCGCTGAACCTCACCGAGGTCGGCATCCTCGTTTCGATGATCAACGTCGGGGTCGTGGCCGCCGTCCTCGCCGCGGGCAAGGCGGCGGATCGCTACGGCGAGAGGCGCATCATCGGCTACGGCACCGCGGCCTGCGGGGTGCTCGTACTCACGGTATTTTTTGCCGTGAAACAGAATCGGTAACAAGGCGAGGAGGGACAGGCGTGGCCTCGGGGATTCGAGGTTGGCTGTTGACGCCGATACGGGCGTGGCGGCGGGAGCGGGTGGGCTACCCCGATGTGGCCCGAAGCTCCAGCGCG
>JAJDXX010000168.1 GCA_022823055.1 Candidatus Binatia bacterium | reverse complement strand
ACATACCAGGGAACGACCCCTCCCTCACTCCTTCACACCAACTAAACCCCCTCACTCAGTGGGTTTTGCAAGTGGCTCTCCTTGCAATGGTCAAAACGACCTTCATTCCGGCGCTGCTGAAGAAGGTCACCTGCCCAAAGTCAAGGATCAGGGCTTGATCCGACGAACCGACTCCACTTTTCAACATGCGCTCGAACAGGCCCGCGTTGTCGTCGCTGACACGACCCGCGAGCATTGCGATTACGATTCCGCCCTTCCGGCCCCACTCAATATCGAGCTCCATGGTTTTCGATTCCTTTCGCCACGGACTCCGTGGAAGTCTCCGGGCCCCGCCCCTCCTTCTTCCCCAGCTCCGGCACCCGGCGCCCCACCACCGGGAACCGGATGTCCATGCCCAGGCTGTTCTTGTATGCGGCGATGCCGGCGTCGCGGGTCCGTCTCGCAGCCTCATCCCGGCACCCGCGTACCGAAACCACACCGGCAGGCTCGAACCAGACAAGACTTCACCCGGCCTTCCGCCACACTCTCCCAGAGGGAGAGGGGGTTGGGTTTGACTACTCGGACGGACTCCTGGAAGCGAACCCGGAGCCCGCTCTCGAAGCCGTGTGTCCCGTAGCTGTATTCGTGCTCGTCGCGGACGCCGTTGCCGGTCGCGAAGTAGCGGTACCGATTCTGGCCTCGACGCTGTCGCTGAGGGCGAAGGCGACCCCCGCCATCGCCTGATAGGCAAGCACCCAGTCGCTCTCGGACGACCTGGTGAGGGGCAACCGGATCCGTCCTGCCCCAACGAGCTCGACTGAAGGGGTCTGCGCGGCAGCGGTGGAGTCGTGCCTCGCCACGCCGAGTCCGAGCCCGATGTATGAGCCCAGCCTTCCCGCTTCGAACGCGAAGATCCCGTTGCCCACGAGGCTGAGGGTGGCGATGTCGCCCTCGTACGGATCGAGCCGGTTTCCCCGCAGGGTTCCCAAGCCCGGCACCTCGAACTCGTTGGGACTCACCTTCGTCAGCTTGTCGAAGTCGATCTTCCGGTAGCCTATCTCGATCTCGCCCCTAAGACCCGTGTCCGCTCCGTAGCCCAGGGCCGCGAGGAGTCCGAAGCCGCTTTCGGTCTTGAGATCCGCATCGTACCTGGTGTCGTGGAACTTGCCGGAGTAGCCGGGGGTGGACGGGGCGACGCAGAGGCCGATGACCTGCATGTAGGGAACAGGCACCGCGGGCAACGGCAACGCTCTCATCTCTCCAGGAGCACTTCTTCGCGCGCGGTGCCTCGGAAGATCTGCACCCGCACCGGCTCCGGTTCCTCCGCGACGGGTGCAGGCTCCTCCGCCACGGGCGCCGGCTCCCGGGAAGCGGGCACGGGGGCGGGATTCGCGGGGGCCTCGGCGGGCGGCCGCGAGAGCAGGTTCTCGATGGCCGCCCGCGTGCGGTCGTCATGCCGCCGGGCGTCGGTCAGCGAGCGTATGGCGAGCGAGATGTTGCCCTTGGAAGTGGCGAGGATCAGGCGCTCGGCCTCCGCCGGCAGGACCTCGAGAGTGACCGTGGCTCCGGCATTCCGGGAGGACTTCCTGGCCGACTGTCCCGTGTTGGCCGCGCTGCTCTCCACCTGGCGGTCGACGGCGACCACGCGGATGTGCTCCAGGATCGTCCCGGTGAAGGTCTCGGTATTGCGTCCCTCCTTGACCTGCACGGTAAGGATCACGTCGACCCGGTCGCCCGGATAGATCAGCCCGGCCTGGCTGGTGGCGCGGTTGACGCTGATCGTGACGGCGCGGTGGTCGGGCCTGAGGGCCGCGGCCAGGAACCCGTACTGGCCGGGGCGCACGATCGACGACCAGGTGAGCGGCGCGTCCTTGAACACCGCCCTGCGGACCACCGCGCCGATCACCTGGTTCGGGTTGGTCTTGCCCTTCAGCAGGTGCGCCGACAGCAGGACGCCGTTCTTGAGCGGCGACCACGCGATGTCGTTGGCGGTGATCAGGCTCCCGAGCTTCAGGTCCTTCGAGGCGGTGAGAACCATCGGCAGGGGCTTGGGCCGCGGGGCGGCCTTCCGCACGGGCGCCTTGGGGGCCGGCCGGAAGTAGAGCCATGCCCCGCCGCCGACGGCCCCGGCAAGCACGACGCCCAGCAGGAGGACGACTATCGCGATACGGGCTCTCGGCATCACGCGCTCCCGCCCGAAACGAGGGCCCGCATCGCCAGCAGCGCGATGGCCGGGGGAGCGATCGCCACCGCGAACGGAAGGTCGTTACGCAGCCGGCGCGTGGCGTCGAACGGCAACAGGGAGACCAGGCCAAGCCCGATGCCCAGCAGCCCTACCCCGAGAAGGAAGCTGCCGATGGCGGCAGGCCCGATCCACAACCCTGCCGCCGCCATGAGCTTCCCGTCGCCGGCGCCGAGGGCGCCCGTCAGGAACAGACCGAAACCCACCGCCAGCAGCAACGCGCCGGTGAAAACGTGCGCCCATAGCGGCGCCACGTCCCGGTGGCCCACGACCGCGACCTGGAGCGCGAACAGACCGAGCATGGCCACCGGAACCACGTTCGGGATCTGCCGGGAGGCGAGGTCGAAGACGACCGACGCCGCCAGCAGCGCGCAACAGGTCATCAGCAAGGACGATTCAAGCATGAAAGACTTCTCCTCACTCCGCTCCGTTTGGCGGGGTTGCACCGGGGGCGCCCGCCGCCGGCCATTTTCCAGCGCGGACGAGGCAGTCCCGGCCGCGCGCCTTCAACTGCCCGCACAGCCGCCTGGCGGCCGCCTTGTCCGCCAGGGGGCCTGCCCACAGGCGGTAGAACACCCCGCGCTTGGGAATCTCGGCCCTCACCACGCGGTGCTCGAGAGAGCCGAGCAGGTCCTCCTCCCCGGAGGAGAGGAGGCTCCAGGCGGCCAGCGCCCCGTCCCGCGAACGCGCGGAGTGGAGCTGCACCAGGGCGCCCGGTGAGGCCGCGTCGACCACCGGCGCCGCGGGAGCGAGGGGCGCGGAAGGCGCGGCCCCGGCGGAACCCTCTTCCCCGGCCGGCCCGGCGCCTCCTGCCCACTTCTCCGCGCGGACGAAGCAGTCCCGGCCGCGCGCCTTCAACTGCCCGCACAGCCGCCTGGCGGCCGTTTTGTCCGCCAGGGGGCCCGCCCACAGGCGGTAGAACGTCCCGCGCTTGGGAATCTCGACCTTCACCACGCGGTGCTCGAGAGAGCCGAGCAGGTCCTTTTCCTCGGAGGAAAGGTGGCTCCAGGCGGCAACCGCTCCGTCCCGCGAACGCGCCGAGTAGAGCTGCACCTGGGCGCCCGATGCGGAAGCCGCCACGGCTCCCTTCGCAGTCTTGAGCAGACGTGAAAGGTCCGCCTTGTCGCCGTCCAGCCAGTGGGAGGCGGCGTACCTGGCGTAGAACTCCCTGGCCTCGCCCGTCGCGCCCGACTGAGCAAGCGAACGCACCAGATTCGCGGTGATCATCGGATGCGACGGCGACAGCTCGAGAGCCCGGTCGTAGAGCATCCGAGCCCGCGCGTGGTCGCCCTCCAGCGTCGCCACCACGCCGAGCCCGTTGGCCACCCACGCTTCGGCCGCGGTGCCCTCGGCCAGCTTGGAGGCGGCGAGGAGACGGCGCTTCGCCGCGGCGATGTCTCCTGTTCCGAGGCTCGTCCGCCCCGCGCCGAGCAACGCCTCGGCCTTGGCCGCCGGCGCCGTTGCCCTCTCGTCGGCCTCGGCGAAAAGCTTGCCGGCGAGCGCGAAATCACCGGCCTGCAACGCCAGGTAGCCGAGGCCGAGTCTGGGCTCCGGCGCGTCCGGATAGTGGCGCGAGAGTTGCGAATAAAGCCGCTCCGCGGCCTCGAGCTGACCGGCATCGGCCGACGCCGACGCCACCTTCAGACTGCTGTCCAACTGCTGTTTTTCCGCGGCTCCGAGCCGCTCCCCGCGCCTTCCCTCCGGCAAACCGGCGCAGGCGCCCAGAGACAGCGCGAGGCAGGCCGTTGCGGCCGTCAGGCGCAACGGCCGGGGAAGCTTCTTGTTGTCCGGCCCCATTCCACACCCTTCATCCACGCACCTGCGGCAACTTCTTTGCCTGCGGCGCGCAGACTCCCGAGGCTAGGTGTCCTCGGTCGCGGGGCGCCGGGCCGCTGCGTCCGCGGGCGTCGTCGTCTGCGCCTTCGCGGACGACGTCTGGCGCAGCCGATCGGCCATCTTGGTGACCATGTAACGTACGCGATCGAGGGCCTCCGCCAGTTCCGCAACCTCGCCCTTCGACGGCACGTCGATCTTGCCGCTGATATGCCCCTGCTCCATGCGTTGCACGCGACTGGTCAACGCGCGCACCGGCACCAGCACCCACCGCCCGAACAGCCAGCAGAGCAGGATCGAGGACAGCAGCAGCGCCACGCACAGCGCCACGCCGACCCACAGCACGTCCCCGATCCAGCCCTGTTGCTCCTGCCACTGTGTCCCGACGAGCTCCGGCAGGTTGCTGTGACCGGTCAGATTCGGCGCCTCCACGATGATCATCCAGTCGAAACCGGAGAAGTTCTCCACCACCGGCTCGTAGAATCCCGTACTCGCCGAACGCGCGAAAGCGACAAGCGTACTCGGTGCCAAGGGGCCGTCCGGGCTGTTCTGAAGTCCGTTCCGCGTGGCGATGAACGCTCCGGACTGGTCGCCCTCATAGGACAGGTTCAAGTGAGTCAGCGAGTCATCCGTGCGCAGGTTGATGTCCGGCTGCATGATCCGCCCGCGAGCGTGCGCGGAGCGCGTCTCCGCGACCAGCAACCCGTTGCGGGTCACCACCAGGAACTGCGACCCGAGCGCGCGGCCGTCACGCGCCGAATCGGAAAGTTGGGCATGCAGCAGGTGCCCGGGGGCGGACAGACGACGCGCCACGCGGTCGGCGAACAACTGCACGAAGCGGACGGACAGAACCGCCTTCATCACGCCGATCGGAGTCCCGGCTCCGGAGTCATGAATGCGCACCGAGAGGGCCAGCGCCCATACGTTGGCCGAGGAGTCGAACTCTATCTCGCCAACGGAAACCCCTGCCGACCACGCCCGCTGCCACCAATCCTCGTCGGACTGGACGAAGTCCGAGGTCGGGTTCGTCAGCGCCACATTGAAGCCCAAGTTGTCCGTGAAGAATACCTCCGCAAAGTGAGGGGACATCCTGATCTGTTCGCTCAGGTACGTGCGCGCCGCGGGCGCGACCCCCATGCTCTTCCGGACCCGGAACTTCCCCTCGATCTGCTGTACGGCGAGGTTGTCCAGCCCCTCCTTGGCGTGGGCGGCTCGCGCCTTCTTCACCGCCGCCACCACCACCGGCGACGACGCCCAGGTCCGCACCTCGACGATGCGGTCGAGCATGAACCTGTCGATCGTTTCCGCAAGACCCGAGGCCGCCTCGGTGAGCTTCAGTGCGTCGCCACGCAACGCCAGCGACTCAAGGGCGGGCGACGGGCGGCCCTCCGTCCGCAGCCACAACCAGTATGCTCCCCATCCCGTCACTGCCAGCAACGGAACCCACACAAGAAGGAACACGGCCAACCCGAAACGAACACCAAGCGAATGAGTCATTGGAGGATGCCCTCTTGTTTGTCAAACCGGGAAAACGCTTCTCCCGCGGCTCTTTGCCGTCACCCGCGACGCGCGTTCTCGACCCGGGCATTCGGATCACCCGCTTCGCGCTTCTCCTGCAACTCCGCCGACCCGGCGCGCCTGAGAATTTCCTCTGCCTCCAGAGCCCTGCGGGGGGCTCCCTCCGGGTCTCCGGACTCCGGCCGGCGCGGCGCGGGTTCGCCCGCTTGACCGGGGTCCGTCTCGCCCCGGAATTGATGGATTTCCGCTATGTTGCGGCGGGTGGCTGCCTCGCCCTCGCGGTCGTCCAACTCCCGGTACAGCGACAGGGCGCTCTCCAGATACGCGAGAGCGCGTGTCAACTGCCCCTGAGACATGTAGACCACGCCCATGCCGTCCTGCACCAACGCGGCCCCGGGCTTGTCCCCGGTCCGCAGACAAATCCGCACCCCTTCTTCGAAGCTCCTCAAGGCGAGGTCGTGGAGGCCTGCGTCGTTCAACGCCAGGCCCAGCGTTCCGAGGGCGCGGATGTGCCCCGGTTCGTCACCCGCGTCCCCGAACAGGCGGACGGATTCGGAGAGGTGGGCGCGCGCCTTGTCCGCTTCTCCCAAGTGCCGGTAGAGGGACCCGGCATGAAAATGCAGCCGCGGCAGCCGGGGGTCGTCCCCATGAGATCCCGCGCAGCGGATGGCCGCCTCGTACGCCTCGGCCGCCTGGGAGGCGTTTCCCTGAAGACGGTAAAGATCTCCCAAGTTGGAAGATGCGGCCGCGCGGACGGCGTCGTCCCCGTCGGTTTCGCGGAGAGCCTCCTTGCAGTAGACGATGGCCGGAGCGATCTTCCCGCGCGCCAGGTTCGTGACGGCCAGCGCGTTCAAGACAGGCCCGAACCGCTCGCTGTGCGGCAGCGCCTCCTTGAGGTGACCGTCCGCGTCCTCGTGAAGGCCCAAGATGTGTTCAACGATGGCCAGTTGAAGATACTCGTCGGCATCCACCGCCCGGCGTTCCGCCGAACGCCGGGCCAGGTCGTTCCGCGCTGCGGTCACGGCGGCATGGGCCCACTCCGGCAGTGGAGCCTCAACCTTCTCGACCAGCAACAGCCCGTCGGGACAGACCTCGGCCACGATGGACCGAATCGGATCGATGGACGGAACCTCGGCCAGCCCTTCCGCCGCTTGCGACAAACCGGGCGGCGAAGCCGGATGCACCCGATTCTGCAGCTCGCGTTCTTCCTCGTCACCGCCCTCGCCAAGCCCCTGCCCGGCGGCATCCCCGAGCCGCGCAGCTTTCTGCCACCATGGAGGATCCACGGCCGGCGGCACCTGCGCCTCTTCCTCGGTGACGGGACCATCCGCCGGCTTCGGCGGCATGACGGCGAGCACGGCATCGTCCGGCGGCTCGTCGCCGGCCTCCGCCGCTCCCGCTCCGGGCTCCGACGCCGCGGGCGCAGGAGGTTCTTCCTCGTTACCGCCCTCGCCAAATCCCTGTCCGGCGGCATCCCCGAGCCGCGCAGCTTCCTGCCACCATGGAGAATCCATGGCCGGGAGCGCATCTTCTTCGACGGCAGGACCGCCCGCTTGCTCCTCCGACATGACGGCGAGCACGGCATCGTCCGGCGGCTCGTCGCCGGCCTCCGCCGCTCCCGCTCCCGGCTCCGGCGCCGCGCCGCCGTACTCCGCCGGCATGGACGCCGCGGGCGCAGGAGGTTCTTCCTGGTCACCGCCCTCGCCAAGTCCCTGCCCGGCGGCATCCCCGAGCGGCGCAGCTTCCTGCCACCACGGAGAATCCATGGCCGGCGGCGCATCTTCTTCGACGGCAGGACCGCCCGCTTGCTCCTCCGACATGACGGCGAGCACGGCATCGTCCGGCGGCTCGTCGCCGGCCTCCGCCGCTCCCGCTCCCGGCTCCGGCGCCACGCCGCCGTACATCACCCCTCTGTACATGTATCCCCCCGGCCTGTGTTTGCGAGACTCGGCCAGGGTTGCCTGCTGCGCAACCCCCGCGTCACGGGATCTGTCGCCGTCCGCCTCTTCGTCCCTCGGCCCGCCATCCCACCAAGGTTGATCCACAGGCTCGGAAACCCCGCCCGCTTCCGTCTCCCCGCGGTTCGCTTCATCCGGCGCAGGGGCGGTTGCGCCTTCGGGCGAATCGAGTCCGTCCCGTCGTTCGTTATGGCCCATCCCTTGGCGTTCCATGGAGCACCTCCGAGTACCAGCGAAGCCGCATCCCGACACGACTCACACCTGCGGCAGACCCTCGCCGCGAAGGTCCGCGATCAAGACAACGCAAGCCGATCCGGTCAAGCTGGATTCGCGCTCTCACACTGGCGCATGCGAACACGTTCACACGGAACGCGTCGGTCCGCGCGTCATATCTCCTTTCACTCCTCGACGAGACCGTCTCCAACTCGGTCCCGTCGCGCTCGTGTCCTGCGGTCCGCAACCACCCCTGGTGTTCGACGGCCATGCCGCCTGCGACATGCCGATGCCCGGGCCAGCCACGACCCGGGGCACTATTGCGAGTCGGCCGGGGACGCTCGTCCGCAGACTTGCTAAGCCCTTTTCGACGCATTGACTATACACATCATGGGTGTGTTTCGCGTAGTCATATACGACCAAATAGCATTTTTTGCGTGTGTCAATGGTGAGACCGCAAAGGCATTCTTCAACCTTGACCACGGTCGGAGATGCGGCATCCATCCATGCCCGCGCGCCCGCGGCGATGAGTCGCGCGTTCACTGCCAGGGTCTTTCGCGGCCCCTCGGTTAACGAGGCTGGCGCGTGCGAAATCCGGGACCCCGCATGACCGGGGCTACGGCCCCGCGGGTACGGTGGGGCTGTCCGCAAGCCCGGGCAAAAGGAGTCCCCCCCACGACGTTGCCGAACTGATGAACGCAGGGCTCCGTTATCGAAGCTCGGGCTCGGAAGATTTCCGGGCCCATTCCCACCAACGCTTGAGGCAGCCGCTCGCCACCGTGCCGGGTAGTCCGTTCGCCGCCGGGCTGGTCAGTGCCCGGAGCCGCAGTTCGCCCTCGGCGAGAACGGGGCGTTCGTCGAGATAGCCGTATTCGATCAGATGACGCCTGAGCCTCTCGACGCTGCTTCTCCGAAGACTCCGCAGACGCGGTTCCCTGTTCTCCCCGAGCGCAGCGACAAGCCGCTTCGCGTCGCCATGGAGTTCTCGGGCAATGGACGCCACATCTTCGAGGAGCCGCCCGGTGAGGGCGCCGCTCTCTTCGAGGGCGTCGCGGTCCACAGTCCGGCCCCTTCCCTGTTTCCACAACCCGCAAAAGACCTCGAGAAGGTCCAACCGCAACGAGGTTTCCGACGGAGTCACCGAACGGGAACCGAGCCTATCGGCAAGCGGAGTGCCCGAAACCGTCTTCCACTGGCCCACACGCTCGATACCGTTCGACAGAAGGTCGTGCACCAGGTCCAGATCGTCCCACAGAACGTAGAAGAAATGCTGTTCGGCATGGCCGAGCGCCGGAAGGAACGCCGGCACGCCGATGACCGCACCATACTCCTCCGGGGACCGCCCGTCGGGCGCCGGAACCGTCGGCCCCGGATCAATGCTCAGCGCGCGCGACCCGCCCGCGCTGTCCACGTTCGTTCGTATCCGGCCCAGGTCGATGGCAGCGGCGATGTCGCAATCCTCCTTCCCGAGCGCATGGCGAATCCGGTCGACATCAAGCGGATCGCTGGTGAAGTAAAAGATCTGGCGGTCCTGTTCTCTTCCGACGCGCCCGATGCTTCGCACCATGGCTTCGAATCGCCTGGGATCGCTCTGGTCGAGCGCTTCGTCGAGAAACAGCGGCAGCACCATTCCCCGCTCCACCTGCTCGGCAAACGCGATTCGCGCCGCCAACAGCAACTGGGCGCGCGTACCGTCCGAGAGCTCATCGAGTTCGCGCGCCTCTCCGCTACGCAACTCAACGGCAACGAGACGGGGCGTCTCTTCGTCCTTGGCCAAGCGAAGTTCATAGCCATGATAGGTGAACCCGGAAAAAAGCTCGCGGGCGCGTTCGAGGACCCGGGGCATCCGGCTCTGCTCGTACTCCCCTCTTACGGCGTCCATGAGATATCTCCCCGCCTTGGCGTGAAACGCCTCGTCACGGAGATTCCGCAACCTGGCGCGGGCTTCCTCGCGAACGCCGATGAGGTCCCGCATGGCGTTGCTCCTCTTCGCCTCATCGATCCGGGCAGCGGTCCCGGCGATCTCGCTTCTCAGTGCGGTCGCCTTCGTCGCCAGGCTCGTCAGACTCTCCTTGAGCGGGACCAGGGACAGACCGTCGCATTCGGCCAGTTCGGGTTCGCCGGCTTTCTTCAGCTCCGCGCAATCGAGGCCGATCTGGCCCTCCAGGCTTGTCCTTTCGCTGTTCAGTTCACGGTAGCGCTGCAATGAGCCGAGCAGCCGAACGAGGCCGCTCAGGTCGCCTTCCTCCAGTGCCGCCTCCGAGTAGATCGTTCTGATGGAACCGGCAGCCCCTTCACGGGCGGCGGAAATTTCCTCGAGCTGGGCCGTCAGTGCCCTTTCGTCCGAGAGCGCCCGCACCAGCAGCGAGTTTCTGTCCGCTAGACTGTTGAGACGCGCCCGGGCCGTTGCGGCGCTCGTCGGCCGCGGTTCGCCGTAATGTTCCAGAACACCCGCCAACTCCGCCACGAGGGTGGCCTGACGCTCTTCGAGGCCGCCCGCCTTGCCCGCGGCGGCCTCGTCGTCGCCCCGGGCCATGCGGAGTTGATCAAGCGCCCGCGCGAAATCCACGAGCTCCGCATCCTGCGGAAGCGTATCCAGGCCGAGCCTTCCCTGAAGCTCCTTTCTGCGCGCATCAAGGGCACCCCGCTGTTCCGCCAAGCCCTCCATTTCGCTTTCGAGCGCTTGTCGTTCCACGGCACGGTCACGCGTGCGCTGCACGGAGGCCAGGACATCTACGGTCTCGCCTTCCAGACTGTGCAACCGTGATTCCACCGATGAAATCTCCCACTCGTCGGGCTCTTCAAGACACAGCCTTTCGAATGCCGATCTTGCGGCGTTTCGTGCGGCTCTCGAGGCGCTTCGATTGCCCAAGACCACGACCGGCAGGGCGAGCGCGACACCCGCGGCCGCGAGCTGGATCAGCGACGGATCGACGAGCACCGCCAGTACGACGCTTGCCGAAAGCATGGCGAGGGCCGAAACGAGCCAAGCCCACCGTGCGCGCGCCCTGATCGCCGGGTTGTCCGGCTCGGATACGCGCAGCCACGAACGCAGGGCCTCCGCCGCCTCCCGGAGCGTGTCGACATCCCGCCGACCGCCGCTTGGCGCATCGACGTATTCGAGTAGATTCAGTCTTTCCCGGACGGTGCCGACCCGGATCTCGTGTGCTTGGCTCGACCGAAGGAACTCGAACAGCTCGCTCTGTTCCGGCAAGGTCAGCGCGACGTTGTCGGCACCGCCGCCACCCATCGCGTGCGATGCCGCCGCAAGTCTGCTGCGGGAAACGTCGCGTTCGCTCCTTGCCGCCGCGAGCGCCACTTCGACGCGTTCCAATTCACCCGCGTTTTCGCGCCAAGCCGCGAGATCGGCCTGCTCCAGGGGGCTGGCAAGCCCGGACTTCCGCCTCGCCTCGCGCGCTTCGGCCAACTCTCGTTCCAGGGAACGGGCCCGTTCGGCCAACCTGTCCACCTGAGCCTGCTGGCGCTCGACCTCCTCCACCTCCTTGCCGGTCAGGTTCGCCAAGGCGCCGGGCAAGGCCCTGATTCTCTCGACGATGGCGGCAAGCTCCTCCCGGCGGCGCGCAAGTCCTATTGCGCGTTCGACAAGAGCGAGCCGCCGGGTGGCGGTCTCTGCGTCACGGAGTTGCGACTTCAGTTCTTCAAGCTCATCCGCGCGCCGCTGGAGGTCGTTGTGCCTTCCGGCCAACTCCTCGACGTCTTCCGCCGCCTTGTTGAAGTCATTCCGCTCGCGGCGGCCACGCTGGGTGGTCACGGTGGCGAACAGGCCCGAGGCGATCTTTTCCAGATCGAATCCGCCGGACATCTGCCGCCGTATTTCCGAGGCGATGTCGGCGGTGCCGTCCCGCGACGGATCCATCAGAGAGCGGAGGTTCAGAAAGAAACAGCGGGAGCTGTAGGACGGCGGCAAATTCGGAGAAACATTCCGGCCGTCGCCGTCTTGCCATCGGATACGCGCCCCTTCGCGCTCGCCCCGCCAAGTTTCTCCGTCCAGTTCGAATTCGCCGACAACCGACGTCAACCGCGTGGGGCCGCGATCCTCCCAGTACAATCCCTCCACCGCCCGACAGATGCTCGACTTGCCGATACCGTTCGGACCGAATACGACGTGGAAGCCCGCTCCCGCCGCTTCGATTTCAAAAGGTCGGCCTATTCCCGGGAGCCGGCCTACGACAAGCCGCAGCAGTTTCACGATGGATTGCTCTCCTCGCAGCCCGTGAGCATGGCGCTCAATGCCGCCTTCCCTGAACGCAGAAGAACATCGCGGAGGGCATGGTCCGACAGGGGGTCCGGGGCGTTGCGATGATCTTGAACCGGCAGCCAGACGTCCTCTCCGGCGGTCTCGCTCAAGGCGGCACGGGCATCCTCCAGCAGCGCCCTTGATCGGGCGTCGTCGTGCATGAGCATCAGCAGCCGTTGCGCCATCAGGGCCGCGGGATCGTCTCCAGACGCGATCTCGGCGAGGTCCAGCGGCAGGTCCATCGAGTCGACGATCTCGCTAAAGAAGACGGCCGTGCCATCGACGTTACGCCCCATGGCGTTCCACTCGCCGTCGGAAATCCACCGCCGGACCCCTTCATAGCCGGCGCTTGTCCCCGTGAGCTGCACGCGCAGGCCGAGGGCTCGGGGAAGGATGGAGTGTTCGCCGAGTCGGTGGACGACTCTCTCCGCTTCCCTTATCAATCTGTCAGGCACTTCCTCGACGTGATGGAGCCCTTCCACCGACACGGACACCTCCTCCCATCGCAGGGGCGCAAGGGGAACCTGCCTGAGGTCCATGCGTCCATCATTGCCTACCGTAAGGAGCCAGGGACCATGCGGGCCCGGTTCCGACGGGTCGAGTCCGACGAGCGAACCGAGATAGCCGCAGGGACGGCTTTCCGTGGCCGTGGATGACGTCTCAAGCGAAGGCTGGTGGACATGGCCCAGGAGCCAGGCGTCGTAGCCGGCATCGTCAACCTCGGCCCGTCGGATGGGCGCGTAGTGTCCGCCGGGAGCGTCCAGATCCGCGTGCAGCAGACCAATCCTGGGAACAGCACGCGACGGCGCCTCGAGGGGTTCCCTGGGCAGTCCCGCCACCGGACTCTGGCGCACGAACCTGTCATCGAAAGACCATCCGACCACCTGGGCAACCGGAGACCGGTCCTTCGATATCATTCTCGCTTCCCACCGACCGCCGGCGCCCAACAGGGTGAACCCGTCGATCACGGCCGCAAGCCGCGGCAACGCTTCGACATCATGGTTGCCGGCAACGGCGATAACCTCGATTCCCGCTTCCAGCAGTTGCCGGACGCCTTCTTCGAGCGGCAGCATTGCCTCAAATCTGGCATTGACGCTCTCAACCACATCACCGGCGAACAGGACCGCGTCGACGTGCTGCTGGATCGCGAAATCAACAGATCGCCGGAGTGCCGCAACGGGCGTGAGTTCTCCGAGATCCACTCCCCACGCGGAAATGCCGCGGGGCACACCCGAGCAGGGCGCGCCGAGGTGAACATCGCCGATCGCCAGAATGGAGGCGCATTCGTTCATGTTACTGACCTGATGAGCCCGGGGAGCCGCGTTCAGAGCCGGGAAGCCCCGGCCGCGGACTTGCCACGCGCAACCCCGCCGGGGTCCTTTCCAGAGCCCTTACCCGGCCGACATCGAGGCTGTTCCCCAACTGGGCGCCGAACGGAACGCCGCACCTCTCGTGAGCCTTGCCCCCGGACGCCGCCTTCACGACCCGGACTGCGGACGGCGTTCCTGGAACACGGCATCCGGGATGCCGAACTCCGGATAGCCGTCGTTCCCGTGTTCCGTCGCGTCCAGACCGGCGATCTCCCCTTCCGGCGACACGCGCAAGCCAACCACGCTCTTGATGACGTTGAACAACACCAGACCGGACACCATGCAGAAAGCGAAAACGGATACCACCCCCACCACCTGGGCCCAGAGCAAGCTGATGCCGCCGCCGTAGAACAGCCCGGACTCCACGTGAAACAGTCCCAACAGCACCGTCCCCAACGCACCCGACACGCCATGGACGGATATGGCTCCCACCGGATCGTCGATCTGAATCCAATCGAACGCCAGCACGGAGAGGACCACGACGACTCCCGGCATGAAGCCGAAGAACAGGATTGCGGCCCAGGGTTCCACGAAAGCGCATGCGCCCGTTATCGCCACGAGACCGGCGAGTGCGCCGTTCAGGGTCATTGTGAGGTCAGGCTTGGAAAACATCACCCACGCCGTCACCGTGGCGCCGGCGGCGCTCGCGGCCGCCGCAAGACTGGTGTTTGCCGCGATCAGCGCCATGTCGCTCACTCGGGCGCCCATGATGCTTCCGGTGTTGAAGCCGAACCAGCCGAACCAGAGGATCAAGGCCCCGAGCGTGGCCAGCATCAGGTTGTGACCCGGCAAGGCCTGGGGTCTCCCCAACTCGTCATATTTGCCGAGCCTCGGTCCAAGCACGATCACGCCCGCCAAGGCGAACCACCCGCCGGTGGAATGCACGACGGTGGCCCCGGCAAAGTCCTGCATGCCCAATGCCGAAAGCCATCCGCCGCCCCATATCCAGTGCCCCACCATCGGATAGAACACCAGCGAGACAAAGAAGCTGAAGATAAGAAAGCTCACGAATTTCGTGCGCTCGGCCATGGCGCCGGAAACGATGGTCGCCGCCGTGGCGCAGAACATCAACTGAAAGAACCACGCCGTCAAGGTCGGAACCGAGGTCGTGCCGAGAGGGGGGTACAGGTCGCCCGTGTCCGGCAGAACGAAGAAGCCCGTGGTTCCCAGGAAGGCGTTGCCGCTGCCGAACATGATGCCGAAGCCCAGTATCCAGAAGCCCAGGGAGGCCATGGAGAAGTCCCCGATGTTCTTCATCATGATATTGACGACATTCTTGGCGCGGGTGAACCCGCCCTCCACCATGGCGAAGCCCGCCTGCATCAGGAACACCAGGAAGCCGGCCATGGTGGTCCACATGGTATCGACCACGACCCGCACTTCGGATACCGGCCTGCCGTCGACCCTCCCGTCCAGCGCATACGCGATGGCGGGAAACAGCATCATTGCGAGCGCCAGGGCAGCGACTGTACGCAAGCGTCTCGGCATGGATACTCCTCCGATCTCGCCCGGTTGGTTCTTCTTTGGCGATACGCTCACGAATCGAAGACGTTACCATCAACGCCCACGCGCATAGCCGATCCGAGGTCCCCGGTCCCTCTGCGCCGTCCGCATCGTCAGCGCAAGGGAATGCGGATGACGATGCCGCCCATGACGTCTCCCTGCTTGAAGTCGTTCCGTGGACTGTCCTCGTGGGCGTTGTGACAGGTCACGCAGGATGGCGAGACGGCGACGTCGGCATACACCGCGGTGAAATACTCGACATCGCCGATTTTCTCTCGCCCGTAGTAGGGTTTCGATGGGTTCTCGGCGACGCTGTCCAGTCCGGCGACTTCCACATCGGTCTTGGGTACGCTCGCCTTGTTGAGGGGCCACTTGGATAGCAGCGCGTAGCTGAACCCGTCGGTCTGCTTGGCCACCAACCCGGCGCCCATGCGGAACATCTGGGCCGGCAGCGGCAAGGCCTTCTGGCTATCCCAGTGCTCGCTGGCCTTGACCACCTCCTCCACGTCCTGCAGGCGATAGACCACCTCGTTCGAGTAGACGGTGCGGTCGGCCGCCATGACGGCGAACAGCGCGTCCGCCATGCGTTCCGGGGGTATCCCCACCGACTCGCCCGACCCGCCGGAAGGCTTGCCGTCGCACGCGGCCAGCCCCGCAACGAAAACCACCGCGGCGAGGCGGAATAGACCCAGCTTGGTGACCAGGCGTTTGTTCGGCTTCATTGGTTCACTGCTCCCTTCGTCCCGGCGGACTGAACCGTTTCCCTTCTCCTGCAACGTCATGTTGATGCTCCGGACACACGAGACGTGATTCCGCGAAGAGGCACCTGACGTGTTGTCCGGTTGGCGTCGTCGATACGTTAACGAAGCTTGACGCTGTCCATGCCGCGCAGATCCCGGTAGAGTTCGCAGGGGTGGCGCCCAAACGACGGGCCTCACCTCAGGTGTCGCCCGGCGGTAGAACGGCGGCAGGGCTTTGTGCACCACCGTCACCGCGACCTCGGGGTCGCCTCGAGATGCGCGGGATGCGAAAGGCGCAAGAGCCACAGGCGTCCACCACCCCGTGCAGTCGAACCCCGCTCCCGCAGGGGAACGGAGCCCGCTGACAAGAGTTCGTCCAACCCTACAACGGCTCTCCCGGAAGCACGGCCTGAGGCGTTCCCAGAGACGTTGCCTTCCCGGTCAACTCCAGCGCCTTGTCCGCGTTCTCCGGACCAGCCACTGGCCCTGACGCGCGCCCGGTTCGTTTCTCCCTGCTTCCCAACGACGGAACCGTGCAGGCAACACAAGAACCATAACTATACATCGCCACAGTATGGAATTCGTAAATAAATATCGGATAAATAGTATTTTTTATGTGTGGTCCAGCCAATTTGGCGACCGAACATATTGACAGTCTTTGACCACAAATGTTAAGCGGCGGCCAACAAATGGTTTCGCACATCGGCTCGAACGACCCGAACATGAAGTGGTTGACCCTGTCGCTGGAAGAGTTCGAGCGACGCTATCCCGACGACAAGACCGAGTACATCTCGACCAACAACTACTCCGTGCAGGAGCACGTGCGCCTCATCGAGCAGGCGATCTCGACCCGTCCGCACGGGATCGCGGTGCCGATCGTCAGCTCCGACGCCTTCGAGGGCACGTTGCGCAAGGCGATTGCGCAGGGGATCCCGGTCGTTGCATTCAACATCCCCGACATGCGTCCCGAGGGAGAACGGATTCCCTATCTTACCTATGTCGGCGGCGACGAGTACCTGACCGGCAAGAAGCTCGGTGAATTCGCCGTCGCCCAGGCGAAGGCCGGGAAGATTCCGGTGCCTAAGCAGGTGGTCTGCGCCTCGCATGACGCCGCCCACCAGGGGCTGAAGGCGCGCTGCCGGGGCATGAAGGACGCGATGACGGCCGTCGGCGCCAGGTTCGAAGAACTCTTATCGTCGATGCCTCCAACATCGATCATTGGGAGGCGCAGGAACCGGAAGCACTGGAGCACCGAGGGGTCCGATCAGTGGAGCAAGAGTCATGAACAAACCGAAAACTCGAGCGCAGCACAAGGGTGCCCGAAGGGATTCCCTCTCGTGGTCCGCGCGTTCCCGTGGTGGCCGATTGTTCCTGTTGGCGTGTGTCGTGCTCGCCGCGGGCGCCTGCAGCGGCGCCAACGAGAGCGCGGGGGGGCCGCCCCGCGACGGCCCGCCGGCGCCTACCAGCCCGAACCCGGTTGAACTCACGTTCCGCCCGACCGCCCTGGGCGCCCCCAACCCGCCCGATGGCCGCGACTACCGCACCCGGGAGTTCCGGGGCCACCACGGCCTGGACGCCATCTCGGCGGATGAGGCCTACGAGCGCGGCTATTTCGGCCAGGACGTGACCATCGCGGTGGCGGATGACGGACTGGACCCGACCCACCCCGACCTGGCGGGCAAGATCAGGGCGCCGCGTCACGTGCGCAATCGAAACGCCAACGTGTTCGAACCGGGGCGGGCGGATGAACTCGGGACAGGACACGGCACCTATGTCGCTTTGCTTGCCGCGGGGGCGAGGGAGAATGCCGGAGGGACTTTCGAGATAAGAGCGGCCGGCGGCGGCGCCATTCCCACCTACAACGTCCACGGCGTTGCGCCGCGGGCACAGGTCATGCCGATACAGCTCGCAGGCGGCGGGCAACCCTTGCAGGCGCTGGAACACGCGGCCGCCAACGGGGCGCAAGTGCTGAACTTCAGCATCGGGATAACGCAGCATTACTACGGGAGGTACGCCGGCCGGGACGGGGTATGGCTGACCGTGGGGAAGCCCCTGTTCCGGCCTCTCCTCAACCTGGATCTGGTCGGCCGCTTCCTCACGGGAGACAGGGGCGAGTTTGCCCAGGCGGCGAGAACACTCGCCGGCAGGGACATGGTGACGGTGTGGGCGGCCGGCAACGAGAGCTGGAACTCCATCAACAACAGGGTTCACATGTGCGGAAAGAACTTCATCGGCGAGGACGGCTGCCGGCTGGGCGACCTTGCCTTCACCGCCCAGGAGTTCATGGAGAACTTCAGTTGGCTGCGGAACGACGACGAGCGCGGCCCTGCGGTCTCTTTCAAGGACATGTGGGGAACGGAGTGCGGGAGCGACGACTGCGCGGACTACAATTCCATCGGGGGATGGATGGTGGCGCCGTTGTTCGAGCCCGGACTGCTGGGGAAATGGCTGGTCGTGGGGGCGCTGGACAGGAACGGCGGGATCGCGAGGTTCTCCAACGGATGCGGCGAGGCGCGGAACTGGTGCCTGTTCGCGCCCGGGGAGGATCTCAGGGTCGGCCCCAACGAGGCGCTCACGGGCACCTCTTTCGCCGCGCCGATGGTGAGCGGCGCATTGGCTGTGCTCAAGAGCCGGCTGCCCGGCATGCCGATGGCGGTGGTGCAGGCCGTGCTGCTGTACTCTGCGGACCCGCTCGGGAGCCGGGTGAGCAATCCCGACGAGCCGGACGCCGTCTATGGCTGGGGACGGCTCAACCTGGGGCGGGCGGTGGCCATGCAGGGGACGGTCGCCTTGCCCTTCTCCGTGGCCGGAACGGCGCAGGCGGCGCCGCTCCGGGACGTCCGCGTCACCCTGTCGCCCGCCCTCGCGCAGGTGGGTGAGCGGCTGCGGGGCGTCCGGGTCGCCGTGGGCGGGGTGGGCAACGCGTACTACAACACGAGGCTCTTCGACGCGGTCGCCATCGAGGCGGGAAGACCTCGGGCGCTGGGCCACGCCGCCGGCGACATGTTCGGCCAGGGTAGCGGCCGGCGCCTGGAGGCCGGCTTCGACACTCACCGCGTGTTCGCCGAGACCGGCCTGGGCGCGGGCGAGCTTCACGCTGTGGGGATGGATTTCGGAGCCTACGGGCTTGGCCGCTGGCGGTTGCGCCACGACCTGTGCGGCGGCTGTGGGCGGTCCGCGTGGAGGGAGTGGAGCACGGTCGAATCCGCGGGCGCCGCTGCCGCCGCCCCCTTCTTCGCCTACGCGGGGAGGGCGGTGTCGATGCAGATGCAGGGCCGGGGCCTGCGGCCGTTTGCCGCGGTCAGCGGCGGGCGGACGCCGGGCCGGGCGCCGTGGCGCCAGTTCGGCCTCCGGTGGCGTCACGAGGGCGGCGGCTTCCTGTCGGTGGCGGAGGTCTCGCGGGTCGAAGAACCCCGCAGTGTCTGGGGCGCGAACTTCGGCGCGCTGGGGCGCACCCGGACCCGGACGATCCAGAACCGGTTGTTCCTGTCGACTCCGCTGGGCGGCCGCTGGCGCGGGTTCGCCGGCTACGAGCACGGCTACGGAGAGGTTTCGGTGACAGGCGGCATGCTGTCCGGCATGTCCGGGCTGCGGGCGGATGGATGGTCCGCGGGAACCCAGGGGCGGAACGTGTTCCGTGACGACGATCTCCTGAGGTTCGCTGTCCGCCAGGAAGCGGGGGTGCGCGGAGGGCAGGCCCGCTTCCGCCACGTTGTTGCCACCGGCAGCAGCTTTGTGGATGCGTTCTACCGCGGGCGCCCTCAGTCTCTCGAGCGGCAACGGACGGTCATCGACCTGAGCGCGCGGCCAACGACGCGTTACGCTCTGGGCTACAGCCTGCCGGTCGGAAGGACCGCACGAATCGCCTTCGGCCTGGAACATGAGAGCGAAAACCGGGACAGCGGAGTCTCGGCCTACCTGCGGAAGGAGTTCTAGCTCCAGGTCACCAGCGACGCCGATGGGCCTCATGAAACGGGAGCGGCGCGGACGCCATCGAACACCGCCCGTCCGCGATCGCCCGCCGGTTGGGCTCGGGCATCCTGCTCAGATGGAGCGATCGGGGCGGATCGCCCAAGGGGTTGGTACGGTAAGGCAAGGGCCGGTGATGCGCCGACCGGCCGGGTGCGGCGGAGACACGGGTACGGCGGCGGGTCATCCCGAGAGACGAGGGCGGCCGCGGGAGGTATCCTTCAGATAGTGCGCGACCGCCAGGTATCGAGGAATTCCCGCAAGCGGTCGCTTCGCGGCCGCTTGAAGATATCGTCCGGGGGGCCGCGTTCGATGACCTGCCCCGCGTCCATGAATACGACCTCGTCGGCCACGTGCGCGGCGAACCCCATTTCGTGGGTCACGACCACCATGGTCATGCCGTCGCTGGCGAGTTCCTGCATCACCTGAAGCACTTCGCCCACGAGTTCCGGATCCAACGCCGAGGTGGGCTCGTCGAAATACATCACGTGCGGCCGGATCGCCAGCGCCCGGGCGATGGCGGTGCGCTGTTGCTGTCCGCCCGAGAGCTGGGCCGGGTAGCAGTGGGCCTTGTCGTCCACCCCCACCTTGGCCAGCATCTCCATGCCGACCGCCTCCGCGTCCTGTCGGGGAAGCTTCTTGACCACGCGCAACGCCTCGGTCACGTTGCCGAGCGCCGTCTTGTGCGGCCAGAGGTTGTAGTGCTGGAAGACCATGCCGATGACGCTGCGGACGCTGTCGACGTTGCGGTCGCTGTCGGGCACCCGCTTGCCGTCGACCTCGCGGTAGCCCAGCAGCCGGCCTTCGATGAACACCCGGCCCTCGTCGTAGCGGTCGAGAAAGGCCATGCATCGCAGAAGGGTGCTCTTGCCGGAACCGGACGGGCCGATGACGCAGACCACCCGCGAGCTGTCGACCGCGAGGTCGATTCCTTTCAGGACGTGAACCGCGCCGAACCGTTTGTGCAGGCCCTCGACCAGGACCACGGGTTTGCGTTCCATGTCGGTATATGGTAGCAAATCTATTATCGTTTGATTTCAGTCAGTTAGCCGAGTACATGGAGAATACGTAATCAAACTGAAAGCGGATTGATTCCAATCCAAGCGTACTTCCTACGCAAGCCTGTCGAGTTTTGTGAGCGTTCCTGGTCAGCGGGTCAGCGCGTGCAACCAAGCGATCTCCTCTCACAGCGGCCTTTGCGACCCCTATCCCGCTGCATTGGCATTGGGCCGCCATGCCCCAGCCCTTACGGCGAGCTCCTTCACTTCGGTGGCGATAGCGGGCGTCTGTTCCGCCATGAACTGGCCGATTCCCGTGACGCTTACGTTTCTCGCGGCTATGTTGGCGAGAACGCCGGCGGCGACACCGGCCAGCAAGGCCGCACCCGCGGGTCCGCCGGCCACCCCGACGAGCGAAACCGCCGCCACCGTCGCTCCCGCACCCATGCCGCCTTTGAGTTGACCATCAATGAACTCGGCGTATTCGCCGGTCTGATGAGCCCTGTGGAAGGCCTTGGCCAGGGCCGCCACCGTCACCACCAACAGCAACGGGTTTGCGCTGATGGCGGAGGACAGTCCCATGCTGCCAACGAATCTCGCAAAAGTCTCCGTGTCGACGCGATTCCATCCGAGCGCCAAAGCGAGGACGCCGACTGTGCCACCGAGCAGTTCGGCGGCATCGTAGGTATTCAGATCGTAGAACCACTCCCTGGAGATATGGAAGTTAGATTCCAGCGTCCCCGCAACGTGGTCGAAGGTCTCCTTGTTCCAGTTCGCCAACGGGAGCCCTCGGGGTGTGGTCCCGTCCCTGAAGAGCCCCTGAAGGGTTCCCAGGGCTTCGTGAACGATGTTGTCATCGACCGATGCGCCGCGAGCGGCATTGAAAGCGCCAGCGATGGTATGACCTCCATCGAACAAACGATGATAACTTCCGCCCAGGTGGGTTGCGTTGTAAGTGGCATCCATGGCCTTGTCATAGATGGTTGCGGAGCCCTTGGCGATTTCCTGCAGCCATCCGTTCAGGTTGTCCGAGAGATTGCTGGCCAACAACCCTTGTGCCGTCGCCGAGAGCTTGTCGGCAATCGGCGCGGTAGCACCCAGGCCTTTCTTGAGGCGGGTCTGCACTCCTTCCATGGCCGCAATCGTGAGTCCTACCGCCTTCCCGGAGGCGGCGTGAGCGGAACTCGCCACCGAAGATGCGGCGTCGACAACTTTCCGGGAGACGGCGCCGGAACTCTCGGTCAAGGTCGAAGATGTCTTGTCCGCAACCTTTGTGGAAGCACCCTTTACCTGTTCGGCGGCCAGACTCGTCGCCTCCTTGATTCTCTTTGAGACCGATCGAGGTTCGCCCGTGTGCGAATCCTTCATGTTCTCCTCACTGAACCGCCGTCCAGGGTGGTGCTGACCCTGGCCGCGTTTTTGCCCGAGGTGTTTTGATCTGCCACTTCCATGCTCCATGGGGAGCATTGTACGCGTGGATCCGCAAACAGTCAGCCCAAATGTCAACACCAGAAAAGAAGTCTGAGCGCAGGTGCGTGCGAAAGCGGCACTGTTTGGCGGCTTAGACTACCCTCAACTAAATTCCTATTGGCGACGGAAACGCACGACAGAGTATCGCTGCCATCGAATTACGGGCGGGTTTGAAACCTGGCCTTTGCAGCGTGTTTCCTACCGTCCGCGGCCCGCAACAATGAACTCCGCTCCGGCGACGAGCCCGAATGCCGCAGGGGTGTTCACCAGGCACTCAACCTCTGCGGCGGTTCGCCCGCGTTAGCCTTCTCGGACAGAACCCGTCAGATTCCGCTCTGCTCCGGCACCGACCCGGGCTGGTCCGCCGGCCGCAAGGTCTCGCTGAGCACCACGATCAGCAGCGGCTCGACCACCGGCATGGGCACGATCACTACGGCGCAAGGTCAATCCGTACATGGTCCGGTGAAGGCGCCTCCCGTTCTTGTCGATGGGCTGAAGGCGCCGACGAAACGGCGGGTGGGCTTGACAATATTCATAATTGATATTATACTCTCATTATCATTACATTCCGGGAGGATCTCAATGAAGAGACCGGGGAGACCGCTTCTTGCCATCGCGGCGGGCCTTTGGATCAGCGTGCTTTCAACCGTTGCCTGGGCGCAGTCGGTCAACGTCGTCACCACCGTGATTCCGGTGGCGTATATCGTCGAGGAACTGGGAGGGACGCGGGTCGAGGTGACCGCGTTGGTGCCGCCTGGGGGGAGCCCCCATACGTTCGAGCCCGTGCCCAGCGACGTCCGAAAACTCGTCCGTGCGCGCTACTTCGTCGGCATCGGCGGCGGGTTGGATACATGGTCGAAGAAGTTGCTGGCGGCGGTCCCCAAGGGGATCGAGGCCGTGGAGCTGATAGAGACACCGAACCTGGACCTCTTGGAAGGCGAAGAGCACCACCATCACCACGGCGAAGAGCACGCTGCCAGGAAGGACGAGCATCACGACCATAAGCATCACGATCACGGTGAAGAGAAGGTCGCCGAGAAGCAGGGCGAGGCACACGGGGAATTCGATCCGCACTTCTGGCTGGACCCGATCCGGGTCAGGGACGCCGTCGTTCCGGCGGTGACGCAACGGTTGATCGCCGCGGACCCGGACGGCAAGGACTACTACGAAAAGCGCCGGCAGGACTTCCACCAGAGGCTGACCGCTTTGGACCAGAGGGTCCGGGCCGAGCTGACCGAGGCGAAGACGCGCAAGTACATCGCATTTCACGCTGCCTGGGCCTACTTTGCCGAACGCTACGGGTTGGAGAAGGTGGCGGTGGTGCAGGAATTCGCCGGCGAGGAGCCGACGCCCAAGGAAGTCGCCAAGCTCGTGCGCGACGCCCGCGCCGAGGGGCTGGGGGCCATGCTGGTGGAGCCGCAACTGGACCCTCGTGTGGCCCAGACCATCAGCAAGGAGTTCGGTGCCAGAACCATGATGGTGGATCCGCTGGGAGATCCCAACGATGCGGCGCGAGACACCTACGAGGATCTGATACAGTTCAACGCCCGTGCCTTCAGACAGGCGCTGAAAACCAACATGAATTGACCGACAGGCCGCGGCGGGCCTGAGCGGCATCAACCTCCACCTCGAAGGCTTGCGTGCTGCACGACATCGCCTTCGAGGTGGACGAACGCTTCACCCCGACCGCCGCATGGCGCGCCAGACCCTCTCCGGCGTCAACGGCAGGTCCTTGACCCGGGCGCCGGTGCAGCGGAACACGGCGTTGGCCACGGCCGGCGCCACCGGGATGATGCCGCCCTCCCCCATGCCCTTGGCGCCGTAGGGGCCGGGGCCGTCGCTGTTCTCCACCAGGATCGATTCGAAGGTGGCGGGCAGGTTCTCGAAGCCGGGCACGCGGTAGTCCACGAGGTTGGGGTTGAGGATCTGGCCGTCGGCATACTCGATGGACTCCATCAGCGCGTGGCCGATTCCCATCATGGCGGCGCCTTCGTCCTGGCCCTCGCACTGGAGCGGGTTCAGGGCCTTGCCCACGTCGGCGGCCATGACGTAGCGCTGGAGCCGCACCTCGCCCGTGTCCTGGTCCACGTCCAGCTCCACCGCGCCGATGCCGATCTCCCAGAAGAGCGGGTTGGACGGGGTCGCGGCCATGCCGCTGTGGGCGTAGCCGCGGCCAACGATCTCGCCTCCCTGCATGGCGAAGTGCCGGCGGATCAACTCGCCGTAGGAAACGCTCTGGCCGCCGGCCCGGGCCTCGCCTTCCGCCAACTCGACGGCCTCCCGCGGCGCCTCGAAGTGCTCCATGGCCAGCTCCAGGATCTGTTCCCGGGCGTCGGCCGCGGCCAACTGGGTGGCCTTGCCCATCACCGTGGTGGAGCGGCTCGACCCGGTGGAGCGGTCGTAGGGGGTGTAGGCCGTGTCCGGCGGGCGCACCCGCACCTTGTCCAGAGGCACGTGCAACTCCTCCGCGACGATCTGGCTCATGACCGTGCGCGAGCCCTGGCCGATCTCCGACGTGCCGATGAGCAGCACCACGCTGCCGTCAGAGAGCGCGTGCACGGTGGAGGTGGAGGCCAGCGGCGCACCAGGGTCGGTGACGCCGAAGGCGAGGCCCCGGCCCGCGCCGGAGGGGGCCACCGGTCCGTCCCAGCCGATGCGCCGGGTGACGTGCCCGAGCCCTTCCCGGAGGTCGGCGTCCAGGGGCTTGCCGCCGGGCTTCAGTTCCTCGCCCCGGTGCAGCAAGTTCTTGAGGCGGAACTCCAGCGGGTCCATGCAGAGGCGGTCGGCGAGGATGTCCATCTGCGACTCGTTGGCCCAGGCGGTCTGGGGGCCGCCGATGGAGCGGAACGACGCCGCGGACACCGTGTTGGTGTAGACGCAGTGGGACTCCACCCGGATGTGCGGAATGCGGTACGGCCCGAGGATGCGCGTCAGCGTGCGGCTGGTCACGACGGGGCCCAGCTCTGCGAAGGCGCCCGTGTTGAGGAAGACTTCCGCCTGCTTGGCAACCAGCGTGCCGTCACGCCTGGCGCCGGTGCGCACGCGGCACAGGGCCGAGTGGCGCCGCACGGTCATCATCGCCTCGGAGACGTTCTGCGCCACCCGCACTGGCCGCCCGCACTTCTGCGCCAACGCCACGGTCAAGGGCTCGATCTTGGCGCCGGACTTGCTGCCGTAGGCGCCGCCCACGTAGGGGATGATCACCCGGACCGCGGCCAGCGGCAGGGCAAAGATGTGCGCCAGCTCTAGCTGCACGCCGAAGGGGTGGGCGCAGGAACTCCACACGGTGACGCCGTCGGCGTCCACCTTGGCGATGGCCACGTGGGGCTCCATGGCGTAGTGGTACACCATGGGGAAGGTGAAGGTGTCCTCCACCACAGTGTCGGCCTCGGCGAACCCGGCCGCCACGTCGCCCTTCTCCAGCCGGTCACTGAAGCAGATGTTGCCGGGCGCGGACTCGTGGAGCCGGGGCGCGCCGCCGGCGATGGCCTCCTCGATGCCCACCACCGCGGAGAGCGGCTCGTATTCCACCGCCACCGCCCGGAGCGCGTCCTCCGCGGCTGCCTCGTCGTCCGCCGCTACCGCGGCCACTGGCTGGCCGGCGAAGAGCGCCCGCTCCAGCGCCACGATGGGATGGTCCTGAATACGGCCGCTGAACCAGGGGTTCCGGTCGCGGAAGTCTTCGCGCGTGAGCACGCAGCGGACGCCGGGGATACGCTCCGCCGCGCTGGCGTCGATGGAAAGGATGCGTGCGTGGGCGTGGGGGCTCCGCAGGATCTTGCCGCACAGCATGCCCGGCACGGTGATGTCCGAGGCGTACTCGGCCTGCCCCGTGACCTTGGCCGCACCGTCCACGCGAGCGGCAGCGGTGCCGATGATGTCCATGATTGTCAGGTCCCGCCGAACGAGATGGCGTCCTTCAACCTCGCTTCGCTACGCTCAGAACGCCATCTCTTTGCTCGACCGCAGTTGACCGGTGCTTCTTCAAAATTCCATCAGGTCCTCTGCCGCCACCACCTCGCCCGCGTAGCCCTTGCGCACCTCTTCAGCCCAGGGCTCGTAGTCGGTGCTGTCCACGCGCCGGGTGAAGTGGGACAGCACCACCTTCTTGACGCCGGCCTGCGTGGCCAGCACGGCGATGTTCTCCAGGCCCATGTGTCCCTGGGTGGCTTGGCGCATGATGCCTTCCTGCTCGGCCGTGCTCATGGCCTCCCAGCGCCCGTCCTTGATCATGGCGTTCTTGCGCTCGTCGCACGAGGAGGTCTCGGTAACGAGCACGTCGGCGTCCTTCACCAGGGCGGTGACCGCGGCGCTGGCGCCGGTGTCGCCGGTGAACGCGATGACCCGGTCGGGGGTTTCGAAGCGGTAGGAGTAGGACTTGTAGCGGCCGGCCGCGTCGCCCCGGTGGAAGCTGAAGTGGGTGTTCTCCACCGCGCTCACCCGCACGTTGTCGTCCTGGTACACCTCGCCTGTGCCCAGGTCATGGCCGAAGAACACCTTGTGCAGCGGCACGCTGCGGCCGCCGTCGGCGATGCGGATGTCGGCGCTGATGCTGCAGTACGCCACCGTGGCATCCACCAACTCCTTGGTGCGGGGCGGGCCGTAGACGTTGATGGGGTCGGTGCGCTGGCCGTCCCACGCCAGGGACATGAGGGTTCCCAGGCCGGCGGTGTGGTCGTCGTGGTGGTGCGTGAGGAAGATGATCCCCACCTTGCGCACGTCCGCTCCCGCCCGGGCCATGCGCCGGGACACGCCGTCGCCGGCGTCCACCACGTAGTAGGTGCCGTTGACCGTGAGGAGATGAGAGGTCTGTGCCCGGTGCGGGGTCAGCGAAGGGCCGCCCGACGTGCCCAGGGTGATGAGTGATGATGGCGTTTTCATGGGGTGCTCCTTCAGTCGGCGCCCGGCCGTTTCTCTCCGGCGACAAGGCCGAAGTGGAAGCCGCCGCTCAGGTGAACCTGGTCGCCTGTCCTTTCGTAGCGGAAGTATCTCTCCTGGAAGCGCGCCTTCAACTCCGGCGGCCGATGTTCCAGCTCGTCCATTACCTCGATCCAGTGCCGGCCGGTGGGAATGCCGTCGGTGCCGTCCTGATCGACAGGGTACGTGTGAAGGTCGTCTCGCACCACCTCCATGCCGCCGTCGGTCATGAGGCGCCGGATCTCCTCCTGGGCGAAGAAGCGGAATCCCGCGCCGTGGGAGCGTTGGAAGACGTCGTTGATGAGGCTGTTGACGGCCGCGTCCAGCGCGTCGTCCGCCGCCGCGATGATCGGATCGAGGATGAAGAGGCGGCCGCCCGGCTTGAGCACCCGTCCCGCCTCCCGCACCATGTCCGTGGCGCTGACGAAGTGGTGCAGGCTGAAGGCCACCCACGCGCAGTCGAAGATGCCCTCCCGCAGCGGCATGCGCTCGGCCGTGGCCGCGACCCGACCGTAACGGGGAATGGGGTCCGCGTCCGAGTCCCGCGACACCCGCAGCATGGCCAGCGCCGGGTCGATGCCGACGACGCTCCCGCCGGCCAGGCAGCCGGAAACCGGCCGGGCGAAGCGGCCCGTGCCCGTGGCCACGTCCAGCACGGTCTCGTCGCCGCGCAGCGCCATGGCCTCGATCAAGCGCTCCGCCAACTGTCCGCGGATGTCCGACACGGCCGCGCGCCTGTCGAACTCCGCCGCGTGCGCGGGATCGTGAAACTGTGCATTTGCCGAGTGCGAGTGTTCGCTCATGATGCCCTGCTCCTCAGACAGGTCCGCCATGTTCAATTATCAGTCAGTCGTCGGGCCCTCTGTGCGCGGTGGCCGACTCGTCGACCCAGTCGCCCTCGGTGTACGACAACCCGTCTTTCGCCGGAACCGTGCGCTCGCGCCCGGCCCGATAGAGACGGCAACTCTTCGGACCATAGCAGAAAGTCTCGACCCTGTACCGCTGCCGCGAAGGGTTCCATTTATCCAAAATGATGCCCACGGGCATCCGGCAGCCCCACATGCACGTCGCGCACCGGCTTTCGTAGGTACGCGGGTCCAACCGCCGATGCCCGCGCTCGCGGTAGGTTTCCAGGTCCGGCGGCACGCCATGGAACGGCGGCCCGGCCGGCGTCTCCGCTTCGGCCTCCCGGAGGACCTTGAGCCGGCTCGCCCTGTACCACCCCGCCGTTTCGATGTTCGGATTGGCCACGGGCACCGCCACGCCGCTCACCTCCATGCCGGCGCGAAACCCGTGCTTCGCATGTGCCGCCCGACCCACTGCGATACCGGCCTCCCCGCGCTCGCCGGCGCATGTCCCGTCGATCCGCAACACGTAGCCGTGATAGCTGTGGGAGCGCTCGTCGAGAGAACGCAGCAGCCGTATCCGCGGCTGCACGGATACGATGGTGCCGGACCAGGGTGCCTTCATCTCTCCCGGAACGACGCGTCCGAATGTGGACCATCTCGTCATGCGCTATTGCACCTTCGACAATTGGCACGTGCACTATTGTAATTTGGCCCCCTAAATTGCAATAGCGGCCCTTCTCAAGCCAGTGAGCCGCCAGCGGAACGCTCTTACGGCAGCGGACACTCCGGCGTCAGCCGCTTCAACTCGGGGATGACTTCCTCGCCAAAGCGCTGGATGGTTTCGAGGGTGACGGCGGACTCCATGCCGGGCCAGTCCACCATGAACCACATGATCTCGGCGCCGAACTCCTGGTGGTAGGAGAGCACCTGCTCGGCCACCTCGGCCGGGCTGCCGAGCACCAAGCGGTCCTGCTGCAACTGCTCGAACGGCAGGTCGTAGCGCTCGCCCGGCTGGCCCCAGCGCTGATAGCGTTCGTAGCGGCGCTCGTAACCCTGGCGGATGCGCTCCTCCGCCTCCTTGCGGCTGTCGGCGACGCAGAGGTCACGGAAGATGTAGAGGCCCTCGAAGGGCCTGCCGTGCGCCTCCAGGGCGCGCTTGTAGGCGGGCACGGCCTCGCGCAGGAACGTCTTGGTGTGGCGGCGGCTGGCGATCCAGTGGTCGGCCACCTCCGGCACCCGCTCCACCGTAGACACCTTGTCGGCCCCCAACAGGATCGGCGGCCGAGGCTTCCGCAAGGGCTTGGGGTGGATGGTGACGCCGTCGATCCGGTAGTACCGGCCCTCGTGCCGCACCTCGTCTTCGGTCCACAGCCGCTTCACGACCTCGATGCCCTCCTCCAGGCGCGGGCGCTTCTCGCGCAAGGGCACGCCCATGGAGGTGAACTCGATGTCGCGGTAGCCCTGGCCGATGCCGAACAGGAACTTGCCGCCGCACAGGTTGTCGAGGGTGGCGGTGTACTCCGCCACCATCAGGGGCTGGTGCATGGGTAACAGGAAGATCGCGGTGCCCAGGTACATGCCGGGGGTGAGACCGGCGAAGTACGACAGCAGCGGCAGGGACTGGAGCATGGCCGCGTCCGGTCCCGTAGAGTAGTGCTGGGCCACGAACAGCGCCTCGTAGTTGCTGGCGTGGGCTACCCGCGCACGTTCGGTGAAGTCGCGGCAGACGCCAGCCCGGTCCAAATCCGAGGGGTAGCTGCCGAACGCGATGCCGAAACGCATGGATTCAAACCTCCAGTCTCTCCGTCACTTCTTTCAATCTCTCCGTTATTCCTTCAATCTTTCCGTCATTCCCGCGGAACAGGCCGTGTCAAAACCCCAGACGACCACGGAATGGCACGGACACCCCGAACCGTCATTCCCGCGGAAGCGGGAATCCAGGGTTTGGGAGGGGCCAAACGGCCGTATTCCCCGCCGCACCACCCCTGGATTCCCGCTTCCGCGGGAATGACGTATTGGGGGGTTGGTGCCATTTCGTGTCTGAGCAGAGTTTTGACACAGCCTGTTCCGCGGGAATGACGATCCGGGGCGTTACCTGCCTCCCTCGGCGCGCCTGGCGATCTCCCGCGCCATCCCGTCGAAGATGCGCGCGTGGAGCGGGTACAGCCCGTACCAGTAAAGCAGGCCGCCCAGGCCCTTGGGAAGGAACGCCGCGGTCTGCTCCAGTTGGGTCTTGCCGTCATCCGTCTCCCACACCCGGAACTGGAGCCAGGCGCGGCCCGGCAGCTTCATCTCCGCCCGCAGGCGCACCAGCCGCCCCGGCTCCAGCGCCTCCACCCGCCAGAAATCCAGCGCATCGCCGACGCGCAACTCGTCGGGATGGCGGCGTCCCCGTCGCAGGCCCGCGCCGCCCAGCAAGCGGTCCACCATGCCGCGGACCCGCCACATCCAATCCGCGTGGAACCACCCCCGCTCGCCGCCGATGCCGGTGAACACCCGGTACACCTCCCGGGCGGGCGCGGCCACTGTGCGGGTGCGGCGCTCGAAGATCATTCCTTCGTGGGTCTCCACGCGGGAGAAGGAATCCGGGGCCGCGGGCGCACCGTGGGCGTCGCTCCAGGCGGTCTCGATGCAGCCGTGCTCCAGGTCGTCGATGACCTCCGCGATGGTCTCGGCGTAGGTCCGGGGCTCGATCCCCGGAAACAGCTCCCGCGCCAGGCTGTCGGTCACCACCACCTCGTTCCGAAGCCCCTCGATGAGGGGACCGCTCACCCCGGCAGAGACCGGCGTGATCCAGTGCACCCAGTACGACGACAGGCGCGGCGTCAGCACCGGCACCGGCACCAGCCAGCGCCTGAGGCCCCTGGCCCGGGCGTAGCCCAGCATCATCCCCTTGTAGGTGGTGACCCCGTCGCCGCCGATCTCGATGACCTTGTCGCCGCAGGCGGCGTTGGCCGGCGCCGCCGCCAAATAGTCCAGCACGTCACCCACAGCGATGGGCTGGACCCGCGAATAGACCCACCGCGGGCACACCATCACCGGCAGACGTTCCACCAGATAGCGGATCATCTCGAAGGAGATGCTGCCGGAGCCCACGATCACCGCCGCACGGAATTCCGTCACCGGGACGCCGCCTTCCCGAAGCGCCCGCCCGGTATCTTGCCGGGAGCGCAGATGTTGCGACAGGTCAGCCTTCGGGTTTCCCAGCCCTCCCAGGTAGACGATGCGCCGGACGCCGGCTTCCCTGGCCGCCTGCCCGAACAGCCGCGCCGCCTCCACGTCCACCTCGTGGAACCCCGAGCCGCTGCCCATGCTGTGGATCAGGTAGTATGCGCAGTCCACCCCGGTCAGCGCTTGCGTCAGTGTATCGCGATCCAGCGCGTCGCCCTCGATGATCTCGACCCGTTCCGCCCAGGAACGCGAGCGCACACGCCCCGCGTCGCGGGCGAGCACACGCACGCGGTGGCCTTCGTCAAGGAGTCGCGGAGCCAGCCTGCCGCCGATGTAGCCGGTGGCACCGGTGACGAGGACTGTTGCGGGAGGGTTCATGCCGAAGGAAAGGCTGGCCATGGAGCCGGAGATGACGCGCCACCGGCTTCCCGAAGTCAATCCTGCACGATGACGCTTGTTACCTGTTCTCGGTCAGCCGTCCGGAAAGGTACTTGTGGATCACGCTCGACAACAGCGTCTGGTACGGGATACCCTCCTCGCGCGCACGGGCGTGGGCGAGGTTGAAGTCGCGCTCGGTGACCCGCAGGTTGACTCTCCGGGTCTTGTTGAACGTATTGCGGGCCGCCTGCTTTGCCGTCTCCATCTCACGCTGGGCATCGGAAGCGCGCACCAATTCGCCCCGCTCGAAATGCTCCAGAATCTCCCGTTCTTCGGCGTTCAGTCGTTTCTTCACGATGATTGCCTCCTCTTGTAGTCCCGCGTCGCCTTCCGGCTCGGGATGATCGTCTTGAGAAACCTGGAACCGTCGGCGGATGTAACGAAGGGCACGAGGTGAAGGTAGCCATCGATGTCCACGACATAGATCATCTGCCCTCGGTACCGCTGCTGATTGGGATGATCCACGACCTCCACCAGATCGCCCTGCTCGATCGCCGAAACAATGCGTTCGAATGAAATACCCCGTTGTTCAATGAGTTCCTGGTTCTTCTCCAGATTCCAGTCGAAGCGAGACTCCACAATCCAAGCGTCGCCAAATGTGTGCAGTTTGTCAACACACGGAAGGCAGCGGCGGCGGCATTGACAGACGCCGGGCGGGGTATCAACGATCCGAGTGCCGTAGACCGGCCAGCACTTCACGAAAGCTGTTCAGCCCCGCTTCGAGGTTCTCGATAATCTCCTCGGCGAGGTCGTCGGGTTCGGGCAGGTTGTCGAGGTCCGTCAGGCTCTTGTCCTTGAGCCAGAAGATGTCGAGGCTGGTCTTGTCGCGCGCGGTAAGTTCGTCGTAGCTGTAGCTGCGCCAACAGCCTTCCGGCGCATCGTTTTCATCCCAGGTGGGCTTGCGCCGATGCCGGTTCTTTGGATTGTAGCACTTCACGAAATCCGACAGGTCCTCGTAGCGCATGGGCTTCTTCTTGAGGGTGTGGTGAATGTTGGTGCGGTAGTCGTAGTACCAGACCTGTCTCGTCCACGGGTCGGGGCTGGCTTCTCGGTTGTCGAAGAAGATCACGTTGGCCTTGACCCCCTGGGCGTAGAACACGCCGGTGGGAAGCCGGAGGATCGTGTGCAGGTCCGTGTTGTCCAGCAGCTTCTTCCGGATGGTCTCGCCGGCGCCGCCCTCGAACAACACGTTGTCCGGCACCACGACGGCGGCGCGGCCGTCGGTCTTGAGCATGGTCCGGATGTGCTGCACGAAATTGAGTTGCTTGTTGGACGTGGCGGCCCAGAAATCCTGCCGGTTGTAGGTCAGGTCGTCCGTCTCCTGCTCGCCTTCCTCGTTGGTGAAGCTCATGGAGCTCTTCTTGCCGAAAGGCGGGTTCGCGAACACGTAGTCGAACCGCTGCCCCGAATCGGCCACCAACGCGTCGTTGGGCGATATGGGCGCGCCGCCGTCGATCTCGCCGATGTTGTGGAGGAGCATGTTCATCAGGCACAGGCGCCGGGTATTGGCGACGATCTCGTTGCCGTGAAAGGTCTCGTGCTTCAGGAACGCGTTCTGTTGCTGGTCCAGTTTGAAGTTGTCCGGGTTGGTGAGGAAGTCGTAGGCCGCCAGAAAGAACCCGCCCGTGCCGCAGGCAGGGTCGGCGATGAGCTTGCGGGGTTCGGGCCGCACGCATTCCACCATGGCACGGATGAGGGCGCGCGGCGTGAAATACTGCCCCGCGCCCGACTTCGTGTCCTCGGCGTTCTTCTCCAACAGGCCCTCGTAGATGTCACCCTTGATGTCGGCGACCATGGTGACCCACTCGGTGGCGTCTACCATGTCGATGAGGCGGTACAGCTTCGCCGGGTCCTGGATCTTGTTCTGGGCCTTGGTGAAGATCTGCCCCAACATGCCGGTCTTGGCGCCCAGCTCGCGAAGCAACGTGACGTAGTGGCTTTCCAGTTCCGCGCCCCGCTTCGACCTGAGACTCGTCCAGTTGTACTCGACCGGGATGCCCACATCGCGATTGCGCGGCGGCTTCCCGTACTCGTCCGCCATCTTGAGAAAGATCAGGTAGGTGAGCTGTTCCAGGTAGTCGCCATAGCCGACGCCGTCGTCACGCAGGGTGGTGCAGAAGCTCCAGACTTTGGAGACGATGGGGGCGGTGTTCATGCGCGGGAGTCCTTGGACCTGGCTTGTCGCGCCAGGGCTTCGCCGGGGGACGTGCGCCGATAACGCTGTGTCCGGCTGGTTGGTTTGTCGGGGAGCGTCACTTCGATCAGGCCGGCTTCGAGGGCCGGCCGGAGAGCCGTTTTCCCGCACGCGCCGCAGGATCTTGCGGTCATGCCTTGGCCTCGCTATAGCCTCTACTCCACCCCCTGCGTGTCGGACCGGTCGGACGCCGACAACTGCTCCTTGAGAGCGTGGAACCGGGCTTCATTCAGTCCTGTCGCCGACTCGATGACGTCCCACGACACCCCGACCCTCAGAAAACCTTCAACCGCTTCTATTTTTCCTTGTCGTGCGCCTTCCTCCAGGAGTTGCTGGGCATAGGACATGATCTCTCCTCCGTGTTCGCGGCCATGGCTGCGCAGCGCTGCGTCGAAAGCCTGCGCCGACGCTTCATCCTGCGTCGCCATCACGTAGACCAAGAATAGACGAAGATAGTTCACCCCGCCACCGGACGACAACGACGCCAGCAACCGCGCCGCCCCCTCCATCGCCGCGCCCGCGTGCCGCCCATACGCAGCCATCATCAACAACTGCGCAATACGCCCCTTCAACCCTCCCTCCACCTCGTCGGGACCCACACCCGTCTGGTCCACCAGCATGTGCTCAAACCGCGGCACCCACCGCCATCTCCGCACCGCCTCGGGGAACAACTCTGCGAACTCGGTCGAGTGCCGCCAGCCGCGACTCCCCTGATAGAACACCACCGGCACGATCGGGCGTAACTCCGACTGCCCGGGCTCCGCCCGCAAAGCCGCATCCCAGATCCGGCAGCAGTACTTGAGCAACCGGAACCGCATCCACTTGTCCGGCTGCGACTGGTGCTCGAAACAGCAGATACACACATACGCGCCCGTCGCCGCCGGAAAGCCCGGCCTCGTACAAGAGGTCCGACTCGCTCTCGCGCAGGGCGTCGTCCAGAAACGTGCCCTCTTGCAGGCTCAGACTGCCCCAGTCGACTCGTTCGCGAACCTCCGCCGGCAGCACGCTCCGCAACAGCCCGCCGGCCTCCGCCGCATCGGAAAACACGGCGCGAAACAACCGGTCGTGGGGGTGATCGACCTCGTGAGCCATCCGTCCGCCCTCCCGAACGTGACCTCCGGGAACGCCAACCCACGCGTCCCCTTTCAAGGAATATTCGGCTCGGTCGGGCAGAACTTTAGTCCAAGTTTACGGCACGGTGGGGACGGTGCTCATTCGACAGGCTTCGCCTTCCTTTTCTTCTGGCGGTTGGAGCGCCTCTGCCAGCCTTCTCCCTATCGAGCCTGATCTTCTCCAGCAGGATGGAGGTAGGCTCGTCATGCGGGTCTTGGGGGACTAGTTGACCGGCGAAGGCTTTCTTCAGAATGGATTGGCGAAGCAAGTCAGCCATACCGAGTGCACGGTCGATCTCCTCTTCTTGTGCGTCCAAGCTCATCATGGACCGATCGATCTGCGTGCAGATCTCTTCTTGCTCGGCGTATGGAATCAGGGGCACTGGGAACTGACTGAGAACCGTCTTGTTAATCGAAGCAAGATTCGTCGTCTGTTTGCCTGCCTTGTCAAAATACCGCCTTCCAAACGCATTGGCCCAAAAAGAAAGAAGTTTTGAGTTGAATTCTGACGCCAGATAGGGGCTCGCTCTGAAGACATGGTTTTGAGTTATGCACGGCGTAATTTCCGACCGCCAGATCCAGCCTCGACCAAGTTTGTCTCTATCACCTCCTTCGTTAAACAATACGTCCCACTGCTTGAGTTGAAGACTTTCAAGCTGTGACCTCTCGATGGTCATGTGCTTGACTTCGGTTAGATCAAGAAACCCACGCTGGACGTTGGCCACCCGCAAGTAGGGGACTTTTAGGGAATCTTCGAGCTTCCTCGTTGCACTGACCGACATGCCTGATCCAACCTCTGCAACCTGACAAAGACGCACGAAACACCAACCCTTGGGAATACTCGGGAGCCACTCCACTTCATCAGAGGGCATTTCCGTCTGTAGTCTGACTCCGCCCGGCTTCGGAGGCCTCTTGCCGTGTTTGCCCTCCGCCTCCCATGTCTTGACTGCCCTTTCCCACTCCTGAAGTTGCTGTTCATAGCGTGCCGCACGGACCTTTTTCACCCGCGCCAACAATTCCTTGGGCGTCTCTAGCTTGTCCCTGTTCTCTTCGCGCCATTGCGCCGTGAGCTTCCCTTCGAAGGCGTGCTTCAGGACCGACTGTCGATAGACTTCAAGCTGCCTGCGCGCCGTGTTCAGGCTCTCGATGCCCTTGTCGAGTTCCGAGAAGAGTTCTTCGATCTTGGCGACGATGCGGCGCTGCTCCGACATCGGCGGCAGGGGCAATGGAATTTCCTCGACGGTTCTTGAAGACAAATGCTTTACCGTGACGGATGAAGTCTCGGCGTTAATTGCATTCAGAAAGGGCTGTAGGCAAAGAAAGAGGAAGCGTTCATCAAACCAGTCACTCGTCAACGTAATCTTACATACACGTTGATTTAAGAGCGCTTGGCCGCCCTTCCATCGAGAAACGGCAAAATCGCCGTCCATTCCGATAAGAATGTCCCCTCTCGCTATCAGGTATCGGCCATCGAAGTCCCCGAAATAACGATGTTCTGTTTCTTTATTAGCGATATCGCGTATACGAACAAGCGGAACACCGTCGTCGGGGTGAAAGTACGCAGATTTGAACGCGAAGCCGTTCTGGACATGAGCGACGTCCGACAACAAGACTCGTTGCCAGTGATCTGCCGTGGCAAGGAGGGGATGGGTACCCTTCGCCACGATTTCTTGCGGTGTAACCCCCAACGACATTTATCCCGCCAACGCCTCATTCAACTCATCAATCACGCCGTCCATCCGGTCGCCGAACAACTGGTACATCCGCCCCAACCCGCCCTTGCCGTCGAATGGCGCCATGTCCAGGTCGCGGTGTTCCAGGTGGAAGGAGTGGCTGATGTGGTCGCGGATCATGCGAAGCCACTCCATCTGCTCTTCGTTGAACTTCTCGCCGCCGCCGCTGTGGTGGGTCATGATCCAGTTCTGGAAATTGCGGCGCACGGTCTCGGCGTAGGGCGACAGGGTCGCGTCGATGCCGCACACCCTGCGGATCAATGCGACCAGCGCCGTCAGTTCGCTGGCCGGTTGGTCGCCCTTGTATTCATCCAGTAGCGCATACGCTTGCCATACCCGCAGCGGGGCCAGTTGGGGCCGATCGCTCCTGAGCTTGTCGCGGATCTCCTTGATCATGCCGAACGTCAGCTCCCGGCGGCGATGCGGTTGGCTGTAGAAAATCGTGAGGGCTTCGATCTCGTCGCGGTGGGTTTCCAGGTAGGTTCGAAAGTCCTGGACCATGGCCTTGGCGTTCTCTTGGGCGTCGCCCTCCCACTCGGCGCGCAGGACGGTGTCCAGGCTTTCGTGGTCGATGGTCTGTTCCTTGTCACGGCGGATGGAGTCGATCAGCTCGATCAACTCGCCGTTGAAGACGGCCGCGGCGTCGCCCACCAGCTTTTCCCGCGCCTTGGCGTAAGCCACCGGCGACGGTTTCGCGCCTTCGGACACGGGCTCGATCTCCCGCGCCTTCTCGTCGATGCGATCCGGGTCGATGGCGGCCAGGAGATCGCCGACGATCTGCGTCAGTTCGGCGCCCCCGGCCTTCGCCTTGATCCGTTCCTTCTCGGCAGGATCGAGCTGTTGATCGAGCCGGGCGAGACGTCCGGCCAGGGACGCCACCGTGTCCTCGTCGCACGCTCCCATCATCACGCCCATGGCAAGGTCCTTGAGCGGCACGGAAGGCTTGGTGATGAGCGGCCGGCTCCCGGTCTTGAGCGACTTCGTGACTCCCACGGCGTCCACGATCACGTAGTGGGTCTTGGCGGTGAGGGCCGACGGCGTGACCTTCCTGAGATCGTCGTGGCCGAGGGTGCGGGTGCCGCGGCCCTTCATTTGCTCGAAGTAGTTGCGGCTCCGCACGTCGCGCATGAACAGCAGGCATTCCAGCGGTTTCACGTCGGTGCCCGTGGCGATCATGTCCACGGTCACGGCGATGCGGGGGTAGTAGTCGTTGCGGAACTGGGCGAGGACCGACCTCGGATCCTCTTCGACCTTGTAAGTGATCTTCTTGCAGAACTCGTTGCCCTCGCCGAACTCCTCGCGCACGGTCTGGATGATGTCGTCAGCGTGGCTGTCGGTCTTGGCGAAGACCAGCGTCTTCGGCACTTCCGTGCGGCCGGGAAATATCTCCGGCAGCTTGTCGCGGAAGGCGCCGACGACGGTGCGGATCTGGTCGGGGTTCACCACGCTGCGGTCGAGCTGGTTGGCCGCGTAGGTGGTGTCCTCGTCCTGTACCGTCCAGCGTCGCCGGCGCGTCAGGCGTTCGCGCTTCTCGATCTGCTGGTCCGCCCTGAGCCGGCCGCCGTGGCGGGTCCTCTCCGTGTCAATGACATAGATCTCGTTGCCCACGTTGACGCCGTCGGCCACGGCCTGCTCGTGGTCGTATTCGCTGACGACGTTCTTCCTGAAGAACCCGTAGGTGCGGCTGTCCGGCGTGGCGGTGAGGCCGATGAGATAGGCGTCGAAGTACTCCAGGACCTGACGCCAGAGGTTGTAGATCGACCGGTGGCACTCGTCGATGACGATGAAGTCGAAGAACTCCGGCGGAATCCTGTCGTTATAGACCAC
>JAJDXX010000006.1 GCA_022823055.1 Candidatus Binatia bacterium | reverse complement strand
GGCGCGCCGCCCGCGTGGGATGCCACGCCGCGGAACCGCGCCTCCATCTTCACGGACGAGAGGAAGTGGGTGGCCTCCAGCGCCACCTCGCCCAACGGCAGCGTCGGCCCGCCCATGTGCAGGCAGGCAAAGTAGTCGGCGTCGTCCACGACTCCGGCCTCCACCATGGGATGCGCGCCGCGGCCGCCTTCCTCCGCCGGCTGGAACAGGAGCTTCACACGCCCGCGCCAGTCCGGGTTCGCGGCAAGCAGCTCGGCCGCGCCCAGGCCGATGGTCACGTGGGCGTCGTGGCCGCAGGCGTGCATGATGGCGGACTTCCCGGAAGCGAACCCCTGCGCCACCGGCGGGTGCGCCGGGTCGTCGGACTCGGCCACCTCGGTGGCGTCCATGTCGAAGCGCAGCGCCACCGTGGGACCCTCGCCCCGCTCGAGGATGCCGACCGCTCCCGGGACCTCGATGCCCCGTGCCAACTCTCCCGCCTGGGCGCGGCTCTCCCGCACCACCGCCTCCTCGGGCCAGCCGCGCACCGCGTCCGGCTGGATGCAGTCGGATCCCGTCTCCACCCGGTAGCCAAGCTCGCGCAGCCGGTGCACTACCATGCCGGTGGTACGGAACTCGGTCCAGCCCGCCTCGGGGTGACGGTGCAGGCTGCGCCGGATGTCGGTCAAGTCGGGGAGCTTCGACTCGGCTTGGCGCGCCAGACGCTTCAGGTATTCATTGAGATTTTGTGCCATAACTTACCAATTTCACTTAGTCGATAAGAGTCCTAATCGTCCCGCGCGATCTCGACAACGCGCCTGCGCTGCTCCTGGGTGCCCAAGGGCATGAGTAGAGGCAGGTCGAGACCGCCTCGAACGAACTCGTCCAGGCGCCGGCGGCATTCGTCCGGCGTTCCGGTCACGGAGTGCGCGTACACCACTTCGTCGCTGATGAGTCCCTTGGCCTCGTCCCACGCGCGCCGGCCGATGGCGTCTGCGAGCCGGTCCTGGTCCACCGCGCCACCGCCGAGGTGGATGTTCTCGGCGTGGTGCTTGTTGCGGAAGATGTACGCCAGGAACGTCTTGGTGGCGTCCATGGCCTCCCGCGGATCGTCCGACACCGACGCCGCAATGAAGCCCGCGACTTCTCCCTTGGCGGCCTTTCCGGCGCGGGCGGCGCCCGCCTCCACCTCGTCCACGCAGCGCCGGATGTACGCCGGAGTGCAGCCGGCGGACAGCAGCGCGCCGTCGGCCGTCTCGCCCGCGAGGCGCAGCATGCCGGGCCTTACCGCCGTCATGTAGATGGGGATATCGGTCCCGGGCGTGAGCCCCATGCTCGCCCCGTTGATGGTGAACATTTCCCCCTCGAACCGTACCGTCTCGCCCCCCAGGAGCGCGCGCAGCAGCGTCATGTACTCGCGCATGGTCCTGAGCATCCGCTCGGCCTCGATGCCGATCTCCCGGAGGGCCGTGGGATTGGCCGTGCCCGCGGTCGCCGCCACTCGCCCCGGAGCGAACTCCTCCATGGTCGCCAGCGCCATGGCCGTGACCATGGGATGGCGCGAGTAGGGACTCAGCGGCGCCGGGTTCACCTTGATGCGGGGAGTCCGGGCGAGGAACGCCATGGCCGACGCGATGGAGTCCCGGAAGCAGATGTGGTCGGACATCCAGATGGAGTCCATGCCGATCTCGTCCGCCAGTTGCGCCAACTCGATCATCTCCTGGATCGAGTAGAAACCGTCGAAACACAAGCCTGCGTGCATGGCGGCCAGATTAGAACAAAGGGGAAGGGAATAAAAGGCAAAGGCGGCCTAGTGGAGGGGCATGATGGCTGCTTCGACTTGACCGCTATGACTTCAATTGTTAGAAAAAACAAAAATATGATTTTCTGAGAGGTTTACCATGTCTCTGGTCACCGTCAAACCAAGGTTCCAGGTCACAATACCCGTCAAGCTGCGCAAAAGGATCAACCTTCGTGAGGGTGACATCATGGAGGCCACCGTTGTGGGAGACGGCATCCTGTTTCGACCGATGGATGTGGTGGACCGGCACAAGGCTGCGGATCGTATCGCCGCCGGTTTCTCGGCCGCGGCACAGTCGTCCGAAGACGTCGGGCGCACCGAGGAGGAGATCATGGCGGACACCATCGCCGACATCGCCGACTCTCGCCGAGAGCGCCGCAACCGCAAGGCATGAATGTTGTCGTCGACTGCAACGTCCTGGTCTCGGCGGCAACCCCAACCTCATACGGCGCATCGACGCTCTTGATGAGGAGTGACGGCATGGAGCAGCCATGTGCCTACGCCGCAGAAGGTGCGGAGAGCCGTAGGGCGTAGGCCGGGTAAACCAAACGCGTAACTCGACATGTTCCGGCGGGTCGATGCCGGATTACGCTTCCGAACCAGCCTGTGCGGGGCTCATCCCATGGCGTCAGCCTATGGAAAACCGGTTTGGAGGATGCCATGGAGGGCGGCTCGGTCTGCACCCTCCAACCCCATGTCGGCCAGGGTAAGGCCGTCGCGGCGGTAGTCGGTGCGGTTCATCTCCGAGGCCAGGGTGATGAGCGCGTCGATGACGGGAGTTTCCACCTCCAGCAGGGCGGCCAGCTCGGCCATGGGCACGAGGCCGTAGCCCACGTCCTCGTGCACGTAGCGGTGGTCGTGGGTGGTGGGTGCCACGATGGTTTTGTTGGGCTCGCTCTCCTGCGTGGCCTGGTAGACGTCGCCGCTTGCGAGGGCAGTGTCGGAGGTGAGGCCGGCGGCGTGGAAGATCTCCACGAAGGAGCGGGGCCGAAGTCCGAGCGCGCGCACGATGGCCAGCCGTTCCTGGTCCACTCCCTCGATCATGCGCGCCACCGAGGGCGACAGGGCCTCGCGGTAGAAGAGCATCGCGCCGGCGTGTTGCTCGATCCAACCAGCGTTTCCGACCATGCCCGCGGGGTGCATGATGGCGTTGATGTTAGAGAGGCCTGTGTCCAGCACGTTTTCCGCGGGCACGACGTTGGGGAACACCGCGGCCATGTCCGGCAGGATCTCCGGCCCATGGGCGGCGGGGAAGGCCGCGCAGCCGAGGTTGGCGGTGCGGCGGTAGACTTCCACCCGGGCCGCTCCGGCCATGCGGCAGATGCAGGTCAGCGTGACGGTCTCGCAGCAGCGGACGGGCACCCGGCAGCCCGCGCGCCGCAGTTCGTGCACGAAGTGCAGGCTGCCCCCGGTCTGCCCAGGATTCAGGTGGACGATCTGTTCCTCGGTCACGAGTGGGGCCAGGGATCGGGCCATGAACGCGTGGGCCACGGCCGGGGCGGCGATTATGACGAGGTCCGCGCCGACGACGGCCTCTTCCAGCGCCGTCGTCATGCGGTGTGGCCGTCCGAAGCTCTCCTGGCCGCCCTCCACCAGTTCAATGCCGCCGCGCTGCAACAGCGGCGCCAGGGTCTTCTCCGAACGGGAGTAGAGCCGCGTCTCGAAGCCCCGGATGGCGAGGTCTGCCGCGGTGGCGCATCCGCCGTTGCCCGCGCCGAGGACGGCTATCTTCGTGATGCTCATGGTGAATCCGTCGCCTCGAAACGTCCTCCCGCGAAACAGGCTGTGTCGAAACTTGCTACGCGGAGACGTTAGGAATACGTCATTCCCGCGGAAGCGGGAATCCAGCGGTGGTGGTGTGGCGGCTCCATTGCCCCGGCCACACCCCGCCTGGATTCCCGCCCCCGATCGGGGTCGAGGGCAAGCTTCCGCGGGAATGACGGGAGATGAGACGTTGAGTTTGTAACCTGCAGATTTATTTGGGCAATTGTTTATTTTCACATCAAGGACGGTTAAGGGCTTGATTGCCATCCTAGGGACGGAGTCCCCCGTCACTTGTCCAACCGGTACCGCTCCACCTTCTCCTCGTCCAGCTCCACGCCCAGCCCGGGCCCCTGCGGCACCTTGACGGCGCCGTCGACGAATTCGAAGGGCTCGGTGACGATGTCGTCCTTGTAGTAGATGCCGGCGATGCGCCCGGTGGACTCCGCGTCGGGGGTGGTGACGGGGATCACGCAGCCCAGATTCGCGGCGGCGGTGGAGGCGGCTAGGTGGACGTTGGCGGCGTTGCCCACGCCCATTTCCACCGAGCCGTTGACGTTGCACGGGAACCCCGCGGCCTCGGCGATGGCCGCGACCTTCTTGGCCTTGAGCAGGCCGCCGGGCTTGGTGGTGTAGATGGAGATGATGTCCGCGGCTTTCTTCTCGATGATCTCCAGAATGTCCCAGGTGGTCCAGGCGCTCTCGTCGGCCATGACCGGCGTGTCCACGCGCCGGGTGACCTCGGCCATGGCGTCGAGCCCCTCCACGGGCTGCTCCATGTAGAGGATGTCGTAGGGCTCCATGGCCTTGGTGGTCCGCACCGCTTCCTTGGCGGACTTATAGCCGTTGTTGGCGTCCACGGTGAGGTTCATGTCCGGTCCCAGGGCTTCGCGCACGCGCCGCAGCAGCTCGACATCGCGCCCGGGCTCCACCCCGCCCTTGAGCTTGATGGTCTTGATCCCTTCCTCCTGCACCCGCCGCACCTCCGCCACCGCCTCGTCCATGCCCATGAGACCGATGCTGTGGGAGATGGGCACGGACTCGCGGTAGAGCCCGCCCAGGAGTTGGTAGGCCGGCAACCCGGCCGCCTTTCCCACTACGTCGTAGAGCGCCATGTCGATGGCCGCCTTGGAGTAGGGGTACCCCTTGACCGCCTGGTCCATGAGCGTGTGGAGCCACTCGATGCGGCGCGGGTCCTCGCCCACGAGGGTGGGGGACAGGATGTCGTGGATCACCGCCGCCACCGAGGTGGGGGTCTCGCCGTAGTAGCGCATGTGGTCGCCGCCCCAGTCCTTGAGGGCCGGAGCCTCGCCCAAACCGGTCAAGCCCTCGTCGGTCACGACCTTCACCACCAGGTAGACGCCGATGGGGGTCTTGAGATTGGCCCACTGGTGCGCCCGCCGCGTGGGCAGCCGGACGGGAATGGTCTCGATGTCCTGGATCTTCATCTTGGCTCCGTCAGCCGATGCGAATGAGCTTGTCCGTGTCGGTGGCGTCCGAGAGCAGCTCGCAGCCGTCCCGGGTCACGAGCAGCATGTCCTTGTTCTGGAGACCCATGCGGCCGGGGATGTACACTAGCGGCTCGATGGCCACCACCATGCCTTCCTCCAGCACTTCCTCGCCGTAGCGCCCGAGGTAGGGCTCCTCGTGCAGGAACACGCCGATGCCGTGCCCCACGAAGCTGATGGGCTCCAGGCCCAGCTCGTCGAACTTGTCGAGGAAGCGGCGGTAGACCTCCCGGGCGTGGGCGCCGGGCTTGATCAGGTCCATGACCAGGTACTTGCACTCCACCAGGTTGTCCCAGATGCGCGCCTGCTCCTCGGTGGGTTCGCCCACCACCGCGGTCCGGCATACGCCGGCATGGTAGCCGTCCAGGACGCCGAAGATCTCCATGCGGATCAGGTCACCTTGCCGGAGCGCCCGGTCGGTGGGACCCACGTTGGGGAACTGGCTGCGCTCGCCCGAGGCGATGATCATGAGCTTGAAGTGTTCCGCGCCGCCTGCGAAGATCCGTCCGGTCAGCTCGCCCGCCATCTCCATCTCGGTCATGCCCGGCCGCGCGTGGGCCAGGGTACCGCCGATGGCCGAGTCCGTGATCCGGCTCAGGCGGCGCAAAAGGTCGATTTCGCGCGCGGTCTTGACCTGACGCAGCTTCCCGAAGATGCCGTCCGCGGCCACGAAGTCGGCCTTGGGCAGCAGCCCGCGCAGGGTGGCGAAGTCGCCGGCGGGGAGATACTCCATCTCCACGCCCACCCGGGCTCCGGCGAGGCCGCGCGCGTCCAGGGCGGCGGCCACCTCGCGCATGGGATCGTCGGTGAACTCCCGGTACACCCGGATGTCGTCGAAGGTGGCGTGGGCCTTGACCGTGCTCTCCTCCATGTCGATGGCCACCATGGTCGTGCGTCCCGACCGGTCCACGAGGCACATGGCGTGGCGCCAGCGCATGAGGAGCTGCGAGGGCACCACGAACCCCGTGGTGTATGCGAGGTTCTCGGGGGAGCTGGCCACCAGGGCGTCGAGGCTCTGTTCCTTCATGACGTTCCGCTGCTTCGCGATGATGTCGGCGTCCATGGCATCCTGCTCCGGGTCTCCGCCCCGAATCGGCGTCGGCCTGAGAGCATACAGGCCGCACCCGTGATCATCAACTGCGCGGATACCCCTCCACCGCCCCTGGATTCCCGCTCCCGATCGGGGTCGAGGGCAAGCATTCCGCGGGAATGACGTTCCGGGGTGGTGTCGATTTGCTTCCAAGCGGAGTTTTGACACAGCCTGTTTCGCGGGAACGACGGAGGAGGGGAGCCTGGAATGCGGGAGTGGCTTTTCAACAAGGGTTCCATCGTATAGGAAGTATGCTTTGACGAGATCCATTGACCGAAAGGAACACCGCATGCTGCTCATCAACAACCAGGAAGTCGAAGAGCTGATGGACATGAAGGCCTGTCTCGAGGCGCTGGAGACGGGTTACGAGGACCTTGCGCGCAACGACGCGGTCTACCGCCCGCGGCTTGACGTGTGGGTGCCGTGCGAGCGGCCCGACGGCTACTACCGCTGGGGCACCATGGAGGGCGCGAGCCGCACCATCGGCACGTTCGCCATCCGGATGAAGTCCGACATCGTGCACTGGCCCGGCGGCGACACCGAGGAGAAGTACTGCATGGAGCCGGGCAACTACTGCGGGCTCATCATGGTCTTCAGCGTGGCCAACGGCGAGCCCCTGGCCATTGTCAATGACGGCGTGCTGCAGCACATGCGCGTGGGCGGGTGCGCCGGCCTGGGCGCGAAGCTGCTGGCGCGCGAGGACGCCTCGGTGGTGGGCATGTTCGGCTCCGGCGGCATGGCCGAGACCTATCTCATGGCGTTCAACGAGGTGCGGAAGCTCGAGGAGGTGCGGGTCTACAGCCCCACCAAGGCCAACCGGGAGCGGTACGCGGGCAAGATGAGCGAGATGCTCGGGCTCAAGGTCACGGCCATGGACCGGCCCGAGGACGTGGTGCGCGGGGCGGACATCATCTCCGCGTGCACGGATTCCACGCGGGTGGTGTTCGACAACCCCGAGTGGCTCAAGCGCGGCGCCCATGTCACCTGCGTGCGCGCCTGCGAGATCGGCCCCCGGGTCGTGGAGGTCTGCGGCGTATCCGTCAAGCTCGGGCGCAACACGGTGGTGACGACGGACGAGGGCATGGTGCGGCTACACGGCAACGTGGGCTACGTGGCCGGGCAGCCCGAGGAGATCGCGCGCATCCCGAACCCGGTGCAGGACAACTACACCGGGGACTACTTCCACTATTTCATGGACGTGAAGCTCGGCCGGCAGCCGGGCCGGACGAATAACGACCAGACCACCTTCTTCATCAACGCGGGCACCCAGGGGCTCCAGTTCGCCGCCTGCGCCGGCCGCGTCTACCAGATGGCCAAAGAGAAGGGGATGGGCCGGGAGCTGCCCACGGAGTGGTTCACCCAGGACATCCGAGACTAGTTCCCCGGAAGGCGATACCGCGATTCATGCGCGCGAGCGCTCGGACGAGGCAGGTGACACGGCGGTGTAGGCGCGCGGTGTGGGTTCGCGGGGCAGCGGGTCCGTCCGGCGCCTGCGTGTTTTCGGTGTTGTCCGCCGTTCTTCTGCTGCTCGGGGGCTGCGGGCCGGTACAAAGGGGCCCCGCACCCGTGGTGCTGGAGGCGATCAGCGACGACCTGGACTCGCGGTCCCTGCGAAGCGCCGTGACACAGAGCGTTCGGTTTCTCGATGCGGCGCCCGCGGACTCGTGGCCGGGGGCATGGCCCCGACCGGTGACGGCGGAGGATGTGCGCGGGTCGCTGGCCGAGTTCCTCGAAATCCTCGACGGGACGGCGGAAGCGGATTCGTCCTGGGTAGACAAGGTGGCGGAGCGGTTCGACTTCTTTCCGGCCCCTGTGGGGAGTGGGGTGGAGTCGGTCCTGTTCACCGGCTACTACCAGCCGGTGATCGATGCGAGCGCGGTTCGCACGGAGGAATACCGCTATCCTGTGTACCGGGAACCCGGTGCGCCGGCCACGCGGGCCGGCACGGTGAGGTCCGCGGCCGCGTACCCGTCGCGGCATGAGATCGACGTATTGAGGGTGCTCGAAGGCAAGGGCTTGGAGATCGCGTGGCTGCGCGATCCGGTGGACCGTTTCTTCCTGCACATCCAGGGCTCCGGGCTCCTGCGCATGACCGACGGGCGCAAGCTGCCGCTCAACTTCGCCGCCTCCAACGGCAGGCCGTACACCAGCATCGGCAGGGTGCTGATCGAGGAGGGCAAGGTCGACCGGGAGTCCATGTCCATGCAGCGCATTCGCGCCTGGCTTGCGGAATTCCCGGCGGAACGCGAGGCGCTGTTCGCGCGCAACGAGCGCTACATTTTCTTCCGGTTGGGGGAGGAGGGTCCGCTTGGGAGCCTGGGAGTGCCGCTGACCGCCGGACGCTCGGTGGCCACCGATCCCGCGGTCTACCCCAAGGGCGCGCTGCTGTACGTCGAGACGCGCACGCCCGTGGTGGACGAAAGCGGCGCCCTCGCGGGTTGGCGTCCGGTGCGGCGTTTCGTCGTCAATCAGGATGCCGGCACGGCCATCCGCGGCCCCGGGCGCGCGGACCTTTACTTCGGCACGGGCGCCGCGGTGGGAGCCCAGGCGGGTTACATGCAGAGCGAGGGAAGGCTTTATCTCTTGATGAAGCGAAGATCGGCGACACTAGCGGGGCAATAAGGAGGCAGTCATGGCATCGGTCTTGTTGTTGGGTCCGGAAGACATGAGCGGGCTCATCACCATGAAGGAGGCGGTGGAGGCCATGGAGCGGGGCTACCTGGACTGGGCGAAGAACCGCGAGCTGGGCGCGCTCAGGCGCCGCGTCCACTCGGTGGCCAACGCCCGGGTCACGGTGCACCAGGGAGCGCCCAGCTCCGCGGGGGTGACGGGAATCCTGACCCACTGCGAGCACGTCATGATCCACGACAACGGCATCCAGACCTACCAGACCCGCGGCCGTCCGGTGCGGGTGATGTTCGACGGCGACAACGCCGAACTGAAGTGCATCACGGTGGGCGAGGTGCGGGTCGCGGAGTTGCCCGAGGCCAACAACGTGGTCAACGTTCAGACCGCCTGCTCCACGGCCGTGGGCATCAAGCACTTGGCGCGCCAGAGCTCCAAGGTTGTGGGCGTGCTGGGCTCCCGGGCCCAGGCGGAGTGCCAGTTGCTCGCCACCAAGGCGGTGGTGCCCGGCATCGAGGAGGCACGGGTCTACAGCCCCAATCCGGAGAACCGCACCAGGTTCGCCGCCAAGATGACCGAGCTGCTGGACATGGAGGTGCGCCCGGTGGCCACCAACCGCGAAGCGGTCCAGGGCGTGGACATCCTGCTGTCGGTGACCAATTCCAACGTACCCACCTTCGACGGCGACTGGCTGGAGCCGGGCGTGCACCTGTGCTCCATCGTCTCCAGCAACATCGGCCTCATGCGCGGCGGCTTCATCCAGCAGAAGCGGCGCGAGGTGGACGACAAGACGCTCCAGCGCTGCGACATCATCGTGTGCAACTCCAAGCGCCAGGAGATCCTGGACGAGCCCGGGGTGCTGTGGGATCCGGTGCAGCAGGGCGTCATCACCTGGGACGACGTGTGGGACCTGGGCGAGGTGCTCGCCGGACAAGTGCCCGGCCGCACGTTGGAGGAGCAGATCAGCTTCTACAAGAACAACGCGTTCTGGGGCGTGGGCGACCAGGTCATCGGCCGGTTGCTCTACGAGCGCGCGATGGAGAAGGGGCTCGGCACCGAGTTGCCCATCGACGGCGCCGAGTACCGCGAAGCCGACGCATAGGCCCGCGTGCGCCGTGCACGATTCACTCGCCACGTAGGGGCGGCCGCCCCTACGTGGCGTTGTTCTTTCTTTCGACGATCTCGATCCGGACGTCGTCCGGGGCGCGCACGAAGGCGATCTTGAGGCCGGGCCGGAGCAGCCGGGGCTCGGAGAAGAACTCGGCGCCGCGCTGCCGCAACTCTGCGGCGGCCTCCTCCAGGTCGTCCACCTGGAGCCCGAAGTGGTCGAGGCCGATGTAAGGCCGGGCCGGCGCGGACGGGAGGTCCTGGTCGGGTTGCGCCCTGGCGATGCAGATGGTCATGCCGTCGATGTCCAGGTCGACACGGGGCCGCCCGTCGGTCTGGATGGTCTCGACGATCTTCGCGTCGAAAACGTCGCGGTAATACTTCGCCGTGGCCTCGGGGTCCCGGCTTCTTAGATGGATGTGGTCTCGTCTGTACCTCGGCATGGGTCCTCCTCGTCCCGGCGGTTCCTCGCGTTCCGTATCGTATAGTCCCACGGATGGAACATCAACGGGGTTACCCCCCCGAATCATCATTCCCGCGGAAGCGGGAATCCAGAGGTGGGGAGGGGGTCCTTGGGCGTGTCCCCCGACCGCCACGCCAGCGGCGCCATCAGGCCCACGCTCACGAAGGACAGGATGGCCATGGCCTGGAACAGCGTGGACATCTCCGTGTACGCCAGCAGCAGGCCGATGCCGGAGACCCCGGCGGTCTTGGCGACCTGCTGGCTCAGGCGGTCGAGGGAGATGACGCCGCCGCGCAGCTCCAGCGGCGCGTTCTGCGTGAGCAGGCTCTTCTGCATGGGCGAGATGATGCCGTTGGCGAGCCCGTAGAACACCAGCACCGGGACCAGGGTGCCGGTGCCGGAAGCGAAGGAGACGGCCAGCAGCGCGAGGCCGCTCACCACGAAGGCGCCCAGCACCAGCCGTCCCTTGTCCCATGCACCCGCGAGGCGCCCGGCCTGGCTCGACGTCACCATGGCGCCCACGGCATGGAAGGAGCGCAGCAGGCCCGCGCCGGCTGTGGAGAAACCGTGGGCGCGCACCAGGTACAGCGGCAGGTAGGTGAAGAAGGCGTAGTCCAGGAAAAAACGCAGGAAACCGGCGGCGAAGGCCAGCAGCAGGCGCGGGTTGCGCACCACGCGAGCCACGTCCCTGAGATACTGGCCCGTGGACGCCGGCGCCTTGCCGCGGGTCTCCGGCATCCACGCCCAGGCAAGCAGCCCCAGGGGGATGGCGGCGGCGTAGGTGAGGAAGGGCCAGCGCCATCCCACGAGCGCCAGCGCGCCGCCCAGGGGCGGCAGCACCACTTCGCCCACCCGGTCGATGAAGACCTTCAGCCCTTGGCCGGACACCTCCCGGTGGCCTTCCAGCAAGTCGCCGATGAGCACGATAGTGAGGGGAATCACCGCGCTGAAGCCGACGCCCTGGAGGGTACGCAGCGCCAGCACCCACCCGAAGCTCGGCGCGAACGCCACCGCGGTGCCGGCCCCGCCGAAAAGCAGCAGCCCGCCCAGCAGCAGCGGACGCCTGCCGTAGCGGTCGGCGGCGACCCCGAGAAGCGGCGCCAGCACGATGGCGGGGGCGGTGTAGACCGCGATGACGAGCCCGACCTCGGCGTCGGTGATGCCGAACGGGTCCAGCATGACCGGGAGAACCTGCTGGACGATGTTCACGCCCATGATCACCAGCAGGCTCGAGGCGTACACCAGTCCCAGAGACCGCCGGACGTCGGCGGGAAGCTCGCCCAGGTCGAACAGGGATGTCACGGAGAATCGCATCACTGCCTCGCTGATCTCTCATACGCACAGAGTCGCTTCACGGGCAAGCGCGCCTTGCCCGTGAAGCAAAATCCTGTGCATATTGAAAGCATGGAACGTTGTTTGGCTACTGCCCGTCGGCCGGCTCCTTTAACGGGTTTTCCGACAGTTCCGCCGGATCGAGATGCCGGCGGGGCCGGGAGATGGGCGATGTTCCGGAAGACCGGATCGCGGGTGCGGCGGTGACGCTGTCGATCTGGGTGGGCATACTCGGCGTGCTCGTGGGTGCGGCGGCGGCCGTATATTTTCGCGAACGCCTCGGAAGGCCCGAGTTTCTCTGGATGGTGGGGCTCGCGGCCATGGCGCCGGCGTGGCTGATCGCGCTCACCGGCCTGCTGGACGGCCTCTCCGGGGAGAATCCGGACAAGGGTCTCAAGGCCTTCCTGGCCCTGTCCTCGGCGGCGGCGCTGATCGGCGTCATCGCCACCGAGTTCTGCGTGCGCTGGCTCAAGGCGCGGGCGGCGTGGGCGCCGCGCGTGCTGTACTGGTTGCTCGGGAGCGTGGCGCTGCTGCCGTCCTGGTGCCTGCTCTTGTGGAGGGTTTCGTGACGGAGCGGGTGATATGTGCGCGGCCGCACGCCGGTGCAGAGTCCCGCAGGGGTACCCGGGGCAGGGGGCGCCTGGCACGCGTGGCGGCTGCCGCCGCGGTGCTGTCAACGCTCTCGTGGCCGCGGATCCTGCTGGCGCACGGAGGCCACGGAGCCGACGAACCGCTGCCGTTCGACGCGCTGATGCTGCTGTTCGGCATGATGCCCTCGGGCCTGCGCCTGGACATCGTGATGGTGCTGGCCTTGGCGGCGGGCATCTATCTCACCGGCTGGGTGCGGCTGCGGGGGCAGGCGGAGGGCGCCGCCACCGTGACCGGCCTCGTGCTCTACCTGGGCGGCATCGCCGCGCTCGTGGTGGCGCTGGTGTCGCCGGTGGACCGTCTCGCGGCCGAGCGCCTCAGCATGCACATGGTGCAGCACATCCTGCTGCTGATGATCGCGCCGCTGGGCATTCTTCTCGCCAACCCCTTCCCGGTGGTGTTGTGGGGTCTCTCCGGAAGGCTTCGGGAGAGCTTCGCCGGGCTGTTTCGCGACGGCCGCGCGGGGCGGTCCGTGCTGACCGCCCTCACGTCGATGCCGGTGGCCTGGACCCTGTACGTGGTCAACCTGTGGGGGTGGCACCATCCGGCGCTGTACCAGGCGGCGTTGCGCTACTGGTGGGTGCATGACCTGGAGCACTGGCTGTTCTTCGCCACCGCGGTGCTTTTCTGGTGGCCCATCCTCAACGCGGCGCCCCTCTACCGCCCGGCGCGGCCGCTCGGGACAAGGGTGGTCTACCTCCTGGCGGCGACGCTTCAAAACACCCTCCTGGGCATGTCCATCGCCGTGCCCGAGCGCATCCTCTATCCGTTCTACGCCGCCGTCCCCGGCCTTGCGGCGTTGAGCCCGATCCAGGACCAGGGGCTCGGCGGCGGCATCATGTGGGTCAGCGGCCACATGTACGTGATCCCGATCCTGGTGCTGGTGGCGCGCCGGCTCATCTCCGAGGACGAGGCGGCCAACGCCCGGGACAGCGTGGCGAACGCGGAGGTTCGTTGAGATGGGCGCACGACGGTCAGGGCGAACGCCAGGGACACGAGGTGCTCGCTGTTCGTCATTGGTCCTGGCGGTGCTCGTGATCGTTCTGTGCGCACCGGCTTGGAGCGCGGTTGACGGAGAAGACCTGCGCAAGCTCGGCTTCCTTGTCCCGGAGGCGTTCGAGGAAGCCCCGGCCTTCACGACGACGGACGCGGCCGGGAACAAGGTCGCCTCGGAGGACTACCGCGGCAAGGTGGTGCTGCTCAACTTCTGGGCCACGTGGTGTCCGCCGTGCCGGCTCGAGATGCCGGACATGGAGCGGCTCTACCAGGAGTTCCGGCGCCAGGGCCTTGAAGTCGTCGCCATGAACTTCATGGAAACGGCCGAGGAGGTGACGGCGTTCGCCGAAGAGCAGAAGCTCACCTATCCCATGTTGCTGGACCCGCGCAGCGAGATCGCCGGGCAGTACGGCGTCATGCGGCTGCCGGAAACGGTTCTCATCGGCCGCGGCGGCGAGGTCCTCGGCAAGAGCATCGGTTTCAAGCCCTGGTACAAGGACGACGTGCGTGAGCTGATGGCGGCGCTCCTGGGCAACGGCGCGGCGCCGCGAGCCGCCGTTCCGGCGGGCGGCGTGGCGAAAACGGAGCCGCCGGGCAGCTACGATTCGGCGTACCTTGCCGGCGCCGTCGTCCTGGTGATCGGGATCTATCTGGCGTTTCGGCGCCGGCGCGGCCGCGGCGGTCTGGACGGCTAGGGGAGACTCTTTCGCTCCGGTAACGACGGCCCATGTGGACCTTCCCCAGCATTGATCCCGTGGCCTTTCAGGTAGGCCCGCTTGAGGTCCGGTGGTACGGGCTGATGTACCTCTTCGGCTTCGTCGGGGGCTACTTCATCGCCGCGTGGCTGGCGCGCAAGCGCGGTCTCGCCTTGGGCGGGGAGAAGCTGGTGGAACTCCTCAGCTACGTGGCCATCGGGGTCGTGCTGGGCGGGCGGTTGGGCTACGTGGTTTTCTACAACCTCCCGTACTACCTGGCGCACCCGGCGCAGATTTTCGCGGTGTGGGAGGGAGGCATGTCGTTTCACGGCGGCATGCTGGGGGCCGCGCTGGCGGGCTGGTGGTACGTGCGGCAGCAGGGGATACCGTTCTATGCCGGCTCCGACTGCATCTTCGCGGCCGCGCCTCTGGGTTTGGGTCTCGGCCGGTTGGGGAACTTCATCAACGGCGAACTGTACGGGCGCACGACGGAGGCGCCGTGGGGCATGGTGTTCCCGGGCGGCGGGCCGCTGCCGCGCCATCCCTCCCAGCTCTACGAGGCGTTCCTCGAGGGCCCGGTGCTGCTGGGGGTGCTGCTGTGGCTGGGTACACGGACGCGGGCGCCGGGCACCGTCACCTGGGCGTTCGTCGGCGGCTACGGCATCGCCCGCTTCCTGGTGGAGTTCGTGCGCGAGCCCGACGCCCACCTGGGGCTCACGTGGGGCTTGTCGCGCGGGCAGTATCTCAGCGCGGCCATGATCGCCGCGGCCGCGGTCTTCTTCTGGATGCTCGCGAAGCGTTCGCCGACACGGCCCGTTGAAACCGGACGCGCGTCCGCGCGAGGCGTGCCTACTCGTCCATCTCGCCGAAGTAGTCCCTGAGAATCCGCTCCTTTACGTACTCCAGGGCGCCGAGATCGTGCAGAATGTCGCCACCGGTGTCGTAAAAGAAGATGTCGCCGTTCTTGTTGCGGCCAACGGCCATCAGCCACTCCAGCTCGTCACGGTCCTCAAGCAGGTAGTTGATGGTCTGACTGGCGCCGTTGCTGTCGATGATGGTGACCTTCGGAGTTACCCGTTTCTTCGGCTGGGTCATTGCTTCCTCCCAGCACGCAGTCTACACCAGCGGGCGCCCTTGACTCAAGGGTCGGCCGCGGCCGGCCGGCAGTTTTCGCGGGACCGGCCGCATTTCAAGTAACAACGCAGCAAAACAACCGTAACTTGCCGTATTCTTGGGTGTTGAGAGGCGCTGTGAGGCTGCTACTCCAGCACCAGTTCGGCGATCGTTTCCACGTGAAACGTTTGCGGGAAAAGATCCACCGGGCGGACGCGCCGCAACGCGTAGCCGCGGGCCGCGAGCTGACGCAGGTCCCGCGCCAGTGTCGCTGGGTCGCACGAGACGTAGAGTATCTTCTCGGCTCCAAGCGTCGCGAGTCCGGGAGCGGTCCGCTTGGCCCCGGCGCGGGGCGGATTGAGGACGATGGCGCTGAAGCGGCGCTTCTGGCGGTTGAACTCGTCCACGGCGGCCAGGACGTCGCGGCGCCACCAGCGGACGTTGCCGAGGTCGTTGTCGGCTGCATTGCGCCGGCCGGTGCGCACCAGCCGTGCGTCCGCTTCCACGGCCGTCACCCGCCTGGCCCGCCGGGCGGCGGGCAGGGTGAGGTTGCCGGCGCCCGCGTACAGCTCCAGCACGTCATCCTCCGCGGCGAAGCCTGCCAAGGCCATCACCTCGTCCACCAGCCGGCGGTTTCCCTCCGGGTTGACCTGGCTGAAGGTGCCCGCGTCGTGAGTCAGCCGCAGATCGCCGTCCACGACGCAGGAAAGCGCGGTCTCGCCCCAACGCCGGCGCCAGCCGGGTCCCGCCATCACGATTCCCGCCACCGGGTCGCCGACCAACCCGGCGCACGCGTCGCCGTCGGCGCTCTGGTACGCATGCCGGCTTCGGGCCGAGAGGATGACCTGCCCCGGCCGATCGGCGCTCAGTATCTCCACCTCCGACACCGGCGTGGCCAGATGCTCCACCCATCGGGCGGCGAGCTCGATGCCGCCGTCCGCATCGGCTTCGGCGATGTGGCAGTGGCGCACCTCCACGATCTCCCGGGAGAACGCCCGGTGGAACCCGATCCTCCGCTCGCCGTCCACGTGCAGCAAGATGCGGCGCCGGTAATGGAACTCGCGGGACGCGGGCAGCATGGGAAGGAGCTCGAATCCGGTGAGGCTGCCGACCCGCGCCAGCGCATCCGCGACGTTCCGCTGCTTGGCCTGAAGCTGTGTCTCGTAGACCGCCTCCTGCCACGAGCACCCGCCGCAGGCGCCGGTGTAGGGGCAGGGCGCCTCCCGGCGCGCCGGAGACGGTTCCACGACCGACGCCAGCCGGGCCACGGAGTAGCGCTGGCGCTCCTCCACCACGTCCGCCTCCACCCGGTCCCCGGGCACGGTCAGCGGCACGAGCACGACCTTGCCGTCGCTCCGGCCGAGCCCGAAGGGACCGTGGGTGAGCGTGTCGATGGTCAGGGCGAGTCGGGGCGTCACTGCGTCATACCGGAGCCCCCGCCGGCAGGGGCTTTGCCGGGAGGGGGATATGGGGTAGGAATTGAGAATTCGAGCGCACCGGTGTTCATCGGGTTTACCTGGATGGGAGGTCGCCTTTACGTCATGGAACACGACCCACGCTTTCTCGCCGCCATCGACGAGTTCAACCGCGGGCTCTACTACGAGGCTCACGAAACCCTGGAACAGATCTGGCTCGAGGACCACGGTCCCGAGCGCGAGTTCTACCAAGGCATTATCCAGGTGGCCGCGGGCTACTTCAAGTGGGAGCAGGAGGTGCCCCAGGGGGCCGTCAAGCTGCTGCGCTCGGCCATCCGCAAGCTCGAGCCCTACCGGCCGGTGTGCCTCGGCGTGGACATGACCCGATTCATGGCGGACGTGGAGGCCGATCTGGCGGCCATCGAGGCCGTGTGTGCCGAGGGCGGCACCGCCCCCGAGCTGCGCATGCCGCGGTTGCCGCTTCCCGATTGATGCGCGGCCGGTTCCCGGGTTCGCCGTAACGCGCCGGCGCCAGAAAATCGTCCCATGGCCATCCCCGCCCAGGTCATCGCCCTGTGCGCCTCGCTCTCCTATGCGTGCGTGCTCGTCACCTCGCGCCGGGGCATGCAGTACTCCACGCCCAAGACGGTCACGCTGATCTCGCTCATCGTGCACACGGTGAGCCTCTGGACCGCGGTCTTCTTCACCGGCGGTATCCCTCCGGTGGACACGGTGGCGGTCTACGTCTTCATCATCGCCGGCATGCTCCAGCCCATCATCCGGCTGTGCACCTACACCGGCGTGCACCGGGTCGGCGCCTCGCGCAGCGGCCCGATCCGCTCGACGCATCCCATGTTCGGCGTGTTCGTGGCCATCACGGTGCTGGGCGAGAGCGCCACGGTCCTGGTGCTGGCCGGCGTGGTGTCGGTGGTCTGCGGCATCGTGCTGATCACCTGGAAGCCCGCGGCCGAGGTGCGTTCGTTCCGTTGGTGGGAGTTCCTGTTCCCGCTCACCGCCGCGCTGCTGGCGGGCATCGTCCACCCCATGCGCCGCTACGCCTTGGCCATCTCCCACGAGCCGCTGTTCTTCGCCGCGCTGGTGGGCATCGTCTCCCTGGTCTGCTTCCTCGCTTACATGCCGTTCAGCCGTGAGCCGCTCGTGTGGGACCGCCGCGCCATGCTCCCGTTCTTCGCCGCCGGCGCCGCCGAGACCTGCGGCATCCTGCTGGTAATCACCGCCCTGGGCGTGGGCAGCGTCGTCACGGTTTCGCCGCTGGTGGGCATCAGCCCGCTGTGGGTGCTGCTGGGAACCGTGATCTTCCTGAGGGACCTGGAGCAGGTGAGCCTCAGGACCGCGGTCGGCGCCATCTGCGTCATCGCGGGGACTGCCGCCATCTCGCTGGGCGGGTGAAGGAAAACACGCCGTTCCCCGCCTCACCCCGCCTGTATTCCCGCTTCCCAAGCCGTGTCAAAACCCCAGACGACCACGGAATGGCACGGACACCCCGAACCGTCATTCCCGCGGAAGCGGGAATCCAGGGGTGGTGCGGCGGGGAATACGGCCGTTTGGCCCCTCCCAACCCCTGGATTCCCGCTTCCGCGGGAATGACGTATTGGGGGGTTGGTGCCATTTCGTGTCTGAGCAGAGTTTTGACACAGCCTGTTCCGCGGGAATGACGTCCTGTTACGTGGTCGCGTTGCGAGTCTTGACAAACCTGTGGAAGCCGGAATCCAGGTTCACGAGTTCGCCTGGACGGCGTTCACGCGCGCCAGCCACGGCTTGCTGAGGCACAGGTAGAGGCCGGCCGAGACCACGTACAGGCCGACGATGCCCAGGAGCGCGGGCTTGTAGCTCTGGGTGGCGTCGAAGATGGCGCCGGCCAGGGCGGGTCCGAACAGTCCGCCCCATTGGTAGAAGAAACCCATGTTGCCGCGCACCTTGGCGAAGTGACGGCGCCCGTAGAGGTCGCCCACCATGGCCCAGGTCACCGGGAACACCGCTTCCACCAGGGAGAAGAGTGGCAGGAAGAGCCAGATCCACAGCGTGTTCTGCGCATAGGTCAGCAACAGGAGTCCGCTGGCCGCCACCAGCATGCACACGGCCATGAGCCGGGCCTTGTTGAACCGGTCCGCCAGCGAGCCCACGATGAGGTGGGTGGGCAGGGACAGCGCCGCGAACGCACCCAGGAACCACCGGGTCGAAAGCTCCGCCACACCCTTCCACACCAGGATCGGCACGAACGCCTGAATGACCGTGCTGAGACCCAGCACGCGGAAGAGGGTGGCGAACACGAGGAGCCAGAAGGGGGAACCGCGGAACGCGTCCCAGATGCCTACTTCGGTGTCGGACGGCGCCGCGCGGTCCGTCACCGACCGGCCGGATGCGGGCGCCTCTCGTGAAGGGATGTCTCCGTCCGGGGACAGGCCCATGTCCTCGGGGGAGCGGCGGACCACCGCCGCCAGGGGCATCCCCAGAAGCAGGAAGGCGGTCCCGGCGAACACCATTCCCAAGCGCCAGCCGTAGTAGTGCACCACGTAGGCGAGGATCGGGGCCAGCAGCGCGCCGCCGACGCCGATGGCGCAGCTCACGAGGGCCATGGCCCGGGCGCGGTAGCGGATGAACCAGCTATTGGCCAGCACCATCGGGCAGTGCATGAAGCCGGCGCCGAAGGCCAGCGAGACGACGCCCAGGTAGATGACCAGGAGCATCCAGTAGGACTGGACCCAGTAGAGCAGAATGTAGCCGACGCCGGTGAACAGGACGGCGGCCATCATGATGGGCCGCGGTCCCAGACGGTCGATAAGGTACCCGGCCAAAGGGCCTTCGATGGCTCCCTCGGCCCGGGCGAGGCCGAAAACCAAGCCCGTGGCCGCACGGTTGATGCCCAGGTCCTTTTCCAGCGGCAGGACGAAAACGGTGAAGCCGTAGAAGTGGAAGCCGCCGCCGAGAAGCCGGAACAGGCAGCCCACCAGAACCATCCGCCAGCCGTAGAACGAGAGATGTTGACGGCTCCACTCGATTGGATTCCGCAAGCGCATGCGACGTTTCGCCCGGCCGGCGGTCAGGGTGCGTCGCCCGTGACGTTGCCGCCGATCATCCTGCCGATCAGGTCGGTGATGTCCGGCGGCGATTCGGTGTCGCGGATGCGGCCGCCGTCCGGCAGGTTCCGGTCGGACGCTCCGGGAGAGATGGCGATGAACTTGTCGCCTATGAGGCCCCGGGCGCGCACCGAGGCGATGGCGTCTTCCTGGATGGCCACGCCAGGGTCGATGCGCAGGGCCAGGCGCGCGCGGTCCTCCACCAGGATCAGGGAGTCCACCCGGCCGACGCCGACGCCGGCGATCTCCACCGAGTCCCCCCGGCGCAGGCCCGCCACGTTGGCGAAGTCGGCGTACACGACGTATCCCGAGTTGCCGAAGGCTTCGAGCTTGCCCAGGCGGATGGCGAGATAGCCGGCGCAAAGGATGCCCGCCACCACGAAGAGGCCGACGACGATTTCCGTAGCTTTGTGGTTCACTGGACCGCCTCCCCGGCATCGCCGTGCAGGAACCGCCGTACCACCGGATTTTGCGATTGGAGGAACTCCGCGGCGGGGCCGCTCTCGACGATGGCCCCGTCGGCCAACATAGCGACGCGGTGGGATATTGTAAACACTTCCGGGATGTCGTGGCTGACGATGACGCCGGTGAAGCCGAGCTGGCTCTGCATGGCGGCGATGAGCCGGTGGATGCTTTGGCCCAGGCGCGGGTCGAGGCCGGTGGTGGGCTCGTCGAACAGCACGATCTCGGGATCGGTCGCCAGCGCGCGGGCGAACCCGGCGCGCTTCTTCATGCCGCCGCTGACCTCGGCCGGGTACTTGTAGCCCATGTCCCCGAGCCCCACCTGCTCGAGCCGTTCCCGCACCTTCCGGCCGATGGCTTCTTCGCCCAGGCGCGTGCGCTCGCGCAGCGGGAAGGCGATGTTGTCGAAGAGCGTCATGGAGTCGAGCAGGGCGGCGCCCTGGAACAGGAAGCCGAACTTGCGCCGGATCTCGTTGAGGGGCCGTTGTCCCAGGCCGGTGATGTCCGTGCCGTCCACCAGGATGCGCCCGCTGTCGGGGAGCAGCAGCGCGATCATGGTCTTGAGCAGCACCGTCTTGCCGCTGCCGCTGCCGCCGATGATGGTGGTGATGCACCCGTCGTCGATGGTCAGGTTGGTGCCCCGCAGGACCTCCTGGGGCCCGAACTTCTTGTGGACGTCGATGACCTGGATCATGAAGAGCTCCCGATCCGTCCGCGCGACCGTAGTGACGACGAAATGTCCATGGGCTACAGCAGGACCGAGGTCAGGAAGTAGTCCGACAGGAGGATCAGCACGAACGACAGCACCACGGCCTCTGTGGTGGCACGTCCCACCCCCGTGGCCATGGGGAGGGCGTGGAACCCCTTGTAGCAGCACACCCAACTGATGATGACCCCGAAGGTGGCGGACTTGAGCAGTCCCTCGCCCACGTCCCGGAGTTGCACGCTCTGCTCCATGCCGGCCATGTAGCTGCCCGAGCCCAGGTCCAGCAGGCCCACGCCCACCATGTAGGCGCCGAAGATGCCGATGACGTTGAACATGCAGGTCAGGAGCGGCATGGCGATGAGGCCCGCGACCACGCGCGGCGAGACCAGGTACTTCACGGGATTGATGGCCATGGAGTGCATGGCGTCGATCTGCTCGGTGACGCGCATGGAGGCCAGCTCCGCCGCCATGGCCGAGCCGGTCCGGCCGGTGACCATGAAGGCCGACAGCACCGGCCCCAGCTCCCGCAGCAGGCTCAGGGCCACCACCGCCCCGAGGAAGCTCTCGGCGTTGAACTTGCGCAGGCTGTAGTAGCCCTGGAGCCCCAGCACCATGCCGGTGAACAGGCCCGCGAGCAGCACCACCAGCAGCGAATCCACCCCGATGGCGCGGATCTGTTGTATGATGAGGCGGAACTTGGCCGGCGGGCGCAACGCCCACAGCAGCGCGGACCCGAGAAAGATCACGCCCCGGCCCATGCCGGCCAGATAGCCGAGGGTGCGGGCGCCGATGCTGGCGAGGAGTGTGGTCATGCCTGGAGATGAGTCAATGGAATCCGGATACCTTGTCGGTACGGACCCTTCCATCTTAGACGACACGCATCCATCCGCCAAACTCGAAACCGTCGACCGGGTGTTCGACGGAAGGGTCGCGGTGGTGCAGCGGCGGGACGGCTACCGCTTCTCGCTGGACTCGCTGTTGCTGGCGCGCTTCGTCGAGGTGCGGGGGAGCGCGCGCATCGTCGACCTGGGGGCGGGGAATGGCGTGGTGGCGCTTTCTCTGGCCGTTCTGCACGAGGGTGTGGAGGTGGTCGGGGTGGAGTTGCAGGAGGCCATGGTGGATCGAGCCCGGCGCGGTGTGGACTTAAACGGGGTCGGCGGACGGGTGCGCATGGTGACGGCGGACGTGCGTGGACTGGACAAGGAGTCGGCGTCCGGGAGCTTCGATGTCGCGGTGTGCAATCCGCCTTACCGGCCGCGCCGGAGCGGCCGCGTCAATCCCGATGCCGAACGTTTGCTGGCGCGGCACGAAGTGGAGGGCGGACTCGCGGACTTCCTTCGGACCGGAGCCTCTTTGCTGCGGTACAGGGGCCGGATGTGTCTCGTGTACCCGGCGGAGAGGGCCGTGGAGCTGTTCTCGGGGATGCGCGGTCACGGCCTTGAGCCTCGGCGTGTCCGCTTCGTCCACTCGTTCGCGGACGCTCCCGCGACGCTGGTGCTGGCGGAGGGTGTGAAGGGGGCGCGCACCGGCCTGACCGTGGCGCCGCCGCTGGTCATCTATCGTGGCGAGGACGAGTATACGGACGAGACGGCAGGGTTGCTGAAGCCGTGAGGTGTATTTTCGGTAGGCGTTGGCGCGAGTGCTGTGGGGTCCCAATACCAAAATGGCATTAGGTCCCCGAAACCCCCGACCCGTGTTACCAAATGATCCCTCACGGTCTCGGCACCGTGCCGGGCCGGCAGCGGGAAGGGGTCAGCCCCGTTTCCTGAGGTGGTTCAGCAGCAGGCGGCGCAGGGAGTCCCGAAGGTCCGGGTCGTCGATGTCGTCCAGCGCCTGCTCAGGGAGGCGCGTCGCATCCACGGCCGGAAGCTCGACCGGATCGGCGGGTTCTTCCCGCGGCGGATCGGCGGACACTTGTCCCACTACGAAGAAAATGTTGGTGATCACCTCGCGGCCGAGTTGCCGGTTGAGCTTCTCCAGCATGATGTCCTTCATGTAGTGGAGTTGCTGCATCCAGGCCGCCGCCCGCACGCGCACGAAGAGGGTGCCGTTGCGGAGCTTCTCGGGGCGGGCGTTGCGCGCGATGGCCGGACCCACGGTCTCGTCCCAGGCCGTCCACACCGCGTAGTCCTCCAGGCGGCGGCTCAGGGGCAGCCGCTTCACCGTGCGGTCGACAATGTCGCCAAGCCGTTCCATGGTCCCCGGATCGTTCACTCTTGCGGACGGCAACCCGTCGCCCGCTGCCGCCATGATACCCGCCGGCGCCGGCCCGCGGCAAGCGAGGGGAGTAAACTTTTCGCTTGACAGCACAACATGTGGTGGGTAAATTGGGAGTTCGGCACTACATCCGGAACAAGTCAAGAGGAATTTAACAGGAAATTTCCATCGCAGAAGGGGAGTATCCATGTCCGTTACGACCACCATCCAGCCCGCTGAATCGCTTCCTGAAGACATCGTTCGAGACAAGGGCGCAGGCATCCGCGTGCGCCGCTACTTCACCAAGGCCGGGACCAACCCTTACGACGAGGTCGAGTGGGAGATCCGCTCGGCCACCATCCAGAACGAGAGCGGCAAGGTCGTGTTCGAGCAGAACAACGTGGAGGTTCCCAAGGCGTGGTCGCAGATGGCCACCAACGTGGTGACCTCGAAGTATTTCAGGGGGCCCTTGGGAACGCCGGATCGGGAACGGACGGTGCGGGAGCTCATCAGCCGCGTGGTGGACACGGTGACGGGGTGGGGCCGGGCGGACGGCTACTTCGCCTCGGAGGACGACGCCCGGGCCTTCTCGGACGAGCTCACCCACATCCTGGTGCACCAGAAGGCGTGCTTCAACAGCCCGGTGTGGTTCAACTGCGGCATCGAGGAGACGCCCCAGTGCTCGGCGTGCTTCATCCTCTCGGTGGACGACACCATGGAGTCGATCCTGGACTGGTACCGGAAGGAAGGCGTGATCTTCAAGGGCGGCTCGGGCTCGGGCGTCAACCTCTCCCGGATCCGTTCGTCAAAGGAACAGTTGGGCGGCGGCGGCACGGCCTCGGGTCCCGTCTCCTTCATGCGCGCGGCGGACGCTTCCGCCGGAGTCATCAAGTCCGGCGGCAAGACCCGGCGCGCCGCCAAGATGGTGATCCTCGACTCGGACCATCCCGACCTCGTGGAGTTCATCAACTGCAAGGTGGAGGAGGAGAGGAAGGCCTGGACCCTCATCGAGGCCGGATACGATGCCAGCCTCGACGGACCGGCCTACGGCAGCGTGTTCTTCCAGAACGCCAACAACTCGGTGCGGGCGACGGATGAGTTCATGCAGCGGGTGCTGGACGACGGCGAGTGGAGCACGCGTTTCGTCACTACCGGGGAGGTGTCCGAGACCTTCCGCGCCCGCGACATCCTGAAGATGATCGCGGAGGCGACGCACCTGTGCGGCGACCCGGGCATGCAGTTCGACACCACCATCAACAACTGGCACACGTGCTCCAACACCGGACGCATCAGCGGTTCCAACCCGTGCTCGGAGTACATGCACCTGGACAACTCGGCCTGCAACCTGGCTTCGCTGAACCTTCTCAAGTTCCTGCGCGACGACGGCACCTTCGACACCGAGTCGTTCCGCCACACCGTGGACATCATGATCACCGCCCAGGACATCCTGGTGGACAACTCGTCCTATCCCACCGAGGAGATCACCCAGAACGCCCGCGACTTCCGCGAGTTGGGGCTCGGCTATGCCAACCTCGGCGCGCTGCTCATGTCCCTGGGGCTGCCCTACGACTCCGATGCCGGCCGGTCCTATGCCGCGGCGGTGACCGCGCTGCTCACCGGCGAGGGATACCTCCAGTCGGCCCACATCGCGTCGCGGCTGGGCTCCTTCGGCGGCTACGAGGTCAACAGGGTGCCCATGCTCAAGGTGTTGGACATGCACCGCGGCCACGCGCACAAGATCTCCACCGCGCACGTGCCGCTGGACCTGCTCACCACGGTGCGGGACGTTTGGGACACGGTGTGCGAGGCGGGTGGTGAGTACGGGGTGCGAAACTCGCAGATCTCGGTGCTGGCGCCCACCGGCACCATCGCCTTCATGATGGACTGCGACACCAC
>JAJDXX010000217.1 GCA_022823055.1 Candidatus Binatia bacterium | reverse complement strand
TCGTCGAATGCCTGCACCGCCTCCAGGTGGTCCACGGCGATGCCCACGACCTGTACGTTGCCGGTCCCGCCGCCATCCTGGAACGCCTTCAGCAGGGGAATCTCGCGCAGGCACGGCGCACACCAGGTGGCCCAGAAGTTGATCAGCAGGGCGTCGCCTTCCCAGCCATGGATCGAGCGAACCTGCCCGTTGATGTCTTCGAGCGCAAACTCCGGCAGCGTCTCCACCATGACGGATGCGCCGGCAGGCGCGGCGCTGTCCGGCGGGTTCCCGGGAATCGCGGCCCGGTAGCCCACGTAGGCGAGGAGCGCGGCGGCACTGAGCGCCAGCGTCAGCATCGTGGAACGGGCCATGTCACTCACCGCCTGCAAGCCTCACGCGTCTTTCCCAGCTTACGGGAAGATAGCAATAGCCGATATCGGCACAACCCTGAAGCTCGAGCCGGACCCGCATTTCGTCCACCGCGCCGGAGCGCCGGTACGGGACCCGGATCTGGAAGTCGCCGCGATAGATCTCCACGGCGCCGAAGAATTCGTCCACGTGCGGGCGGCCCTCGGGAAGCTCCGGCATGCCGAGCACGATGCCGTCGGTCAGGCTCTCGAAGCCGAAGCGGTGCCGGTACAGGTAGTAACCGTCGGGGACCTGGAAGCTCACGACGACCGACCCGGCCTCTGCAAAGGCAATCAGGGGGAAGGCTTGCTCGGGCGGCAGCGGCTCGTCGAACTGGGCTGCCGCGGCGGCGGCGACGGCAAGCAGGGGGAGAAGCAGCCGGCGCGAGATGTTCCTGCCGGCCGAGCCTGTCATGCGCGGGATCTCCCAACGCCCGCAGCTTGCGCGCCGCCCTGGACAACTCGTGCCTGTCATGCGAGGGGCCTCGTCACGACACCGATTCCACGAGCCAGTCCAGATAGGCATTCGAACCCTTGCGGACCGGAACCGCGATGACTTCCGGCACGTCGTAACTCGACAGCCGGGCGATCGCTCGCTGCAGTTCATCGAATCGGGCTTCTGTCGTCTTGATCAACAGCAGGGTTTCCTTGTCGCGTTGCACCCGGGACTCCCACGTATACGTGGACACGATGCCATCCACCCGGTTGACGCAGGCAGCGAGCCGCTCTTCCACCAGGGCGCCGGCGATCGCGTCCGCTTCGTCCGCGTTTGCGCAGGTCGTCAGTACCAGAAGCGCGGAAGTGCTCATTGCCGGTCAGGGCGAGCCTGCGGCCCCTGATTCGCAATTGCCGGTTGGATGGAGCACCCGTCGCCTCCGCAGTACGCCTTTCCGTTCGGAAGCATAGCGGCCCCGCGGCCCCGTGTCATTTGCCGGTGACCGTGGCCGAAATGTCCGTTTCCTGCCCGGCCCGGCCCCTGTTGGGCAACCCACGGGCTACGGACCCGGTGGGATTTTCTCACCGCACCCGCATCCAGGGTCTTGAAAATTCAAAATTCGCCCCTATCATTAGCACTCGTTTCGGCCGAGTGCTAACAAGTGCAACGGCATTAAGGTTTTTTACCAACGTAGTCAATAACTTATCAAAGGGAGACCCATCAATGAAGATACGTCCCTTACACGATCGCGTCGTCATCCGGCGCACAGAGGAAGAGCGGACCTCCCCCGGAGGGATCGTGATTCCTGACGCCGCGGCGGAAAAGCCCATCAAGGGCGAAGTCCTCGCCGTGGGTAACGGGAAGCTGCTGGAAGACGGCAACGTTCGGCCACTCGATCTCAAGGTGGGCGACCAGGTGCTGTTCGGCAAGTACTCCGGTACCGAGGTCAAGGTGGACGGCGAGGAACTGCTGGTGATGCGCGAGGACGACATCATGGCAGTGATCGAGGGTTGAGGCCCCGCCGCAAGGATTTTCCGAAAAATCAATCAGGAGACATGAAATGGCAAAAGAAGTGAGATTTGCCGATGAGGCGCGCCAGCGAATGCTCAAGGGCGTCAACGTGCTGGCCAACGCCGTCAAGGTCACGCTCGGCCCCAAGGGCCGCAATGTGGTGGTGGAGAAGAGCTTCGGCGCCCCCACCGTGACCAAGGACGGGGTATCGGTGGCCAAGGAGATCGAGCTGGAAGAGAAGTTCGAGAACATGGGTGTGCAGATGGTCAAGGAAGTGGCCTCGCAGACCTCCGATGCGGCCGGCGACGGCACTACCACCGCGACGGTGCTGGCCCAGGCCGTGCTTCGCGAAGGGCTCAAGGCCGTGGCCGCGGGCTTCAACCCCATGGACCTGAAGCGGGGTGTGGACAAGGCGTCCATCGCGGTGGTCGGAGAACTGCAGAAGCTCTCCCAGCCGTGCGAAGACGACCGGTCCATCGCCCAGGTCGGCACGATTTCCGCCAACGCCGACCATGAAATCGGCAACAACATCGCCGAAGCCATGGACAAGGTGGGCAAGGAAGGCGTGATCACCGTGGAGGAAGGATCGGCGCTGGAGAACGAGCTGGACGTGGTCGAGGGAATGCAGTTCGATCGCGGCTACCTGTCGCCCTACTTCATCAACGACCAGCAGACCCAGGCGGCGGAACTGGAAAACCCCTTCGTGCTCATTCACGACAAGAAGGTCTCCAACATTCGGGACCTGCTGCCGCTGCTTGAGAGCGTGGCCAAGTCCAGCCGTCCGCTGTTGATCATCGCCGAGGACGTGGAAGGCGAGGCCCTGGCGACGCTGGTGGTCAACAACATCCGCGGCATCGTCAAGGTCGCGGCGGTGAAGGCGCCGGGCTTTGGCGACCGGCGCAAGGCCATGCTGCAGGATATCGCCGTCCTCACCGGCGGCCAGGTCATCTCCGAGGAGGTGGGCCTGTCGCTGGAGAAGGCGAGCCTCGGGGACCTCGGCGAAGCCAAGAAGATCCAGGTCAGCAAGGAAAACACCAC
>JAJDXX010000182.1 GCA_022823055.1 Candidatus Binatia bacterium | reverse complement strand
CGGAAGCGGGAATCCAGGGGTGGAGAGGGGCCAAACGGGCGTATTCCCCGCCGCCCCACCCCTGGATTCCCGCTTCCGCGGGAATGACGATTCGGGGCGTTGGCGGCATTGTGGTGCTGTTTTCGTGTCCGAGTGGAGTTTTGACACAGCTCGAAAGCGGGAATCCAGGCGGGATAGGGTGGGGAAACACGCCATACGGGAAGCAGCATCCCGGGAGAACTCTCATGTCTCAATCTATACACGAAATCCGTTACGGCAAGGCCGCGCGCACGCTGATCATGGGGAACAACGGCGTGGTGGCCGCGGGTCATCCGCTGGCATCCGTGGCCGGCCTCAAGATGATGCAGCGGGGCGGCAACGCCGTGGATGCGGCGGTCGCCGCAGGATTCGTCCTGGCGGTGGTCAAGCACGAGGCCTGCGGGCTCGGGGGTGACCTGTTCTCCCTCGTCTACATGAAAGACGAGGGCAAGGTGCGGGCGCTCAACGCCAGCGGTCCGGCCCCCGGCAACGCCACCATCGACGCCTTCAAGAGCCGCGGTCTCGACGCCATCCCCACCTCGGGGCCCTTGAGCATCGCGGTGCCCGGGGCGGTGGAGGGATGGCTGGAGCTGCACCGCCGCTACGGCACCCTGGACCGCGCCGAGGTCTGCGCCGATGCCCTGACCCTCGCCCGAGACGGTTTTCCCCTGTACCACTCCCTGGCCGGCTCCATCGCGGACTGGGCGCCCTCGAGTCCCGACATCCATCGCTGTTTCCGGGCGCCCCTGGAAGACCTGACGCCGGGGAGGATGCTGCGGCAACCCGAGCTGGCGGCGGTGCTGGAAGCGATCGTGCGCGACGGCCGGGACGGGTTTTATCGCGGCGACGTGGCCGCGCGGCTGTGCGCCGGCATTCGCGCCCAGGGCGGCCTGTTCGAGGAGCGGGACCTGGACGGCGAGTTCGCCGAGTGGCTCGAACCCCTGAGCACCGACTACCGCGGCTACCGGATCCTGGAGCAGCCGCCGGTGTCCCAGGGGTTCGTGATCCTCACCATGATGAACCTGCTGGCGGGCTACGACTGCTCGAAGATGAGCCGTACGGAACTGGCCCACGTGATGGTGGAGGCCAAGAAGATCGCTTTCGAGGACCGCATTCGCCACCTGGACGACCCACGCTTCGGCAATCCCGAGGTGGAACGTCTTATCAGCAAGGAATACGCGGACGCTCGCCGTGCGGACATCGGCGATTCCGCCGGGCCGGTATCGTCGTCCAGCGCCATGACCGGGAGCGACACAACCTACCTGTGCGCCGCCGACGGCCACGGTAACGTCATCTCGCTCATCGAGAGCGTGTTCTCGGTCTTCGGATCGCGCGTGGTGGCGGGGGACACCGGTCTGGTCATGAACAACCGCCTGTGCAGCGCCCGGCTCGACCCCGACAGCGCCAACTCCCTCCAGCCGGGCAAGCGCCCCGCGCACACCCTCAACTCCTACATGGTGTTCCACGACGGCGAGTTCCTGGCCGTGGGCGGCACCCCGGGCGCCGACGACCAGCCCCAGACCAACGTGCAGGTGCTGCACAACTTCCTGGACCTCAAGATGGACCCCCAATGCGCGCTGGAAGCGCCCCGCTGGAGCCATGTGCCCGGCACGCCGCCCAACGTCGGCTATCCCCAGAGCCTCCGCCTGGAGCAGGGATTCCCCAAGGAAGTGGTCGAAGGCCTGGCGGCCAAGGGTCACCCGGTGACGGTGGTGGCCCCCTGGTCCTTCGGCGGCGCCGCGCTCATCGCCCGAGACCCGCGCAACGGCACGCTCATGGCCGCCGCCGACCCGCGCCGGGACGGCTACGCCGTGGGGTGGTAGGAGAGTCGCGGTGAAAGGGCGGGCGGGTTTCAACCTGCCTGACGTGGAGAACGGAACATGAGCACGGACTATCTGCATCGGACGCTTCGCGTCGGCGGCATCGAGACCCACTACCTGGAAGCGGGGGAGGGGCCCGACCTGGTGCTCCTTCACGGCGGCGAGTACGGCGCGTCGGCCGAGGCCACCTGGGGCGCGGCCATGGCGAAGCTCGGGCGGACCTTCCACGTGCTGGCCCCGGACATGCTGGGCTACGGCCGCACCGCCAAGATCTACAGCTTCTCGGATCCCTCGGGGTTCCGCTTGACGCACCTCGCCCAGTGGCTGGAGGTCGTCGGCGTCGGCGAAGCGTTCTTCGTCGGCAACTCGGCCGGCGGCGGCACGCTGCTGAGAAGCTCGGTGCGGAAACCTTCGCCCTTGAAGATGAAGAAGATGGTGACCATCTGCGGCAACGCCGGGGTGTTCAAGAGCGACTTTCAGGCCGACCTGGAGGATTACACCCCGAGCCCGGAGAACATGCGCAAGCTCCTCAAGCTGCTGTTTCACGACGAGAAGTGGCTCACCCCGGAATGCGTCGAGTCCCGCTACAACGATTCCATCGCGCCGGGCGCCTGGGAGGCCCTGTCCGCGGCGCGCCTGAAGCGCCCGGGGTACGAGCGCGGCTCCACCATCGACGCCTTCGTGAAGCAACTCTCCACCGTGACCGTGCCCTTGCTCATCATTGCCTGTGACCACGACCCTCTCAACCAGCCCGATTGGGACGAGCGGCTTCAGCGCATCGTCCCAGGCTCCACGGCGTACCGCTTCCACGACTCGGCACACGAGCCGCAGATCGAGGAGCAGGACACCTTCGTCGAGGTACTGACGGATTTCCTGCTGTCTTGACACGCCCGGCAGCGTGTTTGTCTCGATTGACAACGCGCGCGCCCGTCTGTTACGCCGTGCACCATGGACCCGCGCGAGATCCGGCACGTGCTGGGGCACTTCGCCACCGGAGTGACCATCGTGACCACCAAGGACAAGGCCGGAGTTCCCACGGGGATCACCGCCAACGCTTTCTCATCTCTCTCCCTGAACCCGCCGCTGGTGCTGGTGTGCATCGACAAGAAGGCCAACTGCTACGAGTGCTTCGAGGACTCCGGCGTGTTCGCCGTCAACCTGCTGGGCGAGCACCAGGAGCAACTGGCCAACCGCTTTGCCACCAAGGGCATCGAGAAGTTCCAGGACACCGCCTGGCACATGAGCGCCAACGGAATTCCGCTCCTCGACCAGACTATCGGGTACATCGAATGCAGCGTCACCCAGGGCTACGAGGGCGGCGACCACACCATCTACCTGGGCGAGATCATCCACGCGGAGGCCGCGGGCGACCGCCCGCTGCTCTTCTACAAGGGCAAGTACCAGAGACTTCCCGAAGAGGGGTGAGTCGAGAAGGGCCTGGATTCAGGCTTCGCGGGGCCACGGCAGGCAGCCGCCGTGGTCAGCGCAGCTTCACGACGACGTTCCGCGCGCCGGGTGCGACGGGGTTCCCGTCGTAGGCGCCGGCCGGTTCGCCGGGCTCTCGCGTCAGGGGGTCGCCGTCGCGGTCCAGCCGCGCCGTCAGATTCAGCGGGCCTTCGAAGGGTGTTCCCTGCATCATCACGTCCCCGGGACCCAGTGAAAAGGATACCGGGAAGGCCGGTGCGACGACGCGCTTGACCGCCAGGGGCGGACCGGCCTGGGCTCCCGCGGGACGGGCGATGATGTACAGGACGGCCTGGGCTCCGGTGCCGGGCACATGTCCGGGTTCCAGCTCGACCGTGCCCTCGATGCGTGTCCCGGCGGGCGCGCCCGCCGGTTTCCGTGCCTGCTCACCGATCCGCGCGATGATGTCGCGGACGGCGTTTCGCTGCTCTCCCTCGGGTAGAAGGCCTTCCAGCCGCTCCAGGTGCTCGCGTGCGCCGGCCGGGTCGCGCCCGTCCTGAAACAGCACCATGCCCTTGGCCCACAGGGCCAGGGGGAAGTTGGGGGTGCGCGCGAGGGCCCGGTCCAGCGCCTCCAGGGCGGCGTCGACATGTCCGGCCTGGGCCAGGATCATTCCCATGTAGGCGTTGGCCGCGGGGTGGCCGGAGTCGTGGCGCAACACGGTCTGGAAGGCCGGGATGGCGGCCTTGAAGTCCTTGCGCTGGAAGGCCTCCTGTCCTTGGCGCAGCGCGGCGGCCGGATTGCTGGCGCCGGGCTGCCCGATCCCGCCGGGACCGGTTCCCGTGAGGAAATCGCCGGTCATGCTGTCTTCCGGGGACGTGCGCGGGCGCAACGACTGGCCCAGCAGGAGGCCCAGGGTGACGCCTCCAGCGAGCAGCAGAGCGGCCCCGGCGGCCATCATCCACGACCGTTTGCTCCACCTGGAAGGAGTGGGCTCCGTCATCTCAGGCTCCCGCGCATCCGGCTGCCGGACCACCGCGGCGGCATCACCGGCCTCCCGCAGCAGTTCCACGGCCTGCCGTTCATAGCGCTGTTTCAGGGACTCGTAATCGGCGTCCGACAGCTTGCCTGCCTGGTGGTCGAATTCCAGCTCCCGCAGGTCCTGGTAAATGGGCAAGCGCGCTCTCTCCGTCGAGTCAGGTGTCTCATCACCGGCGGCGACGGCCGCCCGTACCCGCTCCAGGAGCTCCGGATCCGGGTGATCCTCCGGCTCGCGGGCACGGCGCCGGCTCCAACGACGCAGGAACCAGGCGGCGAAGGCGAGACCGGCAAGGAGGACAACGAAGGGGAGTATCCAGACAGTCAGGTTGAAGCCCTGGGCCGTAGGCGCCAACAATACCCACTCGCCGTACTTGGAGACGAAATAGGCGCGCACCTCGTCCGGCGTCTTGCCGGCCTGGAGCTGTTCGCGCACGATGCCGCGCATCTGCACGGCCATCTCCGCCGGAGAGTCTGCCACGGACAGGTTCTGGCACACCACGCAGCGCAGCTCCGATGCGATGGCGCGCACGCGGTCCTCCAACTCCTGGTCCGCGCGCGCATGAACGGAGAACGTGAGCAGCAGTGCGCCGATGACCGCAACGGCGCCGCGAACACGGCCGCGTCCCGGTTCTCTCAACCGCGCCTTCTTGTCCTTTTGCCGGACTGTCATCGTATCGTCTGATGCTCGCCGCGGCCGCTCTCGGCGCTGGCGCGGTCGCGGCGCGCGTCCTCCAGCTTGGCCGCCAGCACCGCCGGCGGGATGGCGCCCACGTGCTTGTAGGTGATCCTGCCGGCGGGGCTCACGAAGAAGGCTTCGGGGATGCCCCACACGCCGTAGTCCACCGCGATCTTGCCGTCCGGGTCCCGTCCGTTGACGAAGGTGATGCCGAACTCCTCGATGAACTTCCGCGCGTCCGCCTCCTTGTCCTGGATATTGATGCCGAGGAACACCACGTCGTCCCCCTGCCGCTTCCAGGCCGCCTCCAGGTCCCGCGCTTCCGCCCGGCAGGGCAGGCACCAGGAAGCCCAGAAATCCAGCATCACGGTCTTGCCGCGCAACTCCGACAGGCGCACCTCCCGGCCGTCGAACAAGGTCAGGGAGAAGTCCGGGGCGGGGTTTCCCACCAGCGGCGAGGGGATGTAGCGCGGGTCCCGGTAAAACCCGTAACCCAGGAGGATCACCAGGGCGCCCACCGCCATGAGGGTGAGCAACAGTCTGCGCGCCGCCGGGCTCATGTTTCCTTCCGTCGGGCCGGACCCATGGGCAGGATGGCCATGAGCGTGCCCAAGGCCATGACCACGCCGCCGAGCCAGATCCACAGCACCAGGGGGCGGATCAGCACCTTGAGGGTGGCCCGGTTCTGTCCCACTTCGCTGAATCCCGAGAGGATCAGGTAGAGGTCCTCCTTGAGCGTGCTGCGGAACACCGCGCGCCCGATGGGCGAATCCTGGATCGGGAAGAACTTGAGCGCGGGCGACAGGCGTCCGAGATCCCGTCCGTTGCGCGACACCTGGAAGGCGCCTTCCACCCGGTAGTGGGTGGGTTGCTGCGATCCTCGCAGCCCCTCGAAGGAGACCTGGTAGGGCCCTGCGGTGAGGCTCTCGCCCACGCTCAGGGTCGCCTCCCGCTCGATGCTGTAGGCCATGGAGCCGGCGATGCCCAACACCACCAGCACGACTCCCAAGTGCACCACGAAACCGCCGTAGCGCCGCTGGTTGCGCCGCACCAGGGTAGCGAAACCGCGGAGCGGCCCCTCTCCGGCCAGTCGCCGGCGCGCGCGCAGTGAAAGCCACGTGTCACACACCATGGTCCAGACCGTGAAGGCGCACAGGGTGAAGCCCAGCAGCGAAAAGAACGAGCGGATGCCGCCGGCGAAGAGGCCCGCGGCCACGGCCAGGGACGCGACCGCCGGCCAGGTGAAGTTTCGCTTGAGGTTGTCCCATGAAGCCCGGCGCCAGGCAATGAGCGGCCCCACGCCCATGAGGAAGACCAGCAGCAGGAACAGGGGCGCGGTGACGGCGTTGAAGTAGGGCGCGCCAACGCTCACCTGAACGCCGGCCACGGCCTCGGACAGGAGCGGGAACACCGTGCCCAGGAAGATGGTGAAGAGAGCCGATACGAACACCACGTTGTTCAGGACGAACGTCGACTCGCGGCTCACCACCGAGTCCAGCTCGGGCTGACCGCGCAATTGGTCGCTGCGCCAGGCCAGCAGCCCCAGCGAAGAGAGCAGCACGAACGCGAGAAACGCCAGGAAGTAGAACCCCACTGGGCCGGACGAGAACGCATGGATGGACGACAGGACGCCGGAGCGTGTCAGGAAAGTGCCGAAGATGGTCAGGCTGAACGCCATGATGATCAACAGCAGGTTCCAGGTCTTGAGCATGCCGCGGCGTTCCTGCACCTGCACCGAGTGCAGGAACGCGGTCGCCGGCAGCCAGGGCATGAAGGCCGCGTTCTCCACCGGGTCCCAGGCCCAGTAGCCGCCCCAGCCGAGCACGTGGTACGACCACCACGCGCCCACGAGGTTGCCGAGGGTGAGGAAGAACCACGCGGTGATGGTCCAGCGCCGGGTGGCGACGATCCACGACTGGTCGAGCCGGCCGTGAATGAGCGCGGCGATGGCGAACGCGAACGGCACGGTGAGCCCCACGAACCCCGTGTACAGGAGCGGTGGATGGCTCAACATGTTGGAGTCTTCCAGCAGCGGGTTGAGGCCGCGGCCGTCGGCGGGCACCGGCGACAGGATCTCGAAGGGGTTGGAGGCGAAGGCAATGACCGCCAGGAAGAACGCCGAGACGATGGAGAAGACCATCAGCACCCAGGGCATGAACTCCCGCATGCGCGCGCGGTAGCACCACGCCACCAGCGCCGAGAAGATGATCAGGATCCACTCCCACAGCAGCAGCGAGCCTTCGAGGGCGCCCCAGAGGCCGGTGACGCGGTAGTAGACCGGTGTCGCCCGGGTGGTGTTGAAGGCCACGTAGCGGATGGAAAAGTCCGTGGCCACCAGCGCGTAGATCAGCGCCCCGGCGGCGGCGGTGACCAAGAGGAACTGCCCGGCGATGGCGTAGCGGGCGGAGGCATGGAAGCGCTCGTTGCCGGTGCGCCCGTGCAGGACCGGAGCGGCGATGCCCCAGAGCGCCAGCGCGAAGGCAAGCAGGACGCAGGTATGTCCCAGGGTCGCGGTCACGAACCGCCCGTGGGCCGCGCGGGCACGAAGCTGCGCGCCTTGGAGGGATCTTCCCCCTCCTTGTGCGGGCTGTATTCCTCGGCGTGCTTGGCCATGACGGTGGAGGCCTGGAACACCCCGTCCTTGCCGAGCCGTCCTTCCACCACGGCGCCCTTGCCCTCGGAGAAGAGGTCCGGAGGCACCCCCTGGAAGAACACGGCGATGGACTCCTGGCCGTCGGAGATCCTGAAGCGGAAGGTGCGCCGTCCCAGGTCCTTCTCCAGCGACCCGGGCAGCACCATCCCGCCCACCCGCAGGAAGCGGTCGGGCGCTCCGGTCTCGGCGTGAAGCTCGCTCGGCGTGACGAAGTAGACCACCGCGTTCTGCATGGCGCCGTAGATGAGATAGGCCAGGGCGCCGACGATGACCAAGCCGCCTATGACAAACCTACGCTTCATGGCCGTGCGCCTCCCTCCCGGTGTGTGGCGTCTCCATGGCCGCGGCCTTGTGAATGCGCCGTTTCAGCAGCACGACGTAGAGCAGGATGGCGCCCCACACGATGCCGTAAGCCAGAAAGACGAAGCCCCATTGTCCCATGGTCTCGAACCTCCGCGAAGCGCCCTCAGCTTGCCTCGTAGAGCCGGCTCCGGCGCACGCGATCCTCCACCTCTCCGAGATGGATGCGCAGGGACAGCAGGTAGAAGAACAGCACGAGAAACGCCAGGAAGTTTATCCCCAGGGGCCACAGCATCGCCGGGTCGATGTTGTCCCACGGCGCCTTGTCCGGGCGCAGGATGGAGGGCGGCTGGTGCAGGGTGCGCCACCAGTACACCGACATGTGGATGAGCGGGATGTCGAGGAAGCCGATGATGCCCAGGATGGCGCCGGATACCGCGCCGCGCCGCGGGTCCTCGATGAGCGAGCGCAGCAGCAGGTAGGCCGAGAAGATCAGCAGCAGGATGGCGGTGAGCGTGAGGCGCGCATCCCAGGTCCACCACACGCCCCAGGTGGGTTTGCCCCAGATGGAGCCCTCGACGATGGTGAGGGCGGTGAACAGCACGCCGATCTCCGCCGCCGAGTGGGCGAGGTTGTCGTCCCGGCGCTCGCCCTTCCACAGGTAGAGGCAACTCCCCACGAACACGATGAAGAACGCCAGGTACGCCACCAGGATGCTGGGAATGTGGAGGTACATGATGCGCTGGGTCTCGCCCTGGCGCGCGTCGGGAGGCGCCTCCACCAAGCCCCAGTACAGACCCGTAAGGATGAGTATGAGTGCCAGCGTGCCTAGTATTCGTCGAGCCATGGACTGTTCGAGTTGGAAACACAGTCATTACCACCCTCAAACCCACTCTTCACTCCGTCATTCCCGCGAAAGCGGGAATCCAGGAGCGGCGGGGCCGGGGTGCTCGGTCGAAACACCCCACGGCCGCCCCTGGATTCCCGCTTTCGCGGGAATGACGATGCCGGGGGGCAGGGGTGGAAATGACAGTGAGAAGCGTTCGGGTTTCATGATAGCACCCGCGCCCAACAGTTCCCAATCGACCTCAACCGTCCAGCACCCACTCCAGCAGCAGGAAGCCGGCGGTGATGAAGATCAGGTCGAATCCCACCAGAAGTCTGAACCAGGGTACGAGTTCCGCGGCGGTACCCGCGCCGAGGATGATCTGCAGCGTGCGCACGGTGGCGAGGATCACCGGAATCATCAGCGGAAAGAGCAGCACCGGCAGCAGCAGCGCCCGCGCCCGCGCCCGCAAGGTCACGGCGGCGAACAGAACCCCCACCACGGAGAAGCCCAGCGTCCCCAGCAAGGTGTAGAGCAGCACGTTCGGCAGGAGATGCCAGAAATCCAGCCGGAACAGGATACCGAACAGCGGCAGAATGAAGAGTTCCAGCAAAAACATGAGGGAGAAGTTGAAGAAAACCTTGGCCAGGTAATAGGCGCCCCGGTCCAGGGGCGCGAGCAGCAGCGCGTCAAGGCAGTCGTTCTCGCGGTCTCCCTGAAAGAGCTGGTTCAAGGCCAGCGTGCCGCTGAACATGAACGCCAGCCACAGGAGTCCGGGGGCCATGCGCGATACGTTCTCGCTGGAGATCTCGAAGGCGAAAGAGAACAGGAAGAGCAGCGAGAGGCCGAAGAAGAACATCGACAACAGGTTGTCGCGGCGGCGCGCCTCCAGCAGGAGGTCCTTCCAGAGGAGCCAGTAGATCTGTCCGAGCGCGCCGTTCAACGGGGGCCGCCCGAGTCTTGCGACAGAAGCGCATCGAAGGCGCTGTGGAAGCTGTGCCAGGGGTCCTGCCGGGGTTCGTCGAAGACGATCCGTCCCTGATCGAGCATCACCGCCCGGGTGCAGCGTTCGAGAAGCCGGGGCACGTCATGGGTGGCGAGCACGACGATGCCGCCCGCGGCGCAGGTCGACTCGAGGAAACGATTGAGGACTTCCACTCCGGACGGGTCCAGCGAGCCGTAGGGCTCGTCCACCAGCAGCAGCCGGGGCCGCACCAGGCGCCACTTGGCGATGGCGAGCCGGCAGCGCATGCCCAAGGACAGGGCCGAGACGTATTCGTCCCGTTTCTCGTGCAGACCCACGTCGTTCAGGACCGTGGCGCGATCGTCGGCGCCGACGTCGTTGCGGTAGAGGGAAACGAAGAAACGCAGGTTCTCGCTCACGGTGAGGCTGTCGTAGAGGTGCGCGCCCGAGGCCAGAAACCCGACGGAGCGGCGCAGCGGCGAGTTCCCGTAGGACAGTTCTTGTCCGAACAACTCCACGCCGCCGGCCGTGGGGTAGGCGAGGGCGGCGAGCACTCTGAGCAGCGTGGTCTTGCCGGCGCCGTTGGGGCCCAGGAGCCCGACCCATTCGCCGGCGCCGATCTCCAGGCGCACGTCCCGGAGCGCCCAGAGAAACCCGTAAATCTTCGACACGTTGTCCATCCGCACGCTCAATGCAGTCTCCGCGACCAGCAAGGCGGTCGCCGCGCCGACCGTGGTCGGCGCCGACCATACCTGCAAACCTCTAAATATAGCGGTTCGAGGCCGAAATCGCATGTCTCCGGTTCGTCGTGGGGCTCGTGTCGCATCCCGTTCCCCGAACACGTTTGTGAAGCCTTGCTGGCGGCGGTGCCATCAATGAGCACCTTCGTCGATGCTCTGGCCACGGCTGGACCGGTCTGCTTGACTCACCGCGGGAGATTCGTTAATGACTAGCAAGTCAGTGCGCTGGGACCCGGTCCCGCGCCAGCCCCTCCATAACCTGACCCGGATGGGTGGCACCGCGGAATCCAAGGCCACCGCCCGGATTCAGGCCTCCGAGACCGGAATCCAACGTCAGGAATAATCGAGCAGAGGAGAGACATGACAGACTATCTACACGTGAAAGTGCCGGAACAGGGCGAAAAGGTTACGCTTTCGGACGGCAAGGTGCAGGTCCCCGACAACCCCATCATCCCGTTCATCGAGGGCGACGGCATCGGGGTGGACATCTGGGCGGCGGCGGAGCGGGTCCTGGACGGCGCCGTGGCCAAGGCCTACGGCGGCAAGAAGAAGATTTCCTGGATGGAGGTCTACGCAGGCGAGAAGGCCGAGGCGGTGTACGGCGACGACTGTCCGCCGAGCCTGCTGCCGCAGGAGACCGTGGACGTCATCCGCGAGTACCTGGTGGCCATCAAGGGTCCGCTGACCACGCCGGTGGGCGAGGGCTTCCGCAGCCTCAACGTCACCCTGCGCCAAGTGCTGGACCTGTACGTCTGCCTCCGGCCGGTGCGCTATTTCAAGGGCGTGCCCTCGCCGGTGGTGCGGCCCCATCTCGTGGACATGGTGATCTTCCGCGAGAACACCGAAGACATCTACGCTGGCATTGAATGGGAAACCGGCACTCCCGAGGCCGAGAAAGTAGTGAAGTTCCTGCGGGAAGAGATGGGAGTCAAGAGCATCCGCTTCCCCGACACCGCCAGCATCGGCATCAAGCCCATCTCCATCGAGGGCTCGGAGCGGCTCATCCGCGCGGCCATCCGCTACGCCGTGGACCACAACCGGCGCAACGTGACGCTGGTGCACAAGGGCAACATCCAGAAGTACACCGAAGGCGCCTTCATGCGCTGGGGCTACGCGCTCGCCAAGCGCGAGTTCGGCGACAAGGTGGTGTCATGGGAAGACTGCGGCGGCCGGCCGGACGAGGGGCAGATCCTCATCAAGGACGCCATCACCGACGCCTTCCTGCAACAGATCCTCACGCGGCCCGACGAGTTCGACGTGATCCCCACCATGAACCTCACCGGCGACCTCATCTCGGACGCGCTGGCGGCACAGGTGGGCGGCATCGGCATAGCGCCGGGCGGCAACATCAACTACGACAGCGGCCACGCCCTGTTCGAGGCCACCCACGGCACCGCGCCCAAGTACGCCGGCCAGGACAAGGTCAACCCGGGCTCGGTGATCCTCTCCGGCGAGATGATGCTGCGTCACTTGGGCTGGGACGAGGCCGCGGACCTGGTGATCCAGGGCCTTGAGGAAACCATCGCCCAGAAGACCGTGACCTACGATTTCGAGCGCCTCATGACCGGCGCAAAGCTGCTCAAGTGCTCGGAGTTCGGCGACGCCATCGTCGCGAACATGTAACGCAAGGAGAAACGCTACCGGACCATGAGCATTTCAAGACGCAAGATCGCACTCATCGGGGGCGGCAACATCGGCGGCACCATGGCGCACCTGTGCGCCATGAAGAAGCTGGGCGACGTGGTGCTCTTCGACGTCATCGACGGGCTGCCCCAGGGCAAGGCGCTGGACCTGCTTCAGTCCGCGCCGGTGGAGGGTTTTGACGCCGACATCGTCGGTACCACCAGCTACGAGGACATCGTCGGCGCCGATGTGTGCATCATCACCGCCGGCATCGCGCGCAAGCCGGGCATGAGCCGGGACGACCTCCTGGGCACCAACGCCAAGATCATGTCGCAGGTGTCCGAGAACATCAAAAAGTACGCTCCCGACGCCTTCGTCATCGTCATCACCAACCCGCTGGACGCCATGGTGACCCTGTGCCAGCGGGTTACCGGCTTCCCCAAGAACCAGGTGGTGGGGCAGTCGGGAATCCTGGATTCGTCGCGCTACCGCACCTTCCTCGCCCAGGAGCTGAACCGCTCGGTGGACAGCGTTTCCGCCATGGTGTTGGGCGGCCACGGCGACGACATGGTGCCGGTGCGGAGCGCCTGCCAGGTGGGCGGCGTGCCCGTGGAGCGGCTCATCGCCTCCGAGCGGCTGGACGAGATCGAGCAGCGCGTGCGCATGGCCGGGGGCGAGATCGTCGCGCTCCTGAAGACCGGCTCCGCGTTCTACGCGCCGGCGTCGGCCGCGGTGCGCATGGCCGAGGCCTACCTGCTCGACAAGAAGGAAGTGCTGCCCTGCGCGGCCCTGCTCGAAGGCGAGTACGGCGTCCAGGGCTACTACTTCTGCGTACCGGTACTGATCGGCGCCGGCGGCGTGGAGCAGGTCATCGAGATCGACCTGTCGGCCGGCGAGAAGGCCCAGTTCGACGAGTCCCTGTCCCACGTGCAGGAGATCGTGGGCGCCATGGACCGGGTGCTGGCGCAAGCCTGAGGTTTCATACCGGACCGAATGCCGGGCGGACTCGAACCCGTCCGCCATCCATCCCGACTCTCCGCATGAACATCCACGAATACCAGGCAAAACAGTGGCTCGCGCGGTTCGGCGTGCCCGTGCCCCAGGGCCGGGTGGCGGCCACCGCCGAGGAGGCGCGGGCGGCGGCTCGCGAGATCGGCTTCCCCTGCGTCGTGAAGGCGCAGATCCACGCCGGCGGCCGGGGCAAGGCCGGCGGCGTCAAGGTGGTCCACAACGACGACGAAGCGGCGGCATTCGCCGAAGACATCCTGGGGAAGCCGCTGGTGACGCACCAGACCGGCCCCGAGGGGCGCATCGTCCGGCGCGTGTGGGTGGAAGAGGCGTCTCGCATCGCCCGTGAGCTCTATTGCAGCATCGTGCTCGACGCCGCCGCCGGCGGCCCCGCCATCATCGCGTGCCGCGAAGGCGGCATGGAGATCGAGGAGGTGGCCAGGGAGACCCCCGACGCCATCATCATCGAGGTGGTGGACCCGCTGGTGGGCGTGCAGCCGTTCCAGATCCGTCGCGTGGCCGCCGGGTTGGGGTTGAGCGGCAAGGAACTGTCGGCCTTCGGAGTGCTTGTCAGGAGCCTGTACGACGCCTTTCTCAAGTCCGACTGCATGCAACTGGAGATCAACCCGCTGGCACAACTGGACGATGGACGGCTGCTGGTCCTCGACGCCAAGATGAACTTCGACGGCAACGCGCTTTTCCGCCAGACCGACGTGGCGGAGCTGCGCGACATCACCGAGGAAGACCCCAAGGAGGTCAGGGCTTCGGACCTGGGCATCTCGTACGTGGCGCTGGACGGCAACATCGGCTGCATGGTGAACGGCGCCGGCCTGGCCATGGGCACCATGGACATCATTCAGCAGTACGGCGGCATGCCCGCCAACTTCCTCGACGTGGGCGGCGGTGCCAGCAAGGAGATGGTGGGGCAGGCGTTCCGCCTGCTGCTCTCGGACGACAAGGTGCGCGGCGTGCTCGTGAACATCTTCGGCGGCATCATGCGCTGTGACGTCATCGCCGCGGGAGTCATCGATGCCGCTCGGGAGATCGGCGTCAGCGTGCCCCTGGTCGTGCGCCTCCAGGGCACCAACGTGGAGCAGGGCCGGGAGCTGCTGTCCAAGTCCGACCTGAGCATCATTCCGGCGGACACCATCGCGGACGCCGCTCAGAAGATCGTCGAGGCGGTGCGGGCGCAGGAGGGGGACGCATGAGCATCCTCGTCAACGCCGAGACACGGGTGCTCACCCAGGGCATCACCGGCGCCACCGGCCAGTTCCACACGCGCGCGTGCAAGGAGTACGGCACCCGGATGGTGGCCGGCGTCACCCCCGGCAAGGGCGGCACCGACTTCGACGACATTCCCGTCTTCGACAGCGTGGAGCAGGCGGTGCGGGAGACCGGTGCCAACGCCAGCGTCATCTACGTGCCGCCGCCCTTTGCGGCGGACGCCATGATGGAATCCTCGGCCGCCGGCGTGCCGCTGGTCATCTGCATCACCGAAGGCGTTCCGGTCCAGGACATGATGCGCGTCAAGCGCTACCTCGCCGACCGCGGCACGGTGCTCGTGGGACCCAACTGCCCCGGCGTCATCACTCCGGGCGAGTGCAAGATCGGCATCATGCCCGGCCACATCCACAAGCGTGGGCGCATCGGGGTCATATCCCGCAGCGGCACGTTGACCTACGAGGCGGTGGACCAGCTCACGCGTCTGGGCATGGGACAATCCACCTGCGTCGGCATCGGCGGCGATCCCATACGGGGGCTCAACTTCGTCGACGTGCTCGCCTTGTTCAACGAGGACGACGAAACCGAGGCGGTGGTGCTCATCGGCGAGATCGGCGGCAGCGCCGAGCAGGACGCCGC
>JAJDXX010000103.1 GCA_022823055.1 Candidatus Binatia bacterium | reverse complement strand
CATGGAGCGCAGCAGCATGCGGTTCAGCACGCGTTCCTCGGGCTTGCCGCAGCACGCCTCCAGGACGCGCTGGAGTTCCCCGGACGAGATCTTCTCGTCGCTTCGGTGGAGCCGGTATCCCAGGGTGGAAAGGAACGGGCCGATGGCGTCGAGGGTGTCCTCGTCGGGTCCTTCGTGCACGCGGTACACGCACGGGAACTTCCGCTTCCGCAGGTGGCCGGCCACGGCTTCGTTGGCCGCGATCATGAATTCCTCGATCATGCGGTGGGCGATTGTGCGTTCAGCGCGCCGGATGTCGATGGGCACGTTGTCGTCGCCCAGTACGATCTCCGTTTCCGGCAGATCGAAGTCGAGGCTCCCGCGGGCGCGCCGCCGGTCCATGAGGAGGCGCGTCAATTCCTCCATGGCGCGCAGGGAGTCGACCAGCGCCGGGTACTTCGCCACGGCGGCGGCGTTCCGGTCCACCAGTATGCGCCCCACCTCGGTGTAGGTGAGCCGGGCCGCGCTGCGGATCACTGACCGGAAGATCTCCACCCGCTCGACCTCGCCCCTGCGGTCGATCTCCAGGAGCGCCGTGCGCGTGAGCCGGTCCACCCCCGGCTTGAGGCTGCAGATGCCGGTGGACAGCGCCGGCGGCAGCATGGGCAGGGCACGGTCCGGGAAGTACACGCTGGTGCCGCGTTCGCGGGCCTCGACGTCGAGGGCGAAATCCCGCGGCACATAGTGGGCCACGTCGGCGATGGAGACGTAGAGGGCGTAGCCGCCGCCGGCGGTTCGCTCCAGGCCGACGGCGTCGTCGAAGTCGCGCGCGGTTTCGCCGTCCACGGTGAAGGTGGTGAGCCCGCGCAGGTCCCGGCGTCCCGCGAGGCTCGCCGGCACCCCGGCCGTGGCGTGGCGCTCGGCCTCCTGGAGGGCCTCGTCCGAGAAGTCCTCGGGCCAGCCGTAGCGGAAGATCACCGCCCGGGCCTGGACTTCGGGGTCGTCGGGCGCGCCCAGCACCCGTTCCAGCCGCGCCTCGGCGGGCGTATAGCCGCCGCCGTAGCGGGTCATCTCCACCGCCGCCACTTGGCCGGACTGTAGCGGTCCGGACGCCTTCAGCGGGATGGCGGGCGCCACGCGCGGGTCCATGGGCACCACCACGGTGCGGTCGCCGTCGGTCTGCACCACCCCCACCAGGCGCCGCTGGCCCCGTTCCAGGACCTCGACGACGTGTCCCTGGCTGTCGCCGTGCCGCTTCTTCTCCGGGCGCACCAGCACCCGGTCGCCGTGCATCACCCGGCGCATCTCCCTGCGGCTGAGGTAGATGTCCTCCATGCCCTTCTGGTCCGGCACGACGAAGCCGAAGCCGTCCGGATGCCCCTGCACCACGCCGGAGACGAGGCTCGCGGCCTTGGCCAGGGTGTAGTGGTTCTTGTGGAGGCGGATGACGGTGCGCTCGTGGACCAATTCCTTGAGGGCGTCGGCCACCGCTTCCCTTGACGCCTTACCGAAGCCCTTGCGGATCTCGCGCAGGCTGAAGCGATGGCCCGGCTTGGCCCGCATCAGCGAGAGCACGCGGAGTTTGAGGTCGGCGGGACCGCTCATTCCCTCAGGCTTCTTCGTCGCCGTCCGGTTCCAACGTGGCAAGCTCGCCCAGGAGCCAGTCATCACCGAGACCTGCGGGCCGGGGAATCTCCTCCAGCGGGACTTCTCCGGAAAGTGCCTCGATTACGTCGCGCGCCAGCGCGAGCGAATCCTCCAGCACGAGCAGCACGATGACGGACTCACGCGGGTCCACGGTGCGGATGATGCCGAGCAGTTCGTAGGACTCCACGATGAACTTGATGTAGGCGATGTCTTGCCGGCGCACCCGGAGGTAAAGTTCGTGGACGTCCATCGCGGTGTAATGAAGGGATGAGCGTGGCGCGGCGCCAGGGCGCTCGCCGGCGTCAACGGAGCAGTTCCAGGAAACCCTGCCCGATGCGCTTCCACACGTTGCCGCCGTCGTCTTCGGCCCGCGGCGGCCGCTCCTCCGCGAGCTTGTTGAACATGTAGCGCACGAGTTGCGGCACGTCGGGCTGGATGGTGATGTCGGGGATGCGGCCCGCAAGCCGGAAGGGCAGACTGATCCCCTCGGCGTCGAAGAGATAGCGTACGTTGCGGTAGCGGCCGCTCAGGTCCCGGGAAAACGCCGGCGACAGCACGAGGGTCGCCAGAAGGTCCACCTGCCCGTCCGGGTTCAGCGAGCCTTTGCCCACGATGCTGTAGTCGTCGGAGACCAGCCGCATGTCGTCGCTGTGGACCTTGCCTTGGCGGATGGTGAAGCGGCCGGCCATGCTCTCGAAGGAAGTCCGGTCGTCGCGTACCAGAGAGAGGAACGCGGGGCCGGCTGCATCGATGCGGTCGATCCCTTCCACGGCGTCGAGCGTCGCGAGAACCCCACGGACCGGGTTGAAGTCGGCGAGGACGCCCTTGTCCAGGGTCATTCGGCCCTGTCCGTCCAGGTTTCGGACGAAGGACGGCCAGTCCGTGGCCGTGCTGTGGAAACGGCCTTCGAGACTCACGTTTCCGTTGATTGAATCCACGGGATAGTGGGGGAAGAGCGCGAGGAGTCCGTTGGCGTCCAAACCTTCCGCGGCCGGCTGCAGTTCGACGTCGAAGCCCCGGCCGTTCCGGCTCGCGACGGTGCCGTGGCCGTAAACCGCGCCACCCAAGGTCTCGACGGCAAGCCGCCGGACGGTCAAGGCGCCGCGGGTCCAGTGCACGAGGCTCTGCAGGTTCTGATAGGCGGTGCCGCCGACCTGGCCGCTGGCGGAGGCCAGGTAGCCTCGCACGGAGTGGATGCCTTCGTGCAGTTGGGCGGAGCCCTCGTGAACGACGTCGCTGAAGGAATGCGCCCGATGCGCGGAGTCGCCGGTCACGTCGCCGAGATTCAGGAGGTCGGAGTGGAGGCTGTAGTGCAGCGTGGGCCGGCTCAAGTTGACCAGCAACCCGCGCAGCCGCAGGTCCGACAGGCCCGAGCGCAACCGCAGGTCGCGTATTTCGATTTCGTCGCCGCGGAGCGTCAGCTCTCCCTGGAGCCCCTGTACGGTCCTGTTCGTTCCGGGCGGGCCGATGATGCGGACATCGGCCAGGCTCAGGTTGCCATGGAGAGTCGGCGGTTCAGTGCGCGGCCCCGACCGTTGTCCCAGCGCCAGCCGGGCGCTCACGGACCCGTCGAGCTGGTAGTCCTTGGCCGCCGGGAAGATTGCTTGCCATCCCGGCAGCGGCACGTCATCGGCCTGAACGCGGAGCTGAACCAAGTGTTCCGGCTGCTGGACGATGGCGCCGGAGAACGGCACCCTGGCATTGTGCAGTTGGGCCTCGGACTCGTCGATCACGATACGGTCCGGACGGACCCGCAGGTTCATGGCCAGACGGGCCGAAACCCCCGGTGCCTTGAGGAACCAGTCGCGGTACTGGATGGTGTGGTCATCCGCAATCACGGTGGCCTGGACCCTCAGATCGTCCAGCGGTCCCTCCAGCGTATTGGCAATGCGGACTGGCTCGTGGACCCTCAACCCCGCCGGCACCATGCGCTCCACCCAGGGCAGTTGTCTGAGCCGGTCGAGCTGAACGGGTCCCAGGTGCAACTCGCCCTTGGCCAGCCCGCGGTTCCATGGCGACCCTTCCGAGAAGTCCACTTCGCCGGTCAGGCGGGCGTTGTCGACCGGGGCTCCGAACAGGGCGCCCGTGATCTCCATCCCGGATACGCGCGGACGGTCGATCCGGCCCGTCACCCTCGCGCTGACGGTCAGCGGGCCGGAGGGGCGAAGGTAGGCCGGGAAGTGCGGTTCCAGGAACGTCCAGGCACGCGACACCAGGGTTTGCGGCAGCGAGGCGGCGCGAACCTCCAGGTCCACCTCGTTCCGGCTCCACTCCGACAAGGGCGCCGCCGTGCCCACGGTGCCGGCCACGGAGAACGGGCGCGTGCCGTCCTCGGACAGCGCGCCGGATACGTCTACGCGGATGCGCTGTCCCCGCTGCCATTGGAGCGTTGCCGTCAGGTCCCGCAGGCGCAGTTCCTCGGCCTTCTCGGAGGAACGGTCCACCAGGTAGAGCTTGGCGCCCTGGGCATGAACCGCCGCACCGTTGGCGTGGGCCGACTTGAAACCGGCCTTGAGCGGCCGCGCGGGCGCGAGGATGTTGATGTCGCCGTATTCGTTGCGGATGAGCTGGATTTCCGGCCGGTCGAGGACCACGTCGGAAACGGTGGGCGCGCCGGTCAGGAGCGACAGCCAGCCGAGGGAGAAGGTGAGCTCGTGCGCGCGGATCAGGGGCGTGGCGGCGAACCGTGGATCGTCGGCAACGCGCAGGTCCGTGACCGTGATGCCCAGGCTTCCCGGGCGTCGGAACAACCGCAGCCGGACGGATTCAAACGCCACGGCGCGGCCGACAGCGTTCTCGATCTCCCGGCGTATGGATTCCTTGCGGTTTTCCAGGAAGGCTTCCTGTCCCACCACCGCCGCCACGCCCAGCATCGTCGCGAGGGACAGGAAAATCAGCAGTTTGGATGCCTTGCTTCTCATGCGACGCAGCATCCCGGCCTTGCCGCGGGACGATCCCCTCTTTTGTCCCGGCAGCCCGGCCTCGAAAAATTGTTCCCGATACGGGAATATTGTTCCCGGTACGGTGATCGGATCGCTTTCCCTTCAATTCCTATCGGATATTTTTGTCCGCCGGTCAAGAGTCCGCGCGTTCCACGATGGTGGCGATGCCCTGGCCCACGCCGATGCACATGGTGGCCATGCCGTAGCGGCTGCCGCGCCGTTTCATCTCGTGGATCAAGGTGGTCATGATGCGCGCGCCGCTGCAGCCCAGCGGATGACCCAGCGCGATGGCGCCGCCGTTGACGTTGACCTTGTCCGGATCGAGGCCGAGTTCCTGGACGCACGCCAGGGACTGGGACGCGAAGGCCTCGTTCAACTCCACCAGGTCCAACTGGTCCGCGGTCAGGCCCGCGCGCTTGAGCGCCTTGCGGCTGGCCGGAATCGGTCCGATGCCCATGAAGGCCGGGTCCACCCCCGCCACCGCCGACGCGACGATGCGCACCACCGGCCTGAGCTTGAGCGCCTCCGCCCGCTCGCGCGACGTCACCAGCAGCACCGCGGCTCCGTCGGACAGCGGCGACGAGTTCCCCGCGGTCACGGTGCCGTTCCTGACGAAGGCCGGGCGCAAGGCGCCGAGCTGCTCCAGGCTGGTGTCCGGCCGCGGTCCCTCGTCACGGCCGTGCACCACCGGGTCGCCGCGCCGTTGCGGCACCGGCACCGGGATGATCTCGTCGTCGAGCCGTCCCGCCTCCTGGGCCGCCACCGCGTTGCGATGGCTCTTGAGCCCGAACGCGTCCTGCTGCTCGCGCCCGACCGCGTATTTCTCGGCCACGTTCTCGGCGGTCTCGCCCAGGCTGATGAGCGGGTACATCTCCCCCATGCGCGGGTTCGGAAAGCGCCACCCGAGCACGCTGTCGTAGACCGTGACCTCGCCGCGCGCGAACGGGACGGCTCCCTTGGGCATCACCAGCGGCGCGCGGGTCATCATCTCGACGCCGCCGGCCACGAACAGGTCGCCTTCCTCGGCCCCCACCGCGCGCGCGGCCTGGTTGACCGCTTCCAGCCCCGAGCCGCACAGCCGGTTCACGGTGGCGCCGGGCACCGAGTCGGGAATGCCGGCCAGCAGCGAGGCGTTGCGCGCCACGTTGCGGCAATCCTCGCCGGCTTGGTTCGTGCAACCAAGGATCACGTCCTCGATGGTGGCCCGGTCGATGCCGTTTCGGGCGATGAGCTTGTCGATGACGTGCGCCGCGAGATCGTCCGGCCGGACGTCCTTGAGGATCCCGCCGTAGCGCCCCATGGGGGTGCGCGCGGCGTCGATGATGACGGCTTCTGGCATGGTTTCCCTTCCCGCGGCGGAGGCCTGGTCCTCCGCCGTGCGATGTCAAATTCCGGTTTCCCCGTGGCGGTAGAACCCCCGGCCCGCGCTTTCGCCGAGGCGGCCGGACGCCACCATCTTCCGCAACAGCGGCGCCGGACGGTAGCGGTCGTCGCCGGTCTCTTCCAGGAGCCCTTCGAGGACCGCCAGCACCTCGTCGAGGCCGATCTCGTCGGCCCAGCGCAACGGCCCGTGGGGATAGTTGGTGCCCAGCCGGAGGGCGACGTCGATCTCCTCGGCGGTGGCGACCCCCTCGTCCAGGCTGCGCGCGGCCTCGTTGATGATCAGGCTCAGGATGCGCGGGAACACGAGGCCGGGCGCGTCCTTGACGACGGCGCTCTCCTTGCCCAGGCGTTCCACCAGGGAGCCGGCCGCCGCCATGGCGTCGTCGCCGGTGTCGAGCCCGCGCGCCAGCTCGATGACGTTGCGACGCGCCAGCGGATGGAAGGTGGCGAATCCGACGATCCGTTCCGGCCGGCGGCTCCAGGAGGCCAGCGTCGTGGTCGACCAGCGGATGCAGGAGCTGAGCACGAGCGCGGCGCCCGGCGCGGCGGCGTCGATTGCCTCCACCAGCCGCCGCTTCTCTTCGCTTCCGCGGGCGAGCGTGTCGACGACGACCTCGGTCGCCGGATCGATCTCGTCCGGGCGGGCGCACCGGGCCGCGTTCAAGCCGTTGTCCCGCGCGAGCCCGTGCAGGTCCTCCGCCAGACGGCTGCCGCCAAGGATCGCGACGCTACTTGGACTCATAGTTGTAGAAGCCCTTGCCGGTCTTCCGTCCCAGGTGGCCCGCCAGATACAGCTTCTGCTGCAGCGGGCTGGGGCGGAAGCGCGGGTCCTCGAAAAACGCGTGGTAGAGGGTCTCGGTGGCGGTGAAGTTGATGTCGATGCCGATGAGGTCCTGCAACTCGAACGGCCCCATGCGGAACCCGCCGGATTCCCGCATGATCCGGTCCACCGTCTCCACGTCGGTGCCGCCGTCGCCCAGGATGCGCAGCGCCTCGTTGTAGAAGGGGCGCGCGATGCGGTTCACGATGAACCCGGGCGTGTCCTTGGCGCGCACCGGGGTCTTGCCGAAGCGCCGGGTGATGTCCATGGCTTTGGCCACGGTGGCGTCGCTGGTGAGCTCCCCCTGCACCACTTCCACCAGCGCCATGAGGGGTGCCGGGTTGAAGAAGTGCATGCCCAGCACCCGCGTGGCGTCCTTCACCGCGCCGCCGATGGCGGTCACCGACAGCGACGAGGTATTGGTGGCCAGCAGGGTCTCGGGCGCGCACGCGGCGTCGAGCTTCTGGAACAGCTCGCGCTTGACCGGGAGGTTCTCGGTGGCGGCCTCGATGACCAGGACGGCATCGGACAGGTCCTCCAGCGCGAGCGAGCCCTGGAGGCGCGCCAGGATGTCCGCTTCCTGCTGCGCGTCGATCTGGCCCTTCTCGCGGCCGCGGCCGATGAAGCTCCGGATGCGTCCGAGGCCGCGGTCGAGGAACTCCTGGGCGATGTCGTACACCACGCACTCGAACCCGCCCTGGACCGCCACCTGGGCGATGCCCGCGCCCATGGTGCCGGCGCCGATGACCCCGATCTTGTTCTCGTTCGCCATGTTCTAATTCCGCCCGAACCGTCCTTGCCCTACTCGCCCTTGAACACCGGCGCGCGTTTCTCCATGAAGGCCCGTACGCCTTCGTCGTAGTCAGCGGTGCGCCCGGCGATCTCCTGGGTGCAGGCCTCGTATTCGAGCTGCGCCTCCAGTTCGGCGTACATGGAGCGGTTGAGGGTGCGCTTGATCAGGCCGGCGCTGCGCGGCGCGCGGGCGAGGCGCTCGGCCATGGCGCGGGCCTCGGCGGCCAACTCCGCCACCGGCACGACCTTGGCCACGAGCCCGTGGCGCAGCGCGTCCCGGGCTTCCAGCGGCTCCCCGAGAAGGAACAGCTCGGTGGCCTTGCTGAGCCCGATGAGCCGCGGCATGAAATAGCTGCCGCCGCAGTCGGGGCCCAGACCGACGCGAACGAACGCCTCGATGAAGCGCGCGTTCTCCGAGGCGATGCGCAGGTCACATGCCAGCGTGAGGTTGCAGCCCGCGCCCGCGGCCACGCCGTTGACGGCGCAGAGCACGGTCTTCTCGGTCTTGCGGATCGCCAGGATGATGGGGTTGTAGCGCTCCCTCAGCGATTCGCCCAAGGAGCCCTTCTTGTCGGGCGAGCGCTCCTTCAGGTCCTGGCCGGCGCAGAAGGCGCGCTCGCCGGCGCCGGTGAGGAGAAAGCAGCGCACCGCCTTGTCGCGGTTGCCGTCCTTGAGCGCGTCCAGCAGTTCGCGGTTCATCTGCGGGGTGAAGGCGTTGAGCGCCTGGGGCCGGTTCAGCGTGATGGTGGCGATGCCGTCCCGCTTGTCGTAGAGGATCGTCTCGTAGCTCATTTTCCCTTGAACTCGGGCTTGCGCTTGTCGAGGAACGCCGTCATGCCCTCGCGGCGGTCCTCGGACGCGAACAGCGTGTAGAAGGACTTGCGCTCGAAGGCCAGACCTTCGTCCAGGGGCGTGTTGGCGGCCTTGAGGATGGCTTCCTTGGCGAAGCGGATGGCGATGGGCGGCTTGCGCGCGATGGTGTGGGCCATGGCCTTTGCTTCGTCCAGCAGCACCTCCCCCGGCACCACCTTGTTGACCAGCCCGCAGCGCTCGGCCTCGGCCGCGTTCATGAACCGCCCCGTCAACACCAGCTCCATGGCCTTGTGCTTGCCCACCAGGTGGGTGAGCCGCTGGGTGCCTCCGGAGCCCGGGATGACGCCCAGGTTGACCTCGGGCTGGCCGAAGACCGCGGACTCCGAGGCGATGATGATGTCGCAGCTCATGGCCAGCTCGCAGCCGCCGCCCAGGGCGAAACCGCTCACTGCGGCGATGACCGGCTTGGCGAGGTGGTTCAGGCGGTCGCGCAGCACCAGCCGGTCGTGCGCCGTGCCCGCGAACGGGGTGGCTTCCACCATCTCGTTGATGTCGGCGCCCGCGGCGAACACGCGTTCGCCCCCGGTGATGATGAAGACCCGCACGGAGTCGTCGCGGTCGAGCTCCTCGAAGGCCGTGCACAGGTCCTTGCACAGGCCGTAGGAGAGAGCGTTGAGTTGTTTCGGGCGGTTGAGCGTGGCCACGGCCACGGGGCCGTCGCGCTCCAGGATGATGTTGTCGAAGGTCATGCTACGGGGCAGTAATACACCATAGGTCGGGTGGTTTCAACGCGAGTCCCGGGCGGTAGCGTCAGTGATTTCGTTGACTTGGAAATCCCCATCTGACAAGATCGGTGCTCATGCCGAACGGTCCTGAATCACGCACCGCGCACCACGACGAGAAGCTGCGGGAGATCCTCAAGACGTCCGCCGCGATCTTCGCCGAAAAGGGGTTCGACGGCACCTCGATCCGCGACATCAGCCGGGCCACGGGGATGAGCCTGGCGGGCCTGTACTACTATTTCCGCACCAAGGAAGAGTTGCTGTGCCTGATCCAGGAACGCTGCCTGGTGACGTTGCTGGAGAACGCGGAGCGGATCCAGACCACGGAAAAGAGCCCGCGCGAGAAGGTCGCCCTGTTCGTCCACAACCATCTCGGTTTCTTTCTCCACAACATGAACGAGATGAAGGTGATGTCCAGGGAGGACACGGCGCTGACGGCGGACTACGAGAAGCGCATTCTCGAGCTGAAGCGGCGTTACGTGAAGGCCTTGGTGGATCTGGTGGAGGAACTGCAACGGAAGGAAGGTGCGCGCAAGCTCAACGTGCGCGTGGCGGCGCTGGCGCTCTTCGGCATGATGAACTGGGTCTACACCTGGTACAACCCCAGCCGGGACCCCTCGCTCGAGGGGCTCATCGAACAGGTCCTGCGAATCTTCTTCTTCGGCGTGCTCCACGGGGACGCGGAGGACGAGGGCGCGGAGGACCATCTGCGCCGGTCTTTCCTGCCGGACGACAAGAGCTTCGTGCTGTGGCCCGGGTCGTGAGCCGCCGAGCGGGGGAAACTCCCAGGGCACCGACACCCCATATCGTCATTCCTGCTTTCCGGGCTGTGTGAAAACTCTTCAGGCAAAGGCCTTACGAATCCGTCATTCCCGCGGAAGCGGGAATCCAGGCGGGGTGGGGCCGGCAATGAGGCCGCCACACCCCCCAACCCCTGGATTCCCGCTTCCCAGGCTGTGTCAAAACACCATTCAAGAGAGGCAACAACCCCCTGAAACGTCATTCCCGCGAAAGCGGGAATCCAGGAGGGGTAGAGCGGGGAAACGCCGCTGTAGCGCCCTGCCACCACCCCTGGATTCCCGCTTTCGCGGGAATGACGG
>JAJDXX010000114.1 GCA_022823055.1 Candidatus Binatia bacterium | reverse complement strand
GCGGCGGACCTCCTGGGGGTGCGCGAGGTGTCGTTGCGCCGGCATGCCGGCGGCGGCCCGGCGGCAGGCGCACGGCCGGCCGGAAACGACCGGGGCGGCGCGGGCCGTCCGGCGCCGCGCGCGGCCGACCGGTGGACCCTCGGGGACGACCGCGCGGAAGCGTCGCTGGTGGCGCTGATGCTGCGGTTTCCGGCGGTGGTGACGGCACTGCGCCGGGAGCCCATGGACAAGCTCGTGAGCGGGAAGTGGAGCGAGGTGATCCGGCGGATGTTCGCGGACGCCGGAGACGACGGGAGGTTGGAAGTGGGGGCCTTGACCGAGGGCCTGGCGCCGGAGCTGGCCTCGGAGGTGACGGGGCTCGTGTTGCAAGGACAGGAGTTCGCCGAGAGCGAGCGTGAGCGAATGACCCGGGACTGTCTCCTGTTCTTGAAAAGGCGTTATCTGAACCGGCTCGATCGGGAGTTGTGCAGAGCGATTCGCGTTGCCGAAGAGACCCGCGATGACGCTGCCAAGAAAGAGAGGATGCGGCAATGGCAGGAGGTCATGCAAAAGAAACTCCGCTTGGAACGCGCGGCGCCGGGATTGTAGACGTGACGCCGGTCAACACCCCACGGGAGACATCGCGGACTCGCCTGATGAAGCGGGAACAGGATGTCAAGCGGCTGATCGACCTCGGCAGGGAACGGGGCTACCTGACCTACGATCAGGTGAGCGACATGCTGCCGGCGGACACCGTCTCCCCCGAGCAGCTTGACGACGTCATGTCCATTTTCGGCGAGATGGACATCGAGGTGGTGGATCCGAACTCGCGTATGGCGTTGACCGGACAGGCGGAGGACGCCCCCGACGACGAGCCCGAGGAGGGGGAGGTCGAGTTCGACGGAGGAGACGCGGACGTGGCCGGCAAGACCGGCGATCCGGTGCGCATGTACCTGCGCGAGATGGGCAACGTGTCGCTGCTCAGCCGGGACGGAGAGGTGGAGATCGCCAAGCGGATCGAGGAAGGCGAGGGGGTCGTGGCGGACCACGCGCTTTCCTGTGCCGTCGCGGTCCAGCACGTGCTCGATCTCGGAGAGAGGCTCGAGGTGGGCGAGGTCCGCGTGCACGAAGTGATCAAGGGCGTGGACGCCGAGGGTGACGTCACCGAGGAGGAGGTGCACTGTCAGCACCTGCTCGAAGAGATCTCCAAGCTGCGCCACGCCGCGGGAGAATACGACGCCGTGCGGCAGAAGCTGCGCAAGCGCAATACGGCGGCCGTACGGGAAGAGTTGGAGCGGCAGTTGACCCGGTGCCGCACGAAGATTGTCAAGCGGCTCAAGGCGTTACACCTCAACCGACTCCAGATCGACGCGATGGTGGACAGGCTCAAGGGGGAACTGTACCGCATCGAGTCCGGCAAGGTCCGGCTGGAGCGGTACGAAAGGGAGACCGGCAAGTCCGCCAGGGAGATCCTCGACGTGGTGGCGGGCGACAACGGCAAGGACAACTGGCGGAAGACCGTCGGGACGTTCAGGATGAGCCTGAAAGCCTTCAGTGTGATGCAGGAAGGGATTCGCCAGGCCATCGAGGACGTGGAAGGGACGCAGCAGCGTCTGGAGATGTCCGAGGAAGAGCTCCGCCGGCGGGTGGAGTCGATCCACGAGGGCGAGGTCCGCGCGGACGAGGCCAAGAAGCAGTTGATCGAAGCCAACCTGCGGTTGGTGGTGAGCATCGCCAAGAAGTACACCAACCGCGGCCTCCAGTTTCTCGACCTTATCCAGGAGGGCAACATCGGTCTCATGAAGGCGGTGGAGAAATTCGAGTACCAGCGCGGGTACAAGTTCTCCACCTATGCCACGTGGTGGATCCGCCAAGCCATCACCCGCGCCATTGCCGATCAGGCGCGCACCATCCGCATCCCGGTGCACATGATCGAGACCATCAACAAGCTCATCCGCACCTCCCGCTACCTCGTGCAGGAGATCGGCCGGGAGCCCACTCCGGAGGAGATCGCCGCCAAGATGGAGATCCCCCTGGAGAAGGTGCGCAAGGTGCTGAAGATCGCCAAGGAGCCCATCTCGCTTGAAACCCCGGTGGGCGAGGACGAGGACAGCCACCTTTGCGACTTCATCGAGGACAAGCGCGTGGCGACCCCGTCCGATGCGGTCTCCAGCCTGAACCTCGAGGAGCAGACCCGTAAGGTGCTGGCCACCCTGACGCCGCGCGAGGAGCAGGTGCTGCGGCTGCGCTTCGGCATCGGCGAGAAGTCCGACCACACCCTGGAGGAGGTCGGGCACAAGTTCGCGGTGACGCGCGAACGCATCCGCCAGATCGAGGCCAAGGCCTTGCGCAAGCTCCGCCATCCTAGTAGAAGCAAGAGGCTCAAGAGTTTCATGGAGGGGTAGGAAGCGCCCTGCCATGGGGCGTCGGCAGGCTTCTTCCTTCCGCGCGGAGCGTTCGGCGCGCCAGTCATTTCCGGGCCCATAGCTCAGTTGGTTAGAGCCACCGGCTCATAACCGGTAGGTCCCTGGTTCGAATCCAGGTGGGCCCACTCATCCCGCCCGGGTCCGAGCCTGGTTCAGGACGCACCGGGACGGCCGGCAAGGGAGGTACCGTCCATGGCCGAGAACATCACCGCGGGCATCGACAACTGTGTCGCGTCGTGCGCCAGGGTAGAGCGCGGCCAAAGCGTCTACATCGTCACCGAGGAAGGAGTCGCCGACGCGGCGGTGGTGGAGGCGTTGACCGAGTCGGCGCGGGACCGGGGCGGCGACGTCCACGTGGTGAACGGCCCGGCCATCCCCAAGGACCGTCCCGAGGAGATTCCGGCGGCAGTGCTGGATGCTTATGGGCGCGCGGACGTGCTGTTCGCGCACTACCCCTCGCTCAAGCGCGAGGAACTGCACCATCATTTCCCCGGAGAGGCGCGGGTGCGAGTGCCCAACCGCGCACGTACCGTCGCCCTCATGTCCTCGGACTGGGCGGCATTTCCCTACTCGGTGCAGCGGGTCCTCGCCGACACCCTCGACGCGCTGTCGGCGCCGGGCAAGTCATGGCGCATCACCAGCCCCAACGGCACCGACGTGAGGGGAACCTTCGGCGCGCGCGAGAGCACGGTGGCACAGGCCTACTTCGTCGAGGACGAGGGCGGCCGGGCGCGCCGCAATTTCCCCGGCGGCGTGCACAGCCCGGTGGTGGCCGTGGCCACCGAAGGCGTCATCGTGGCCGATCACATCGCGAAGTTCGGCGGCATGCCGGAATCCGTACGCCTGGAGCTGAAGGACGGGCGCGTGGTCTCGCTGGAGGGCGGCGACCCGTCGATGCACGACAAGTTGAACGCCACGGACGGCTTCATTGACTCGTGGCACGCCGGCGTCAATCCCAAGACCATCGTGCCGACGGCCCGGGCCGACAACCCCGTGGAGTGGTACAGCTACTCCCACTGCAGCCCGACCATCGTGCACTTCCACGTGGGCCGCTCCCACGATCCCGTGGACGTCGCCTGCTTCGACCAGACCATCGAGATCGACGGCCGCACCGTCTACGACGAGGGCAAGCTGACCATCTGGGACGAGCCCGAGGTCGAGAGCGCCGCCAACGCCGCCCGGATGGCCGATTCGATGATGGTGAACACGCCGATGACGCTGGACACCATCTGAGAGAGGCAACCACCCCCCGATACGTCATTCCCGCGCAAGCGGGAATCCAGGGGTGGTGGTGGGGCACTACAACGCGTTCCCCGCCTCACCCCTCCTGGATTCCCGCTTCCGCGGGAATGACATATTGGTGAGTGGAGGAGTGCGGGGGACGAGTGGCTCGCCCTCACTCCTCTCCCAGGTAGAGCTTCCTCGCGTTGTCCCGCGTGATCTTCCGCACCACCGCTTCGTCCATGCCGGCCGTTTCCTGCTCGACGGTCTGATGCGACAGCGGCCACACCGAGTCGCCGTGGGGATAGTCCGAGGCCCACAGCACCGTGTCCGCTCCCATCACGTCCAGCAGCCTCAAACCCACCGGATCCTCCTGGAACGTCGCGTACATCTGCCGCCGATAGTATTCGGACGGCTTCATCCTGAGCGCGCCGGCGCCGGTGGGGCGCATGCGCGGCCGGATGTCGAACTCCTGGTCCATCTTCTGCAGGATGTAGGGAATCCAGCCCAGTGAGCTTTCGCCCAGCACCGCCCTGAACCTGGGGTGCCGCTCCAGCACGCCGGAAAGGACCAGCGACGCCAGCACCTCGTCGAGCTGCGCCGCCACCACGGTGATGCGGACCAGGTCGACGCCGCGTCCGGGCGGGATGTTGGTCCGGCCGGTGCTCCAGAAGCCCGCGCCCTGGTGGAACGAGATCGGCAGTCCGGTATCCTCCGCCGCGCTCCACAGCGGTTCCCAGGCCTCGTCCCAGACCCGCTTGGCGGCATCGAAAGCCTGGAACTGCACGCCCTTGAGACCCAGCCGCGCGCAGTGGTGCAGTTCCGCCACCGCCGCCTCCACCCCCTGGACCGGGAGGAAGCCCAGGCCGATCAGCCGCTCGGGCGCGGCGCCGCAGAACTCCGCGATCCACTCGTTGTACGCCCGCAGGCTCACGGAATTCAGCTCTGGTTCCTCCAACTGGAACCCCGCGATCAGCCCGCCGTACATGACCTGGCACTCCACCCCGTCCCGGTCCATGTCCTCGAGCCGCAGTTCCGGCGTCGTCGGCCGCCACCGGCCGGGTTCCTGGGTCACCGGGGTGGTGGCTTTCCCGAACCGGATGCTCGTGTAGTTATCGTAGCGGTAAGGGACACCGAAGAGCTTGCCGTCCGCCTCCCAGTGCCATTCCTCCGCGCTCTCCACCAGCCGCGGCACCCGGTCCCGGAACTTCCGCGGCACCCGAGCGGTCCACAGGTCTCCCGGCAGGTAGGGCAGGTCCAGGTGGTCGTCCGCGGAAAACAGCTTCCAGTCAGGCATGATCGCCTCCGTTCTTCGAGCCAGGTTCTAGTGTGGTGTCTGGTTAGTTCGCAGCATAATCTGCGGGTCTTTTCGCCGTCGGCTGCGTTACTCTTCCTCGCGTGGTACCCGCCACTGCTCGTCAT
>JAJDXX010000224.1 GCA_022823055.1 Candidatus Binatia bacterium | reverse complement strand
TTCCCGCGAAAGCGGGAATCCAGGAGGGGTAGAGCGGGGAAACGCCGCTGTAGCGCCCTGCCACCACCCCTGGATTCCCGCTTTCGCGGGAATGACGGATTGGGGTTTGGTCGCCACGAAGCAGAGTATTGACACAGCATGTTCCGCGGGAATGACGTATTCGTAACGTCTCCTCCTGGATGGTTTTGGCGGCCTGGGAGGCGGGAATGACGTACTCGTGCGCCGGCGTGCCGCCGCGGTTTTGCGTACCCCACGCCAGCGGTGTTATTCCTTTGACATGCTGAAAGAGCGGAAACCCGGCAGGTTCCGCTTGGTGGCGGATTTCCAGCCCCAGGGCGACCAGCCCCGAGCCATCGAGGAGTTGGTGGAGGGGTTGGAGAGCGGGCGCCGGCACCAAGTGCTGTTGGGCGTGACGGGTTCGGGCAAGACCTTCACCATGGCCAACGTCATCAGCCGCATCAACCGGCCGACGCTGGTGATCGCGCCCAACAAGACCCTGGCGGCGCAGCTCTACAACGAGTTCCGGCTGCTGTTGCCGGACAACGCCGTGCGCTACTTCATCAGCTACTACGACTACTACCAGCCCGAGGCCTACGTCCCCTCCACGGACACCTACATCGCCAAGGACGCCTCCATCAACGACGAGATCGACAAGCTGCGGCACGCCGCCACCATGGCGCTGCTGGAGCGCCGCGACGTGGTCATCGTCGCCAGCGTCTCGTGCATCTACGGCCTGGGCTCGCCGGAAGCCTACTTCGACCTGATGGTGTACCTGGAAGAGGGCATGCGCATCGACCGCGACCGCATGCTGCGCAAGCTGGTGGACATCCAGTACGAGCGCGTGGACTACGACTTCCACCGCGGCACCTTCCGGGTGCGAGGCGACACCGTGGAGGTTTTCCCGGCCTACGAGGACAAGTCGGCGCTGCGCATCGAGTTCTTCGACGACGTGGTGGAGTCGCTGCTGGAGGTGGACCCGGTGCGCGGCAAGGTGCGCCGGCGCGTGAACAAGGCCGCCATCTATCCCGCGAGCCACTACGTCACCACCGCGGAACGCATGAAGGCGGCGGTGGCGGCCATCCGGGAGGAGCTGAGGGAGCGGCTGGCGGAACTGAAGCGCGAGAACAAGCTGCTGGAGGCCCAGCGGCTGCGCCAGCGCACCCTCTACGACCTGGAGCTGCTGGAGGAGATGGGCTACTGTCCGGGGCTGGAGAACTACTCCCGCCACCTCACCGGGCGGCGCCCCGGGGAACCCCCGCCCACGCTGCTCAACTACTTCCCGGACGACTTCGTGCTGTTCGTGGACGAGAGCCACGTCACCGTGCCGCAGATCGGCGGCATGTACCGCGGCGACCGCTCGCGCAAGGAGACCCTGGTGGAGTTCGGCTTCCGGCTGCCTTCGGCGCTGGACAACCGCCCGCTGAACTTTGAGGAATTCGAGGAAGTCATCAACCAGACGATTTATGTTTCGGCGACGCCGGCCGATTATGAACTCATGAGGAGCGGCAACGTCCGCGTGGAGCAGTTGATCCGGCCCACCGGGCTCACCGATCCGGAGATCGTGGTGCGGCCGGCGGCCACCCAGGTGGACGACCTGCTGGAGGAGATCCGCAAACGAACGGCGGTGGATGCCCGCGTGCTGGTGACCACCCTGACCAAGCGCATGGCCGAGGACCTTACCGACTACTACCAGGACCTCAACGTCAAGGTCCGCTACCTGCACTCGGACATCGACGCCATCGAGCGGGTGGAGATCATCCGCGACCTGCGCAAGGGAGTATTCGACGTGCTCGTGGGCATCAACCTCCTGCGGGAAGGACTCGACCTGCCGGAGGTGTCGCTGGTGGCCATCCTCGACGCGGACAAGGAGGGTTTCCTGCGCTCGGAGCGTTCGCTGATCCAGACCATCGGCCGCGCCGCCCGCAACGTGGACGGCACCGTGATCCTGTACGCCGACGTCATGACCGATTCCATGAAGCTGGCCATCGGCGAGACCGAGCGCCGGCGCGGCGTCCAGCAGGCGTTCAACGAGGAGCACGGCATCGTGCCCCGGAGCGTGGTCAAGCAGATCGACGAGCCGCTGATCCGGGCCTACGAAGCCGACTACGTGGATGTGCCGCTGGTGGCTGACGACGGCCCGGCGCCGAGCGAGATCCCGCGCATGGTGGAGAAGCTCAGGAAGGAAATGAAACAGGCGTCGGACCGGCTGGAGTTCGAGAAGGCCGCGGAGCTCCGGGACCGCATCCGCGGCCTGCAGGAGAAGGAGCTGTCCGGCCCGTACCGTTCGCGCGCGGCCGCGGCCGGCCGAGCGTGAAGCTTGCAGCCCTTCGACAAGCTCAGGACAGGCTTGGCGTAGCGAAGTCGAAGGACGCCGTCTCTCACGATGGCGATTGAACGGTTTCCCATGAACCTCGAGGAACTGAAGGACCATCTCGACACGCTGCCCACCGGACCCGGCGTCTACCTGATGCGGGACGGCGGCGGCAAGGTCGTCTACGTGGGCAAGGCCAAGGAGCTGCGCGCGCGGGTGCGCTCGTACCTGCGGGGCGGCGACGGGCGCCCCCACGTGGCGTTCCTGATGCGGCAAGTGGCGGACATCGAGACCCTGGTGACGAGCAACGAGAAGGAAGCGCTTATCCTCGAGAACAACCTCATCAAGCAGTACAAGCCGCGCTACAACATCCGCCTCAAGGACGACAAGAGCTACCTGAGCATCAAGGTCACCGCCGGCGACTGGCCGCGTATCCTCGCCACCCGCAGCATCGTCAAGGACGGCAGCCGCTACTTCGGCCCCTACGCTTCCGCCATCGCGGTGCGCGAGACCCTGGAGGTCATCGAGAAGCACTTCCTGCTGCGGAGCTGCACCGACTACAACTTCCGCAACCGCGACCGGCCGTGCCTGCAGTACCAGATCAAGCGCTGCCCGGCGCCGTGCGTCCATCCGGTGGATCCGGAGGAATACGCCGGCAACCTGCGTCAGGCGGTGCTGTTCATCGAGGGCAAGAGCGCCGACCTGCTGCGGCAACTGCGCGTGCGCATGCGCGAGCGCGCCGACGCGTTGGAGTTCGAGCAGGCGGCCAAGCTGCGGGACCGCATCCGGGCGGTGGAAAAGACCCTGGAGAAGCAGCGCATGGTGTCCCACTGGGGCGCCGACCAGGACATCTTCGGGCTGTACCGGGAAGGGGGCTTCATCGAGGTCCAGGTCATCTTCGTGCGCCAGGGCAAGCTCACCGGCAATCAGGCCTATTCCCTGGAAGACCACCACTTCGACGACGAGGCCATCGTCGCCGCCCTGTTGACCCAGTTCTACCAGGGCAGCCGCTTCGTTCCCGAGGAGGTCCTGGTGCCGGTGGACTTGGAGGATCGCGAAGTCCACGAGGAGTACCTGGGAGAGCGCAAGGGCCGTCGGGTGACCGTGCACCAGCCCCAGCGGGGCGAGAAGCACAAGCTCCTGGAGATGGCCATGAACAACGCCCGTCAGGGCTTCAACGAGCGCCACGACCAGGAGCGGGAGCGGGAGAAGATGCTCCGCGAGCTGCAGCAGAAGCTGCGGCTGCGGCGCTATCCTCAGCGCATCGAGTGCTACGACATCTCCATGATCCAGGGAACGAACGCCGTGGGCTCGCGGGTGTCATTCTTCGACGGGGAGCCCGACAAGCAGAACTACCGGCGCTACCGCGTGCGCACCGTCAGCCCCGAGACCCGCGGCGATGACTTCGCCATGATGTACGAGGTCATCAAGCGGCGCTTCCAACGCGGCCTCCAGGAGACCGACCTGCCGGACCTCATGGTGGTGGACGGCGGCAAGGGGCAGTTGCAGGTGGCGCTCACGGCGTTGGCCGACCTCCGGGTCACCGACGTGGACGTGGTGGCCATGGCCAAGATGCGCGTCACCGCGTCGCCGCGCCTGGCGGAGATCGAGCGCTCCGAGGAGCGCCTCTTCCTGCCCTACCGCAGCAACCCCGTGGTGCTGCGGCGCAACTCCAACGCCCTGTTCTTGCTCCAGCGCCTCCGCGACGAGGCCCACCGCTTCGCCATCACCTACCACCGGAGCGTCCGCAAGCGCGAAACCCTGCGCTCGGGGCTCGACGGCATCCCCGGCGTGGGCCCCTCGCGCCGCAAGGCGTTGCTGCGTCGCTTCGGCAGCATGAAGCGCCTGCGGGACGCCTCGCTGGAGGAGCTGCTGGAGGTCCCGTCCATGAGCCGCTCCGTGGCCGAGCGTATCCTGGAATCGTTCCAGGGCGCGGAGTAGCGGGGGCTGGCAGCTTTCGGGGTGCCTGCAACGGGCGCCGCGGCGGTACTGGCCGTCTGGGTCAAACCATGAACATCGGGCATCCAACGGCGGTCCTCGTCGTCCCGCTACTGGCACTTCTCGGGGGACAGGCCATGGCGGTCATGGCCGACGCTGCTGCCCCGTGGCCGTTTACTGCGCTCTTGGCGGCGCCTTCGCTGGCCCTCTGCTTCATGAGACCCCGCTGGGGGCTTCTCGGCTTCGCCTGCGCGTTGGCTTTCCACTGGGGTTTCACAGCGCACCATGAGTTGCTCCATCCGCGGCTGCCCGCCGACCACGTTCAGCATCTCGCCGGCCGGGCCGGGACGGTCCTCATCGAAGGGCGCCTTTACCGCGAGCCGGAAGGGCAGGGCGGACGCAGCCGCTGGCATCTCGCCGTGAGACGGGAATGGACGCCGAAAGGCGCGCGCCCCGCCACCGGCAACGTGCGGGTAACCGTGCGCAACGCCTACCGGCACTGGCACTACGGGGACGTGATACGGGCGCCGTTGCGCCTGCGCGCGCCGAAGAATTGGGACGAGCGCTTCGACTACACGGCCTACCTGGCGCGCCGCGAAATCTACCACGTGGCGTACCTGCACAACGACTGGGATGTGCGCCTGGTGCGGCGCGACGGCGGCGGCGTCCGCGGTTGGGTCGAGACCGGGCGCCGGCGCATCGGCCGGTTCGTGGATCGCGTGTTCGAGCCGGATACCGGCGGTCTGCTCAAGGCGCTGGTGGTGGGCGACCGCGGCGGTCTCACCGCCGAGGCGCGGGACCGTTTCGTCGCCGTGGGCATGTCCCACGTGCTGTCCATCTCGGGGCTGCACGTCGGCATGCTGAGCCTCGCCGTCTATTTCCTGTGCCGCGTGCTGGCGGGCCGCAGCACCTGGCTGCTGCTGCGCTTCCCGGTCCACAAGCTGGCGGCCCTGGGTTCGCTGGCGCCGGTGCTCCTCTACGCCGCCGTGGCCGGGGCACGGGTACCCACCGTGCGCGCCGCCATCATGATCGGCTTGTACCAACTGGCCGTGCTGAGCGGGCGCAACGCGAGCCTCTTCAGAAGCCTCGCGCTGGCCGCTCTCATCGCCGCTCTGGTCTGGCCGGGGGCCGTCATGGAGGCCTCTTTCCAGCTCTCCTTCCTGGCAGTGCTGTCCATCGCCGGGGGCATACGGATCTTTCGCGGAACGTCATTCATGCGGCCGCCCGAAACTCCACGTGCGGGCTGGCTGCAACGTCACCGTCCAGCCATGTTGCTGTCCGTCCTCGTCCCCGTGTTCGCCACCCTCGGCACGGGGCCGATCGTGGCGCACCATTTCGGCGTCCTCTCCCTGGCCGGCTTCATCGCCAACCCGCTGCTGGTACCGCTGGTGGGTTTCTTCATCGTGCCCGCCGGCCTCCTGACGGGTTTTCTGTGCCTGTTCGCACCCGCTGTCTCGACGCTCCTGGCACATGCGGTCGAACCTGTAACCGCGCTCTTCCTGTGGTGCGTCGACTTCCTCGCCGGCTTCCCCCTGGCCGCGTTCTCCCTCCCGCGCCCGGGTTGGGCGATGGTGGGGGTGAGCTACGCGGTTGTTGCCGTGGCTGCTGCCAGCATCCATTGGCTCCTTCGGCGGTCGCCGTGAGGTTCAAGCACACACGAGTTCCGTTCGGTCACGAAATGGCACCAACCCTGCGAATAGTCGTTCCCGCGGAACAGGCTGTGTCAAGACTATGCTCGGACACGAAAACGGCACCAACCCCTCGAATAGTCATTCCTGTCAATGGCAACCGAAAACTGCTCATTTTTGGCAATCGAAAACTGCACACTTCCGAGAAGGGCGCCGGTACGGGTGTGACGCC
>JAJDXX010000027.1 GCA_022823055.1 Candidatus Binatia bacterium | reverse complement strand
TTCCCGCTTCCGCGGGAATGACGACTCGTGGGGTTGGGTGGCTAGCTGGCACCAAGGGGCGTCGGCGGCAATTGCATGATCAATGGACAGAAAGGAGACTACATGGCGCGCATCGCGAAGATCGAGAAAAGGGAAGACCTGAGCCCGGAGCACCACGGGGTGTTCGACGCCATCGCGGAGAGCCGCGGCCAGGTGCAGGGACCGTTTCCCATGCTTCTGCACAACCCGGAGCTGGCCGGCCGCGTGGCTCATCTGGGCGCCCACGTGCGCTTCGAGATGGGGCTTTCGCAGAAACTCAAGGAACTGGTGATCCTCACCGTGGCGCGGGAGCTGGACTGCCGGTTCGAGTGGTCGGTGCACGCCGGGCATGCGCGCGCCGCGGGAATCTCCGACGAGTGCATCGAGGCCATTCGCGCGCGCACGGAGCCGTCCGGGCTCACCGCGGAGGAAGCCGACATCCGCGGCTACGCTCAGGAGTTGCTGCGCTCCCACCGCGTCAGCGAGGCGACGTTCGCGGCGGTGGAGAAGAACCTCGGAGCCCGTGGGTGCGTGGAACTGTCCGCGCTCGTCGGCTACTACATCCTGCTGGCCTGCGTCCTCAATTCCATGGAGGTGGAACCGGCCGCGGGCGGCGCGGAGCTGGATCCATCGTGATATCGCGGTGCCGGTTGGATTTCGGTCCCGCGGCAAGGGACGAGGCTTCGCATAAACGACGGAGACACGGACGGAGCAAATGAGCGACAGACCCAATTTCCTTTTCATCATCACGGATCAGCACCGGGCGGACCACCTGGGTTGCTACGGCAATCCCGTGGTGCGGACGCCTCACATCGACGCCCTCGCGGCTGCCGGCACCCGTTTCGAGCGGTTTTACACGGCCACACCCATCTGCATGCCCAACCGCGCGACGCTGATGACCGGGCGCATGCCGTCGCTTCACGGCGTGCGCCACAACGGCATCCCGCTCTCCGTGGAGGCGACGACGTTCACCGACGTCATGGCCGCGGCCGGTTACCACACGGCGCTCATCGGCAAGTGCCACCTCCAGAGCATCAAGGACGACCTCCCGGTGGTGGGCATGCCGGAGCCGGACCCGAGCCGCACCCGGCCACCGCAACATCTCCGCGAGGCGCGGAAGGACGTCGGCGGGCGTTACGACCAAGAGCTGCCGTCCACCTGGACGCGGGACCCGGAATTCGAGCCCGTGTTTCCCTACTACGGGTTCCAGCACGTGGAGCTGTGCATCAAGCACGCCGACCAGGTGGTGGGACACTATGACCGTTGGCTGCGCGCGCGTCACCCCGATCCCGACTCCCTGCGCGGACGCACCCACGAGCTTCCCGGCAACGGTTACGAGGCGCCCCAGGCGTGGCGCACCCGCGTGCCCGAAGAGCTCTATCCCACGAGCTACGTGGCCGAGCGCACCATGGCGTTCCTGGAGGAACATGCGCGCGCCGGCCGGGACCGGCCGTTCTTCCTCCAGTGCTCGTTCCCGGACCCGCATCATGCGTTCACACCGCCGGGCCGGTACTGGGATATGTACGACCCCGAGGAGATCGCCCTGCCGGGCTCCTTTCACCACGGCGAGCAACCCGTTCTGCCGCACTTGGCGCGGCTCTACGAGGAGCGTGACCGGGGCGAGGCCAACCGCGACGGCCAGCGCACCTTCGCCGTCACGGCCAGAGAAGTGCGGGAAGCCGTCGCCCTTACCTACGGCATGATTACCATGATCGACGATGCCATCGGACGCATCCGGGCGCGGCTCGAGGAACTGGGTCTCGCCGAGAACACGGTGATCATCTTCACCAGCGACCATGGCGACTTCATGGGCGACCACCAGCTTTTGCTCAAGGGCGCGCTTCATTACCGCGGCCTCGTGCGCGTGCCGTTCATCTGGGTGGATCCGGCGACGGAGGCGATGGGCGTAGTGAATCCAGGGCTGTGCGGAACGCTGGACCTGCCCGGCACCCTCCTGGACCGGGCGGGGTTGGAGGGGCACAACGGCATGCAGGGCGTGAGCCTCCTGCCCGCCATGGGTGGCGGCGCCACGGGCTATGACTCGCTGCTCATCGAGGAACACCAACGCCGCGGCTACATGGGCCTGCCCAACAACTTCCGCGCCCGCACCCTGATCACGCCCGACCGCCGGCTGACTCTGTACGAAGGCGCCGGCTGGGGCGAGATCTACGACCTCGACAACGACCCGGACGAGGTGCGCAACCTCTGGGACGAGCCCGGCGCCCAACGCGCCGAGCTCCTCGAAGCTCTCGCCCGCAGGATGATGGCCCTCACCGACACGAGTCCCCTGGCCACGCACCACGGACCGTAGGTCCAGGGGAAACGCTCTCGCCGGCCTTGCCAAGGCCCGGGCTCGCGGCCAGGGTCCGACGGGGAAAGGATCATGGGAAAAGGAGGTCTGGATATCGGCCTCGGCCTGCGCGCACGCCATCCTTCCATGCTGGCGGCGCATTCGCGTCAGGCGGAGGACGCCGGGTTCAACCACATCTGGCTGTACGACTCGCCGCGTTGCGCCGAGCCCTACGTGGCCATGCCGTACTGCGCCATGGCCACCTCACGCTCGGTCGTGGGGCTGGCGGTTACCAATACGCAGACCCGCGACCCCACGGTGGTGGCCAACAGCTTCGCCACCCTCGCCATCCTCACCGGAGGCCGGGTCAAGTTCGGCCTCGGGTTGGGCGACAGCGCCGTGAAGTTCCTTGGCCGGAAGCCGTCGCGTTTCGATGCGTTCAGGGAGAGCGTGGAACTCGTGCAGGGGCTCCTCCAGGGCGAGAGCGTGCCGTACAACGGCCGCCGGCTGCGGCTTCCCGCGGTGCCCGAGACCAAGCCGCCGCTCCTGCTGGCGGCGGAAAGACCGCGCACTTTCGCGTTCGCCGGCGAGGCCGCGGACGGCGCCATCATCAGTCCGGGCGGGTCCACGCGCTTCCTGCGCTACGCCATCGGGAAGATCCGCGAGGGGGCGTTACGGGCCGGCCGCGATCCGAACGCGCTCTACATCTGTGCCTGGACTCACTGCGTCGTGGCCGAGACCACGGAGCAGGCCATGGACGCCCTCGCGCCCGAGGTTGGCCGCACGCTGTTCAAGGCCGCGCTACGGATTCCCCACGAGGTCCTCGGGGCGCCGGAGCCCTTGCTGTCACCCGAGATGCGCGCGCACGTACGCGGGGAGGCCACGCGCCAGGACCACGAGTACGAGTTGGCACGCACCCTCCGGTCGGCCTTGGGCGACGATCTCTTTCGGGAGATGACTCTCGTGGGCACGCCCGACGACTGCGCCCGGAAGATCGCGGAGCTGGGAGCCGTTGAGGGACTCAGCCAGCTCATCGTCAACGTCTACGGCGCGGACAGGGAATTCGCGCTGCGGACGTTGGGCCGCGCGGCGGCTCGCTGAAAACCGTTTTCGGCTCCGCTACAGCGGTACGGCCTCGCCCTCCGGGACCTTGTCCTTGTCGATGTGCTTCAGCGCCTGGACGACGAAATCCTGCCCGAACACCTCGGTCCAGCCTTTTTGCAGCCTGCCCACCATGGGGCCGGGCTTGCCCTCGCCGATGGCGTTGCCGTTGATGCGGGTGAGCGGCAGCACGCAGCGTGATGTGGTGGTCATGAACGCTTCATCCGCGTTCATGATGTCGTACAACTGGAAGTTCGTCTCCTCCACCGGGATGTCGAGGTGCTGGGCGATCTCCAGCACCGCGCCCCGCGTGACGCCCGACAGGATGGTCTGGACCGGCGCGGTGACCAGGGTGCCGTTGCGCACGATCCAGAAATTGGCCGCGGTGAGCTCGGTGACGTTGCCGTCGAGGGTCAGCAACAGGGCATAGGCCTCGGGGTCCACCAACTGGGCCTGTTGCTCCGCCAGCCACAGGTGCATCCGGCTTGTGCTCTTGATCTTCGGGTCCCACACCTGGGTGGGGATGGCGCGGATGTGCGTGGTGATGACGTGCCCGCCGCAGATGTAGTGGTGGGCGAACTTGTCGAAGCCGATGGGCTCGCACAGGATCACCACGGTCGCCCGGCCCGCCTTGTCCGGCCCGCGGGTGACGTAGTGGCCCACGAAGTAGTCCTCGTCCGCTCCCAGCAGCCCCTTGTTCTGCTTCACCAGCTCCACGGTGGTCTCGTGCATCTCCTCCGCCGTGAGGCCGGCATCCAGCCGCACCGCCTTGAGCGAGCGGTAGAGCCGCGCGATGTGCCGGTCCAGTTGAAAGATCTCGCCGCCGAAGGTCCGCGTCCGCTCGAACACGCCCAAGCCGGACAGGAAACCGCGGTCGTAGATGGAAACGCTCGCCCGACTCTCGGGCAAGAACTCGCCGTTGACGTATGCCGTGCGCTCTGACATGGATAGCTCCCTTCGGGATATGATTTGCATCACATCGTAGGACTTTCGGCGACCATCTGTAAACCGGTTTCCGGCGGACCGCGGAGCGTTCCGGGAATCACCCATGTCGGCTTACGGCCGACACAAAGGGGGACGAAAATGCAGTTACCGCCTGTTCCAGATTGTTCCCCACCCTTCGTCATTCCCGCCCCCGATCGGGGTCGAGGGCAAGTTTCGCGGGAATCTTCCATGTAGGCTTGCAGCCGGCACAGGGGGAGATGAAAATGCGCGTCGGCACGCCCCCCGAATCGTCAATCCCCCGCAAGCGGGAAACCAGGCGGGGTGAGTGGGGCTGCTGCGATGCACGCCACAATCCCTCCATCCCGGGATTCCCGCTTGCGCGGGAATGACG
>JAJDXX010000209.1 GCA_022823055.1 Candidatus Binatia bacterium | reverse complement strand
CTCGGGGTCCATGCCCCGCGGATCCAGCCTGGGCCAGCCGGCGGGGACGTGCTTCGCCAGCTCCTCGTAGCTGAACGGAGGCTTCACGAAAGCGCCCTCCTTCCAGTACTGGGCCTGGAACTCGCTGGCGATGTGCATGATGTCGTAGGGCGGGTTCTTTCCCTGCTTGAACTGGATGAGGAACTGCCCGAAGGGCCCGATGCCCACCTCGCGCTTGTAGGAGATTTCCTTGATGAACGGGTAGGCCTTGCTGAAGGCCGGCAGCACGTTCTTGGTATCCGGCTTGGGCCAGTCCAGGGACATCCGGAGCTTGCCGCCGGTCTTGGCCATTTCCGCCTTGGACGCCGCCACGAGCTGCTCGTAGGCGTTGCCGGCAGCGAAGGCTGATTGCGCCGCGAAGAGAAAGAGCCCGACCGTCATGAACGCACACAGCTTGCGTATCTTCATCGTCGTTTCCCCTTTCCTGTCAACATACTGTCCGCTCACTTCTGGAACGCTTCGGCATAACGCAGCACCTTGACGCCCTTGGGCGCGCGCGTGGGACCGTAGGGGGTGCCCCCCTCGATGAACACGCACGAGCCCGCCGTGTACAAGGTGTCGCCGATCTCCACCTCCCCTTCGAGCACGTAGAACATCTCGTTGAACGGATGGCTGTGCACCGGAATGTCGGTGTCGGGACCCCAGTGCCGGATCATGATGGACGGGCCGCCGCCCTGCTCGTCGCGGTAGAGATACTTCGTTTCTCCCCGCGCGGTCTTGACCATCTCGGCGCTCTTCTCGTTGACGTGGTGGACGCCCATGGTCCCTCCCCTGGCGGTCATGACGGCGCCGAACCCTCGAGCTGCTCGCGCTCTGCCTCGGAGACCCACCGTTCGTAGGCGGTGATGACCACCTTCCGGTTCCTGGCGGGATCGCGGAAGACGTTCTTGGGGTCGCGTCCGAGCCTGACGTTCTCCATCTCCCTCAGGTACATGTTGCGCAGGCGGATGATGCCGTCGTCGATGGTGGGTCCGAGGTTCTCCCTCTCACGGTCCACCCGCGGCCCGAGGCTGTCCACCACCATGCCGTCCTCGATGAAGTGGAGCGGCGGGATCTCGTAACCGAGCACCGGATTGTCCGAGTCCCGATACTCCTTGTAGGGCTGGATGAAGTCCTTGGGCGGCTTCCAGCGCTTGCTGAACGGGTCGCCTTCATAGTTGCCGGGATTGTCCGCGGGCTTGAAGCGCACGCGCATGAGCAGCGTGTGGGTATCGTCGATGGGCACGCTCCAGCGCGCCGCCGACACCGGCGTGCCGCCGGAAGGACCCTTGAGATAGCGTCCGCCGCTGCCGCCGCAGCTTATGCCCGGCATCAGCAGGTGATGCTCCCGGTAGTTGAACTCACCGGCCTTGTCCGCCTTGCGGTAGGCCTTGTACACGAGGCCCCACTCCGTTTCCTCGAACCCCAGGTCGGGCTCGGTGCTGGCGATGTCCGGCCACGCCCCGCCGTGGGTGAAGCTCGGGTGCACGGGGTCGAGCCCGTTCTCCACGCACTGGAGCCAGTTGCAGTCCTGAAGGCCCTGCACCGTGACGTAGGTCTCGCCGTCGCCCACGAGGAAGTCATAGCGGGGCAGAAGCGGCGCGGGCTCCGGGCCGAGATATGCGAACACGAGCCCGCCCAGTTCCTCCACCGGATAGGCGAGCTGGCGGATGCCGTCCTTGAGCGTGCTCTCCGGCGGCTCGCCGGGAGTCTGCAGGAGACGGCCCTCGACGTCGTAAAGCCACCCGTGGTACCGGCAGCGCAGACCGCCCACCTCCACGTCCCCCAAACACAGGTTCGCGCGCCGGTGCGCACAGTACGCTCCCAGCACCCCGGCCCTGCCCTTCCCGTCGCGGAACAGCACCAAGTCCTCGCCCATCACCCGGATGAACGTGGGCTTGTCCTTCAGGTGCGCGGAGATGCCCACCGGCCACCAGTAACGCCGGAGCAACTCGCCCATGGGGGTGCCACGCCCGGTCTGGGTGAGAAGCGCGTTCTCCTCCCGCGTCGTCATCGCCATGGTGGACCACCTCTCCTTCCGGTCAAGTGTGGCGCACGGGGTTGTGCTCCCCCTATAGGCCAGGTGTTCGGCGCGCGTCAAGGGTGATCACGGCGGAAGAAACGAGCGTCACGGCCCCGCGGAGCCGCCTCGGCGTTCCGCCCCGAAGCTTGCCGTGAGGTCATCGCGTTCGATCACCCCGGCCACGCCCTCGTGGGAGCCGCCGAAGAAAACGGCGGTGACTTGGCCCGCGTCGCCTCCCGCGCGAACGAAGCTGTTTCCGCGTAGGACGACGTCGTAAACCAGACCGCCCTCGCCCCACCGCGTGCCGCTGCCGACCGCCCCGGGCGGCCGCCCGCCGGGCCAGGACTCCAAGGCCGTCAGCCGGAGCGTGCCGGCGCGGGTGTCAAATCGAATCGTGAGTTCGGCCGCGCCGGCGACGGTCCGACCGTCTCGTGTGAACCCAAGAACGCGACCGGACCAGGTCACACTCTCCGACAGGAAGAGTTCTTTCGCCAGGTTGGCGCTCGACGCGGGACCGCGAGCCCATGGACGGGCCAAGCCGTTCCGGAGCCCGACGCCGAACGCCACCATCGCGCCTGCCGCGTCGAATTCGCCCAGGACGTGCGTCGAGGTATCCTCCCAGGACTCCAGGGCGCGGGCGATATCGTCTGGCATCGCGTCGGGCGCGAGCTTTCCGTGGACGGCGAGAAGGACCTCGCGGTCCAACGGATCGAGTATCTCGCCCGGACTCACCGGTCCGTACACGGGACGCATGACCGATTCGGGGAACCGTTCCGGGTCGGCGTGGTGGCGCCCGAGGACGTGCAGCATCTCGTGCACCAGGACATGAAGACGGCTTTCGCCCGTGGCTCGCACCGGGTCCACCCACACTTGGCCCGCCCAATGGGAGCGGCGGTGCTCACCCGTGCCGCGCCGCAAGATCCAGCCGTCGAACTCGCCCTGTCCCGAAACGTGCGGGGTCCGCGCCGCCCGCGCGGCCCCCAGCCATGCTTCCGCGGGCGCAAACCGGACGAAGATCTCCCCGTTCGGTACGGGAAGCCGATCGCACGGAACATCCTCACACTTGAACGTGCCGAAGCCTTCGGCGACCTCGCGCGGGACGAGAGCGTCTTCGAACCCGAGCCGGTGCTCCCGCGGCAGAGCCGCGTTGATCCACTGCACCGCGCGCACCGTCTGATCGACCATTCCCGAAGTCGCTCCCTCCACCACCCGGACGGTCATCCTCACCCGGTGCGGCTTGCGGATTCCGGAAGTCTCCTCTGCTTCGGCCGTGAGATACTCGATCAGCCTGCGCGCGCCCGCGCCGTCGGCAACACGGCCGTACGCCACCCGGACGTTTCCATGCGCACCCACGACGTCGAGGGATCCCGGCGCGGGCGCCACGCCCGGGTTCACATGCAATGACTCGCCAAGATGGATGGTGGGCGCGTTGAGCGCATCCGACGGGCGTTGCAGCGGTAGCGCGGAAACGCTTCCTGGCCGGACGCCGAGTGGCACCGTGGACCCTGCCGGAGCCGGCGGGGGTTCGCCTCCAGCCTCGCGTATCCTCATGCCAGCCCCACTGCCAAACAAGACCGCCAGGAACACGGCGATCACGGCCAGGGTTATGGGTTCACGCATCTTGCGGAACCATAGGGCAGGCGAACAAGACCTGTCAAAACGCCCCAGGCGCACCCTTGCGCCGCGTACACCTCTTCGCTACCGTGATCCGTGAGGCGCATTTCAGCCAATGGCAAGGAGGCGAACATGAAGCGCGTGGCACACGTCGTGAACCAGTTTTTCGCCGGCATCGGCGGGGAAGAGAAGGCGGACGTCGCCGCCGGAACCCTGGACACCCTGGCGGGGCCGTCGCGCGGCCTGCAACGGCTGCTGGAGGGTCAGGCGGAGGTGGCCCCCACCATCTATTTCGGCGACAACCACTTCCACGAGCAACCCGAGGAGGCGCGGGCGGCGCTCCTGCGGGAGATCGCGGCGGCCGAGGCGGACGTGGTGGTGCTGGGACCTGCGTTCAACGCCGGACGCTATGGCCTCGCCTGCGTTGAGATCGGCCACATGGTCGCGGCGGAGCTGGAACGCGTGTGCGTGACCGCCATGCACGAGGACAACCCGGCGGTGGACGCGTACCGCGAGTACCACGACGCGCGACTGTTCCTCTTTCCCACCACGGAGACGGCGGCGGGCATGGGCAAGGCGCTGGAGGATCTCGCCCGCTTCGTCCTGAGGCGGCTCCAGGACAAACCCGTGGGCGCGGCCGAGGACGAGGGCTACCTGGCCCGCGGCATCCGCTTCCAGGAGCGCAGCGGCCGGACCGGCGCGGACCGGGCGCTGGACATGCTGCTGGACAAGATCGAGGGCAAGCCTTTCGCCACCGAGATCCCCATGCAGACCTGGGACCGGGTGGCGCCGGCCGCCGCGGTCAAGAACGTGGGCAAGGCCAAGATCGCGCTGGTCACCACCAGCGGCGTGGTGCCTTGGGGCAACCCGGACGGCTTCAAGACCTTCCGCAACACGTTCTGGCGCAAGTATCCGGTGGCGGAGTTGAAGACCATGGAGCCGGGCATGTGGGAGGCGGTGCACGGCGGCTACAACGTGGCCAACATGAACGCCAACCCGCTCTACGGCGTTCCCCTGGACGCCTTGCGTGAACTCCAGCAGGAGGGCAAGTACGAGGACCTCTACCCCGCCTACTACGTCGTCCCCGGCAACCAGGGCTCGCCCGCGAACATGCAGCGGATGGGCGAGGAGATCGCCGCGGAGCTCAAGGCCAACAGCGTGGACGCCGCGCTGTTGGTGAGCACGTGAGGCACCTGCAGTCGCAGCGGAGCTGTGATCAGCAAAGAACTGGACCGTGCCGGAGTTCCCGTGTCGATGATCAGTGCCATGTTCCCGCTGGCGGAACAGGTGGGCGCCAGCCGCATCGTCAAGGGCGTCAAGATCCCCCATCCGTGCGGCGATCCGAGCCTGCCGCCGGAGGTCGACGAGAAACTGCGCAAGTCCATCGTCGAGACCGCTCTCAAGGCCCTCGAGGAAGAAGTGGACGAGAGCACCGTGTTCACGCCGGAAGCCGCGTCATGAGCGCCGCCGGGAACGCCAGACCGCTGGAGCTGGCGGAGTTCCCGGTGCGGGATCTCCGCTTCGGCGGAACGCTGCAATACGCCGGCGGCGCGCTGGAAGTGGCGGAAGCGGAACTGGTGGAGCTGGCTTCGCGGGATCCCCGGATCCTCGAGGCCGGGCTCGACATCGTCCGCCCGGGCGAGCGGGTGCGGGTCACCGGCATCCGCGACGTGGTGGAGCCGAGGGTCAAGGTGGGCGGCGACGCGCAGGTGTTTCCCGGCATCACCAGTCCCGTGGTTCCCGTGGGACGCGGCCGCACCCACCGGCTCTCGGGCATGACCCTCCTCACCACCGCGGCCTACGAGGGCACCATCCGCACCGGCACCACCGCGCAACGGAGCGCCATCCTGGACATGTGGGGACCGGGGGCCGACCTCTCGGGCTTCAGCCGTGTCCCGAGCCTGGTGCTGAACCTCCGGCTGCCGCCGGACCTGATCGAGGCCGAAGCACACCAGGTGATCCAGGCCGCCGAATACCGGGTGGCCCAGAGGCTCGCCGAGACCACGGCCACGGCCGAACCCGCCGCCGTCGAAATGTTCGGCGTGGCGCACGGCGACGCGCAACTGCCCAAGACCGTGGTGATCGTGGGCTGCATCACCGAGTCGGAGCATCTGCCGTCCGGACTGGGATACTACGGACTGCCGGTACGCGAGTCCTTGGCCACGGTGGTGCACCCCAACGAGATGATGGACGGCGCGGTCACCGGCAACACGCTGAAGACCATCGCCTACTACCCCACCACCTGGGACTGGCAGAACCAGCCGCTGGCCATGCGCTTGGCGCGAGAACACGGCCGCCGGGTCGATTTCGTCGGCGTGGTCCTGCAGCGCATCCGTTTCGAGGCCTTTCGCGAGAAGGAGGTGGCGGCGCACAACGCGTCCCAGGTGGCGCGGGCGCTGGGAGCGGAAGCCGCCCTCATCACTTGGCTCGGCTCGGGCAACGCCTTCTTGGAGGTGATGCTCACGGTGCGCGCGTGCGAGGAGAAAGGCATCCGGACGGTGCTGGTCACGTATGAGTACGGCGGCCAGGAGGGAACGGATTCACCGCTGCTGTTCTACGACACCCGCGCCGATGCCGTGGTCAGCACCGGCAGCCGCGACCGCATCCTGGAACTGCCGCCCGCCGACCGAGTCGCCGGCGCCTACCGGGAACTCCAGGTGCTCAACTATCCCGGCGCCCCCGTGGTTTCGGCCCTGGATACCATTACCCTGGACGCCACCGACGCCATCATCGGCGGCACCGACCTGTGGGGCGGCCGCGACTGGACATGCCGGGCGCACTGAGCCTGGATTCCCGCTTTCCAGGCTGCGTCAAGACTCATGAGACCGAGACCTCTCGAAACGTCATTCCCGCGGAAGCGGGAA
>JAJDXX010000186.1 GCA_022823055.1 Candidatus Binatia bacterium | reverse complement strand
TGGGCACGCTTTCGCGGGAATGAGGGTGGGGGCGCGGTAATGACGGAAAATGGTGCGAGCGTGGTAAAAAAAAAAGCGGGCAGCCACAAGGGCTGCCCGCTCCTCATTCGGGGACGATAGCCGTCCTACCGGCGGCCGCGGCCCTTGCGGCCTCCGCGGTCGTGCAGCAGGCGTTTCAGCATGCCGTCCGCCTTCGCGATCTGCTCGGGTGTCAGGATGTCCCGCACCGCCATTACTGCGTCGGCGCGTGCTTGCAGCAGGTCGCCCCGAATCTTGGCGATGGCGTCCACCTTGGTGCCGACCTCGGCCTTGTCGACGGTTTCGCCCGAGACCATCTGGCGCAGCTCGATGCCGGCGATGCGGGCGTCGGCGCGCAGAGCGATCCTCTTCTTGCGCGCTTCGGTGAGCACGTCCTTGATCTTCGTGACCTGCTCGTCGCTGAGCTCCAGCCGCTCCTTCATGCGTCCCATCATCCGTGCCTGGCCGCCACGTCCGCGCCGCCCCTCGCGCCCGCGCCAGTGCCGTCTGCCGCGCTCCTCGTCGCCATCGGCGCGAGCGATACGCGGGCCGTCGCCCCGGCGCCCTTCGCCCTGTTGGCTCCAGGCGATGCCTCCGGAAAGGCCCACCAGGAGCACGGGTACCATCAGAAATGCGGTGCGCTTGCGATTCTTCATTGATGTTCTCCTTGTTCGGTGGTTGGCTCGATCCGGATCGCGATGTCAAGGATTAGACGCGTGGGGGTTCCGGTTCAGCCGCGGCGCCGCAAGGGACGCGGGGCGGGTACTACTCCCCCCTGCGCCGCGAATCGAGGCGCGACATCCACCGCTCGCGCTTTTTCGCGCGTCGTTCCCGGAAGTCGTCGGTCAGGCCTTGCAGCCTGCGCGCCTGGCTCTCGTCGAGGGATGGTACGATCTTTGTGTGAAACTCCATGATGATGCGGTTGGCTTCCTCGTGGGAGCGGATACGCGACTGGTAAAGGTCCCGGCGTGCCTGGCTCAACAGCGGACCGATTTCCGCCATCTGCCGTTCCGACAGGTCGAGCTTCCGCTGCAGCATGCGCAGGTACCGTCCGCTCGAGGCTTGCTTCCTGCCGCTCCAGTGTTTCCCGGCTTCCCGATGGTGACGCCACGAATCGCCCCACAGTTCTCTTACGGGAAAGACGTTTCCGATGACGGCGCCGCCCATGAGTCCGAGCAGGAACACGCCCACCACTGCGATCAAGGCTTTTCTCTTCATGGATTCCGAGCTCCTACCCAAGCGATCAGCACCGCGTCGGGCTCGTCGGCGGACACGGCGTCCTGGCCCGATACGCCCTCCAGCATGGTGACGGTGGCGGGCGCCTGCGCCGGGGGCTGTGTCAGCAAGCCGCGCCAAAGGCCGACGCCGCCGAGCAGCACCACCACCAGCGCAAAGGCCGGGGCGAGCCGGCGGCTGAACAGCAGGACGGCGTCGCTCCATGACGCGCGCCGGTTCTCCTCCTCGCGGATTCGGGCGAGTACCCCCGGCCACGCGGGCCGCTGGGGGGACGGTGCCGGCGCGACGGAGAAGAAACGCCGCCAGAGCCGTTCCTCCTTCAGAGCCGAGCGGCAGGCGGCACATGAACCGACGTGTGCCGCGTGTGCTTCGTGGAGATCCTCCGTCAGCTTCGCGCCGGCGGATTCCAGCCACTGCGTGAAATCATCACAGGTCACGAATCACCTCCCTGGCCTGCTTGATCCTGGCCATCGTACCGGCCGCCGAACAGTTCCGCGACATGGGGCGCAAGCATCTGCCGCAGGCGCGCGCGTCCCCGTGCGTGGCGCGATTTGACCGTGCCCAGGGAACAATTCAGGATTCGGGCGACTTCCTGGTACGAATTTCCTTCCATGTCCTTCAGCGTCACGACGATGCGGAGCCGGTCGGGGAGGCGGGCCACCGTCCGGGCAACCACGCCGCTGATCGCGGCCTCGCGGGCTTCGTTCGCCTCGCCGTCCTGGTGCTGGTCGGTGGCAAGCCGGTCGCGCAGACCTTCGACGGCGTCCTCGGACGGTTCCGTCTCCAGGGACACCTTGCCCGATTGCCGCTTGAGCTCGTCGCGGGCGCGGTTGATGGCGATGCGCGTGATCCAGGTACCGAAGGCCGCGTCTTCCCGGAACTTGCCCAGCGAGAAGAACGCCTTGACGAACACTTCCTGCACGACGTCGTCCACGTCGCCGTGGTCCGGTCCCAGGAGCCGGCCGACGAGCCGGTGGATGCGTGCCTGGTGGCGCTCGACCAGAAGCCGGTAGGCGTCCGAATCGCCGCCCCGGATCCGTCGCACCACGTCCCGTTCCGTATCCTCCAACGTCAGGCGATACGGCAGCGTCTCCGTCATCCTCAAACCGTTACCTCACGCAACCACACAGGACAGTTGACCTCTTCATTTAGACGGGGAGGGGTTCCCGGTGGCCGCCCGCAAAGCGATGCGGCCGTTGGCGAGGTCACGCGATGACGCGCACGGGACCCGGCGGTCCACGCTTTCGTCGAGCGTAGAAGCCGAAGTTCGGGCGTGGGGGCATTCCCTTCCGTTGTCGCGCGCGCCCGTCGAATCAGCCCGTGGCACCGGCCGTGGACACCCGCCGCAAAAACGGCCGGGCCAGACCGGCGCCGGCCAGGACCAGACCGAGTATGTCGGTCATGGTCCCCGGGGCGATGAGCATGATGGCGGCGGCGAACACTACCACCCGCTCCACCGCCTCGGTCCGGTCCTTGAAGTCGCCGACCAAGGCATAGGCGTTGAGGATCACCCCGGCAGCCGCCGTCGCCGTGGTCAGAATGATGTCCACGGGGTGGCCCCGCATCAGCAACGGCGTGCCGAATACGAAGGCGTAGGGGAGGATATACACCGGCAACGATACGAGGCCGGCGAACAGACTGGTGCGCCAGAAGTCGCTGCCCGCAACGGTGGCACCCGCGTAGGCGGCCAGGGCCACCGGCGGCGTCACCATCGACAGCATGCCGGAGAAGAAGATGAACAGGTGCGCGGCCATGGGCCACACGCCCACCTTGACGAGCACCGGCGCCACCATCAGCGCGAGAATGATGTAGGCGATGCTGGTGGGTAGTCCCATGCCGAGGATCATGGAGGCGAACATGGTCAGCAGCAGGATGATGGTCAGGTCGCCGCCCGCCATGCCGATGACGAGACCGGAGAAGCGGGTAGCGAGGCCGGTCATCAGGATGGTGCCCATGATGATGCCGACGCAGGCCACGGCGGTGCCCAGGGTTACGAAGTCCCTGCCCGTGCCCTCGAATACGTCGATGCCTTTTTTGACAGCTCTCCAGGCTCCGGCCGGCGCGGCCGTGGCGAAACCGCGGCGGTCCTGCACAAACATGGAGATGGCGGCGATGCCCACCCCCAGCACCGCGATGACGGCCATGGCCCGCAGCACCGCCTGAACCGGCGACCACCGCAAGAGCAGCAGTACGATGAGCAGGCCGATGCCGGCGATAAACGTCACCCCTTGGGGCTCGCGCACCACGTCTCTGATGCTGGTCAGTTCACTCTTCGGCAAGCCCGTGAGCCCGGAGCGCAGCGCGTAGAAGTAGACCCCCGCCAGCACGCCGATGAAATACAGCACCGCGGGAATGAAGGCGGCCTTGACGATCTGGAGATAGTCCACGGCCAGGAACTGCATCATGAGGAACGCTGCCGCCCCCATCACCGGCGGCATGAACTGGCCGCCGGTGGACGCGGCCGCCTCCACCGCGCCAGCCACGTGGGGCTGGAAGCCCACGCGTTTCATGAGCGGGATGGTGATGGAGCCCGTGACCATGACGTTGGCCACCGCGCTGCCGCTCACCGAGCCCATCATGCCGCTGGAGACCACGGCCATCATGGCCGGGCCGCCGCGGTATCGTCCCACCAAGGAGCGGGTGAATTCCATGATGAAGGCCAGTGCGCCGGTGGCTTCCAGCAGCTTGCCGAACATCACGAACAGGAACACGAACTTGAAGGTGATGTAGGTGGCGACGCCGAAGACGCCGTTGCCCGAAAGGTAGACGGTGGTGACGATGCGATCCAGGTCGAAGCCGCCGTGTCCCCCCACCCACCGCGGCAGGTGCTGGCCGTAGAAGCAGTAGACCAGGAACACCAGCGCGGTGACCACCAGCGCCCAGCCGACGATGCGGCGGGTGGCCTCGAGCACCACGATGACGCAGATCACCCCCAGCACCAGGTCGGTCTGGGTGACGAGCCCCGACTTGAAGGCGATCTCCTCGTGCTCGATGAACACGTAGCCGAAGGTCGCCAGGCTGAGCGCCAGCCAGAAGAGGTCCACCGCCGCCTGGGCGGGCCGCTCGCGCTCCGTTGCCTGGGTCAGGAACACCAGGGCGAACAGGACGAGCAGGAACAAGCTGCGTTCCTGAAGGGGCGGCAACGGACTGAACGCGTTCCAGATGGCGTAGGCCGACAGTCCGATGGCCAGCAACCGGGTGATGATCCGACCTATGGCTTGCAGAACCCTGCCTCCTTCCAGTAGCGCACCGCGCCCGGATGAAGGGGCACGTCGATATCCTTGGTCAGCACCGCGGGATTGGCCTGAGCGACTGCGGAAGGTTGCGTCCGGTCTTCGTCCCCGAGACGCGGCAATGGGCCGGCGCGCCCCTGACGGCGAGCGCGGTCGGCCCGATTGCCGCGATTACGTGGCGATGCAGCTTATGATTTCGGCCAGAGTCCGGCTTCCTTCCAGTAACGGACCGCTCCCGGATGGTAGGGGACCCCGATCTGGGTGGTCAGCACCGCCGGATTGAGCTCCGCGTACTTGAAGTAGCGCACGTCAGCGGCGAGCTGCTTCAGGTTCTGGTGGATCAGCTTGATGACCCGGTAGACCAACTCCTCGTCCGCGTCCGCGCGCACTGTCAGCAGCGGGCCGCCGATGTCGAAGGTCTCCACGGCCTTCTCGAACGTGGGCGTGTTCGCCGGAATGGTCTGCTTCGTCATGTACGGGAACTGCTTCAGCATCTTTTCCACCGCCTGGGGCTCCGGCGGCAGGTAGCGCGCGCCCTTCTCGGCGTGCAGGCGCAGTGCCGCGGGGATAGGGCTCAGCCCGGAGACCATGGTCGGCATGGCCACGATGATGCCGTCGCCGAGCTGGGTGTAGAGGTCGCTCATGCCCGCGTACACCGGCCTGAAGTCCTTCTTGTAGGTCAGGCCGTGGGCCTTCATCAACGGCACCATGAAGGCATCCCAGGTCCGGCCGGTGCCCACGCCCACGCGTTTTCCCTTGAGGTCGGCGAAGGAGTTGATGGGACTGCCGGGCAGGGTGTGGAGCGTGAAGGCGTTGGGGTAGAGGCCCATGGCCAGAGCCACCGGATACTTCCTCTTGTAGGTCAACACCCCGTGGTACGCCGGATAGGAGTTGTTGGAAGCGATGACGCCCATGAAGATCTGCTTGCGTTCGATGAGGCGCACGTTCTCGCGCGAGCCCTCGGTGACCGCCGCGGTCACGGGAATATCGAGCTCCTTCTCCAGCAGCTTGGCCACGCCGCCCGCCACCACGTAGAAGGCGCCGCCGATGCTCGCGCCGCCGATCTCCATGCTGGCCGGCATCTTCTGAGCACTTGCCGCTTGTGGCCCGGCCGCCCACGCCATGGCCGCCACCGCGACCGCAACCAGCAACCCCTTGAATCTCGGACTCCTCATGAAATACCTCCCTGGGTTGGTTGTTACACGGCCGGACCGCGCCCGGTGAGACCGGGCGACCGCCCGACGAATGCGCGTAAAATAGGATGGATCAATGTGGCAGTCAACCCAAAAGAAACGCGTGCGCGGGAAGGTGACCGACCTGCGGACTCGTAAACGCGAGCAAGGCACCAGGGCATGTGCGACATGGCTCAGAACGGCCCGCCGCGATAGCCCAGCACCACGATCTCGGTCTTGCGCGGCAACGCGGCCTTGCTGATGGCCAGGGAGCCTTCCGGCACGGTGCGCGTGGGGAAGCCTTCGGTGAAGATGCGTACGCGCTCGAGGTCGTCGCGGTAGTGCATGGGGATCGCGATCTTCGGCTTGAGCTGTTCGACCACGCCGCGGGCGGTCCAGGGTCCCATGGTGGTGCGCCCGCCGATGGGCACCAGCGCCACGTCCACCTTGCCGAACTGCTTCAGTTGCTTGGCCGTGAGCCGGTGGGCCAGGTCTCCCAGATGCGCGACGCACAGCCGCCCGAGATCGTACGCGAAGGCCGCTCCCTTGAAGAGGTCGCCGTCGGGACGGCTGACGTAGATGGGGACGCTGTAGATGAGCACGTCCTTCACCGTGGTGCGGATCTGGTTCCATTCGTACGCGTACGGAGTTTCCCGGAGGCCCCGGAGGAGTTGAGGACGGCCGCGTACGATGGGGAACCAGTTGTGGTTCTGGTGCTCCCGGCCGATGGTGACGGCGTCCGCGGAGACGTCTGGCGTGGGGTACCAGCCCGGTGCCAGGGGATCCATGACGATGCTCGTGCCCCGGCTGGTGACGAGTTGAAAGAAGCTGTGGCCGAAGTAGTTCAGGGTCGCGTCGGGCGTCGCGGCGTAGGCCGGCCGGAAGAAACGGCTGGCGAAGCTTTCTTCCTTGCAGGCGGCGAAGAGCGGGCCGTGGCAGAAAAGCAAGAGCAGTGTGGCGGTGATCGTGATACGGCGTGCTCCGCGCATTTTTCCAACCCTCTATGGCAAGTCAACCCTCTGCGGCAAGTCGGATACCGGCGTCATGGACGAAAAATCCGGACAGCGTCCGGGACCGGATCATCATCGCCCAAGGCATTCCGTTTGACAAGCCATGGGAGGTGGCCTAGAAGGGCGTTGAACATATGCAAAAGCGGGTGTCCCGCGATGCATGTGCCAAGCTTCCGCAGGAGTCAAACCCGAGAGGAGGACATCCTTATGAAGGCACTATACTTGACCGTCGCGCTTCTCTTTCTGACCGTGTCCGCGGCGTGGGGCCAGAGCGACACGATCAAAAAGCTGGCCAACTACAAGGGAGCGGACTACCACAAGATGCTGGAGGAGGGCGCCAAGAAGGAAGGCAAGGTGGTCTGGTACACGTCGCTGAGCGGCAAGTCGTACAAGACCATCCAGGCGGAGTTCGCCAAGAAATACCCGGACGTGAAGATCGAGGTCTATCGGGCGGGCAGCAAGGATATCGCCGCCAAGATCCTCGCCGAGCACAAGGCGGGCAAATACCTCGTGGACGCCATCGAGAGCACCCCGGGCATCCTGCAGTTGCTCCGTGAGCGGAACATCATCACGCCCTACAGCAGCCCGGAGCACAAGAGGTGGCCGGATGAGCACCAGACCAAGGCCAAGAGCGGCGGGGCATGGTGGGTTACCGACCGCGAGTCCTTCATCGGCCTCGGATACAACACCGACAAGATGCCCAAGGAAAAGGCGCCCAAGAGCTTCGACGACCTCCTGAACCCGGAACTCAAGGGCAAGATCGTCATGAGCGTGCAGAGCACCGGCGACCGGATGCTGTCAAGCATGATCAACGTCAAGGGCGAGGAATACGTCGAGAAGCTCAAGAAGCAGCAGATCAAGCTGGTGAAGATCTCGGGCACGGCCACTCGCGACCTGATCATCTCCGGCGAGTTCGTGGTGTCGCCTTCGGTTTTCCGCAATCACGCGCTCGTGAAAATCGCCGAGGGCGCGCCGCTGGGATGGAACGCCCTGGACGAGGTCCCGACCAACGCGGGCGGCTCCGCAATTTTCGCGAATTCGCCGCACCCCCATGCCGCGCTGCTGCTCACCAACTTCGTCCTGATCGAAGGACAGAAGATCCTGCAGAAGTTCCACTACGGAATGGCGTGGCTGGACTATCCGTTCAAGCGGGTGTACCCCGAACGGGGAATGAGCTCGAAGGCTTACAACAGGATTTCCAAGAAACTCAACAAGCAGTTGCGTTCCATCGGCCGCCGCTGATGGACTTCACGGGCGACCTTTTCTTGCGCCCCGTGCGAATGATCGTGGCACCCGGGGGCAGGGTCGCACCCTGCCCCCGGGTGCCCGGTGATTGCACGCGACCGGTGCGCCGGGGACCGGCCGTCACCAGGAATCGCCACCGTTGAGCAAAGACGAAGCAGCGTTCAAGGAGACCGGTTTGACCGGGGGCGGAGCCCGGGCATTCCTCGACATTTTCCGTCCCAGCCGGCAGGGCCGTGACTTCCCGTTGTGGTTGTTCATACCTTGCGCGCTTGTGCTCCTGTATCTCGTCATCCCGCCCCTTGTCTTCATCATCTATTCGAGCTTCGTTCCTTCCGAAGACTCGGACATCGTCGGCCTGACGATTCAGAATTACTTCGATATTTTCGAAGGCATGGAGGAGTTCCAGACTCTGATCTGGAACTCTGTCGTGTTTTCCGTGGGCAGCGCTGCATGGGCGCTGGTCTTCGGCACCGCCATGGCCTGGCTGGCCGAGCGCAGCAACGCGCCGTTCCGCGCGGTGGCCTATCTGGCCGCGTTCGTGTCGTTCGCGGTCCCGGGGCTGGTCAAGGTCATCGGCTGGATCCTGCTGCTGGGGCCGGAGGCGGGCTTCATCAACATGGCCGTGAACTCCGTCACCGGCATCATGCCCATCTTCAACCTGTTCTCCATGAGCGGCATGATCCTTGTGGAGGGCTTTCTCTGGACCCCCATCGTGTTCCTGCTCATGGCGACGCCGTTCCGGTCCATGGACCCGTCCCTCGAGGAGGCCGCGGTGGTGGCCGGCAGCAGCGACTGGCAGGTGTTCTGGAAGGTGACCCTGCCCATGGCCATGCCCAGCCTTCTCTCCGTGCTGATCCTCACATTCATCCGCAGCATGGAGGCCTTCGAGATTCCCGCGCTGGTGGGTCTTCCCGCGGGCATCGAGGTCATGACCACCCAGATCTATCTCCAGTTGATCGAGGGGTTCGTTCCCGAGTACGGCTACGCCAGCGCCTACTCGGTGCTGCTCATCGCCCTGGTGGCTCTGTGCCTGGTTCCGTACTATCGCGTCACCCAGCACGCGCACCGGTTCACCACCATCACCGGCAAGGGGTTTCAGCCTCGGCGCAAGGACCTGGGACGGTGGCGCTGGCTGGGCGGGTTGGCTTTGCTGGGCCTGCCGATGCTCCAGCTTCTCCCGCTTACCGCGCTGATCTGGTCGAGCTTCATGCCCTACCTCGTGGTGCCCTCCTGGGATGCGCTCTCCATGTTTACCCTGAACAACTACGTGGAAGCGTTCAGCGACGACAAGATACTGCGGTCCATCACCAACAACGTCACCATCAGCATCGTGTCCGCCACCGCCTGCGTGGGCGTGGCCTTCGTCACCGCCTGGCTGGTGACGCGGACCAACATCAAGATGCGCTGGCACCTGGACCGGTTGACCATGGTGCCGCTGGTGTTCCCGGGCATCGTCATGGGGGTAGCCGTGCTGCAGACCTACCTCGTGGTCCCGATTCCCGTGTACGGCACCATCTGGATCCTGGTCATCGCGTTCGCCGCGCGCTATCTGCCCTACGCCATGCGCTTCAGCCACGCGGGACTCATTGGCATCCACAAGGAGCTGGAGGAGAGCGCGACCGCCAGCGGTGCGAGCTGGGGCAACGTGGCCCGTCGGATCATGGTCCCGCTGATGATGCCCGCCCTGTTCGCCGGGTGGATCTACATCTTCCTCATCACCATCCGGGAACTGTCCGTGGCGCTGCTGCTCTACAGCCCCGGTTCCGAGGTGATCTCCGTGGTCATCTGGGAGCTCTGGGACAACGGCCACGTTGGGAGTCTGTCGGCTTTCGCCCTAGGGATCAGTGTCGGCACCGTTGTTCTGGCCAGCCTCTTCTACAAGCTCAGCCGCCGCCACGGCCTGGACGTCCGTTAGAGAAGACAGGAACCCCGAAAAAGAGTTGAACCCTCTGGACTCTCCAAACGAACGCCGCAGGGGCGGCCGGCCGGTCGCCCTCTCCCGCGATCATCTCTCCGACGAATTCTTCTACGCAGGCTCGTAGCCACCGGAATACCGATATGCCGCCAAGAAACAAGCCCCCGTTCCGCGCCGACCACGTCGGTAGCCTCCTTCGTCCTGCCGGGCTCAAGGAGGCCAGGGTGCGACTCCTTGGCCCGGACACCGCCGAGAGCAACCTCGGCCCCCACGGCAACGAGGAGTTGGCGCGTATCGAGGACGGCTTCGTCCGGGACGTCATCGCGCTGCAGAAGCGCGTGGGCCTGCGCTTGGCCACCGACGGGGAGTTTCGCCGCCGGAGCTGGTTCAGCGAGCTGATGATGACCTGGGATGGCTTCTCAGCCACCCGGCAAGGCGCTTCCTCTCCCTTCAGTTGGCGCAACGAGGAGAGCCGCCAGCAGGACTTCACCGTGGTGTGGGTCGAGGGCAGGATACGCTGGCGCCCCAGCGCCGTCGTCCGGGCCTTCGAGTTCCTCACGGCCAACACCGACGCCGAGCCCAAGGTCACTATCCCGGCGCCCACGGTGGTCTATTGCTTCGCCGGTGGCGACCCCGGAGTCGTGGCTTCCGTCTACGACGACGTGGATGCCTTCTGGGAGGACCTGGTGGCCGCCTACCGCGAGGAGTTGGCCGCTCTGACGGCGGCCGGCGCGCGCTACATCCAGCTCGACGACGTCGCCATCCCGTTCCTGTGCGACCCGACGTACGAGGATGTGTTCCGCTCCTGGGGCTCCGGCCCCCAGGCCGTGCTGGCCGAGTACGCGCGCCGCATCAACCAATGCCTCGAAGGTCTCCCCGAGGACGTCACCGTCACCATGCACCAGTGCCGCGGCAACCGCGAGGGACTGTGGGCCGCCGCCGGCGGCTACGATCCCGTGGCCGAGGTGCTGTTCAACGAGATCAACGTCCAGGGCTATTTCCTGGAATACGACACCCCCCGGGCCGGCACCTTCGAGCCCCTGCGCTTCCTCCCCGAAGGCAAGGTCGTCGCCCTCGGCATCGTCTCCACCAAGGGCCCGACCCTCGAATCCGCCGACCACCTCAAGCGCCGCATCGACGACGCGGCCCGCTACGCCCCCCTCGAACGTCTCGCCCTCGCCCCCCAGTGCGGCTTCGCCAGCTCGGTCAAGGGTAACCCCCTCACCGAAGCCGACGAGGAAGCCAAGCTCGCGCGCATGGTGGAGGTCGCCGCCGAGGTTTGGGGGGACGCGTAACCCGTCATCCGTTCGCTTGCCTCTCCGGTCAGCGACATTGTTTCGATAACGTTCAAGCGGCCGGTCGGCCGACGTTCAATGAGCAGCTTGTCGTGTATCCGGGCGCGATTCTGGCGATCATCGCCCTGTCGATGGTATGAATGAGTCAGGCGATGATTGGGAACATGGATTCGGACATGGTGCTGCAAGGTCTTCACGCGGATATCGCTGTGCGCTGTACTGCCGCTGACGGGCTGGTCAACGGAGATCCTGCATGACCAACGCGGAACTAATGCGGCGTATCCGGCTCGGCGAGGACTCGTCCCTTGAGTTGAAAGCTGTTGTGGTGGAGCGAGGTCGTGTCACCGGCCCGCGCCGTGACGAGTTCGCGGACGAGTTGGCCGCCTTCGCCAACGCCAAGGGCGGGATGTTGGTCCTCGGAGTGGACGACAGCACCAGGCAGGTGCTTGGCATTCCGCTGGATCATCTGGATGTCGTCGAAAGCTGGGTGCGGGAAATCTGCAACGATTCGGTCAAGCCAGCCCTCGACGCGGATATCTATCGATTGGAGCTGAACGCGGTCGATGGCGGACCGGTACCTGTGATTCGTGTGGATGTCTCCCGAAGCCTGTTCGTTCACAAGAGTCCGGGCGGCTATTTCCGGAGGCTTGGCAGTTCGAAACGCGAAATGTCTCCCGACGCTCTGGCGCGGTTGTTTCAGGAGCGAAGCCAGAGCCGCATGATACGATTCGACGAATCGCCGGTACCGGGTACTGGCCCGGAGGATCTGGATTTTTCGTTGACGATGAGATTTCTACGCGAAGAGTCGACGGGCGAGGGCGTCACTAAGGATGCGGCGCGTAAGCTTCGGTTGATCGCGGACGACGATGACGGTGTCGCACGGCTTACCTTGGCGGGTGTCCTGCTGTGCACACGCGAGCCGCAGAAGTGGCTTCCACATGCGTACGTACAGGCGGTAAGCTATGCTGGTGAGCGCACCGACCTGAATTACCAGACCGACGCGCGGGACATTCCCGGTCCGATCGACGCGCAGGTCACCGAGGCGTTGCACTTCGTACGCAGAAACATGCTGGTGCGTGCTACGAAGGGCACTGGGCGGGTTGAACGCCCACAGTTCAGCGAACGCGCGGTGTTCGAAGCCGTCGTGAATGCGGTCGCTCACCGGGACTATTCGATGGCGGGTCAGCGCGTGCGGCTGCACATGTTCGGGGATCGCCTTGAGCTTTACGTACCAGGAGCGCTGGCGAATACCCTCACGCCGGATACCTTGCATTTGCGGCAGGCCAACCGGAACGAGTTGATCGTGTCACTACTGGCCCGCTGCCCGGCACCCACCGGAGTGGGGCGCGTCAACTTGATGGACCGGCGAGGAGACGGTGTGCCGATCATCCTGCAAGAGAGCCGGGATCTTTCGGGGTCTTCTCCCGTGTACACTCTGATCGACGAAGGTGAACTCCGCTTGGTCATTCGGGCGGCGGATTAGACGGTGTTCACGGGAGGGCGAAGGGCCATGGCGACCGTAAGGCGCATCGTTTGTCTCGCGAACTCCCGGAAGCTGAACGGCCGTTGCATCGCCGGGCGGCAGTGGGTCGACGGCCGACCGGGTGAATGGCTGCGGCCCGTCAGCGCTCGCGTGGGCCAGGAGGTCTCCGAGTACGAGCGCCAGTACGAGGACGGCAGCGATCCACGGGTGCTGGACGTGATCGACGTGCCGGTGCTGAGCCCCTGCCCGAAGGACTACCAGACCGAGAACTGGGTGCTGGATCCCGAACACTACTGGGTGAAGGCAGGACGGCTGTCCTGGTTCGACCTTCCGTCACTTGTCGACCCCGTTGCGCCTCTTTGGCTCGACGGAAACAGTACGCATAGTGGAATCAACGACCGCATCGCCTTGGATGCGGCTGATTCGGTCACCGACTCGCTGCGGTTGATTCGCGTGGACAGCTTGCAACTCCGCGTGTTCAAGCCGGGCGAGGCGTTCGGCAACAACAAACGGCGCGTGCAAGCCTGCTTCTCACACGCGGATGAGGAATACGCGTTGTGGGTTACGGATCCAGGTTTCGAGCGGAGGTACCTCGCGAAGCTCGATGGCGACTATGGGATCGGGGAGTGCTACCTCACAATCAGCCTCGGAGAGCCGTATCAGGGTGCCTGTTACAAGCTTGTCGCCGCGATAATTGCGGACGACGGTTAGCCGGAGGAAGAGTTGACGGCAACGCGAATTCTCACTATCGGCCATTCCACCCATGCTTTGGAGGCTTTCATTGCACTGCTGAAGCGCCACGAAGTCTCGGAACTGGGGGATGTAAGGTCGACGCCGTACAGCCGGTACAATCCACACTTCAACCGTGAATCGTTGGCGCACAGCCTCGCGGCCTCCGGGCTGGAGTACGCGTATTTCGGAGAGGAGTTGGGCGGTCGTTCGGATGATCCGTCCTGTTTTGAGAACGGGCGTATTCGCTACGAGCGTCTCAGGGAGACGCAGTCCTTCCAGGAGGGTTTGAGGCGCCTCATTCACGATGCGGCCGGCGGTTGCGTGGCGCTGATGTGCGCCGAGAAAGAGCCTTTGGAATGTCATAGGACCCTGCTTTTGGCGCCGGCGCTTCAGGCGAGAGGTATCGCTGTCGAGCATATATCGGCGGACGGCGGGCTTGAAACCCATGCCGCGGCCATGGAACGTCTGGTCGCCATGCAAGGCGAGGCCAAACAAGGGGAGCTGTTCGCCACAGACCGGATCGAGCGGGCGATCGGAAGGCAAGCGGAACGCATCGCATACAGGAACAGAAGGGGGACTGATGCGTCATCGCCCCGCTGGACCGGCCGGAAGCCATGAAGATACTCACCATCGGGTTTACGAAGAAGTCCGCTCGCCGTTTCTTTGAACTCCTGCAGGCATCGGACGCAAAGCGTGTCGTAGACGTACGCCTCAACAACGTCTCCCAGCTCGCAGGCTTCACCAAAAGGGATGATCTCTCGTACTTCCTGCACGAAATCTGCGGCATGGAGTACACACACCTCCCGGAGCTCGCACCCACACAGGACCTTCTGTCGAATTATCGGAAGAAACAGATCAGTTGGGAGGCTTACGAGACTTTGTTCGTGGACCTGATGCGCCAACGGAGGATCGAGCGGACGATCTCACCCGAAGTGTTCAACGGGGGTTGCCTGTTGTGCAGTGAACACCGGCCCCACCATTGTCATCGTCGACTTGTGGCAGAGTATTTGAAACATCACTGGGGCGATGTCGAGATCACCCACCTCCTTTGACGTTACCTCGCTTGCCTTCCTTTCACCGTTGCCCCCGAGCCGAAGACCACTAGTCTCTCACTACTCGCCCACCCTCGACACGCACGCCATATTCGTGCTCTGCGCTCCCGGGCGAAATATAGCCGCGGTCGAGGTCGCGCTGGATCAGCTCGACGGCGCGTTCCTCCGGCGGCCCCCATCCCCCTCCGCCGCCGGTTTCGAGGATCACGCGGTCGCCCGGCTCGAGCTTGCAGTTCCGCGCCTTCCCCATGGTCTCGGTTTCGCCCGATGCCTTGATGATGGTGATGCAGCCCGGCTTCGCGGCCTTGCCCCCGCGCACGCCCCACGGCGGGCACTTCCTGCGGTCGAGGTTGGTGTTGAGGGTGCAGGGATGGGTAATCTCGTATTCCTTGCGGAAGCCCAGCCCGCCACGGAACTTGCCGGGTCCGCCGGAATCCTCGCGTAGAGAGAGGGAACACACGCGGAACGGCAACAGCGATTCCTGCAGCTCCATGGGGATCAGCCGTGTGTCGCCGTGCGCCATGGTTCGGAACGGACCCGAGCCGTCGTGCCCGTCGCCCGCGCCCCAGCCGCCGTGGCCGCTGTCATGGCCGTGAAAGCGCCTCCCGTCGGGCCAGTAGCCATGCATCATGAATCCCGAATGGGTGCCGAAATGGGCGCCGGTGGCAAGGTGCGGTAGCGCATCCTCCAGACACCGGATTACCGCATCGATGACGGTCGGGAAGGGCGTCGAGTAGTTGGACATGGGCGCGCCGGGTCGGGCGCTCAGGATCTTGCCTTCCGGCAGGATCAGCTTGAGCGGACGGAAGACGCCTTCGTTGGCGGGCTCGCGCGGGGCGATCAGGTACTTGAATGCGACCCGCGCCGCGGTGATGCCGCCGCCGAAGTAGCCCGAGTTCACCGGCCCCGGCACCTGATCGGCGAGCCCGGAGAAGTCGATGGTCATTTCTTCGCCTTCGACGACGACCTTGACGCGTATGGGCACGGGGTCGGTGCCCAGGGAGTCGTCGTCCAGGAACGCTTCACTTTCGTAGGTTCCGTCCGGGATTTCGCGGATGCGGGCACGTGACGACGCCTCGCCTTGGGCCATGATGGTCTCGATGGCGGCGAAATAGATCTCGGCACCGTACTTGTCGGCGAGCGCCAGGGTGAGATCACGTCCCAGGAAACAGCCGGCGAGCTGGGCCGAGATGTCGCCCATCACGTCCACCGGCATGCGCGTGTTGTTCTCGATGATGCGGTAGATCTCCTCGACGGGTTCGCCCTTCGACCAGAGCTTGATGGTGCGGAGCTGCAGACCTTCCATGAAGATGTCGGTGGAGCCGTGCATCACGCCGCCGATGTCGATCCAGTGAACGTTGAGGGCGAAGAATCCCAGCAACGTCGCACGTTCCGGCCCGCCGTAGATGGGTGTGTACATGACGGTGTTGTTGAGGTGCTGTCCCTGCACCGCCGGATGGTTGCAAACGACGACGTCGCCGTCGAAGAGCCTTTCCCGGCCGTAGATCTGGAGGCCGTCACGCACGGCCGTACCGACGGCGTCCGCGACGAAGGGCGGCATGCCGCCGGTCGACTGGGCGACGAGTTGCCCGTTCACGTCCACCAGTCCCACGGCAAAATCCTTGTACTCGTAGACGTACGAACTGAACGCCGTCCGCGTGATGTTGGCGTCAATCTGGTTGGTGATGGAAACGACGCCGCAGCGAATGACCTCGAGGGTGATGGGGTCGATCCGCGGCGGGGTGTCCGGCATGTCGGTGGCGATGGTCTTGCTCATCATCCCCCCGTGTTGGGCCTAACCGCATTCGATGCGGATTTCGCCCATTGCTCCAACCTCGAAGCGGTCGCCCGGCCGGATCAGGGTTGTCGATCCGTACTCCTCGATGACGGCGGGTCCGTGGGCCGCGAACCCCGGTGCCAGTCCATCGCGGTCGTAGATCACCGTTTCCACGGTGCCGCCCGCGGCTCCGAAGTAGACCGGGCGCATGTGTTCCGGCGTTCCGCCGGGCGGTGTCTTGCGCCTCATGTTCGCGATGTCCGGCCGCCGCAGCCTGGCGAAGGCGGAAAGGTGGAGGGCCTGGAACTCGGTGGGCGCCTTCGAGTCCGCGTGGCCGTAGCGGCGCTTGTAGTCGCGCTCGAAGGCGGCCCTGATCTCGGCTACCGTGCGCAGGCCCGTGACGGGCACATGGATGTTGTGCCGCTGGCCGTAGTAGCGCATCTCCGCCTTGCGCTCGAAATAGACGTCGCCGGCGCCGAAGTCCCGGCGCAGGGTTTCCGCGGTATCGGCTTCCATGACCCGGAAACCGCCGTCCATTCCGGCCGCCAGCGCGTCGTCGAGGATGCCGGTGAAGGTCTCTGACGCGTCGACCCGAGCGTCCGCCAACAGCATCCCGATGGCGGAGAAGTTGCCCGGCTCCGGCGGGACGACGATGGCCGGGATGGACAATTCACGCGCGAGAGCGGAGGCATGCAGCGGTCCGCCGCCGCCGTAGGCGAACAGGACGAAATCGCGCGGGTCAAGCCCGCGTTCGACCGAGACCTGGCGGATCGCGCCGGCCATCAGCACGGTGGCGATGGAGACGATGCCGTCGGCCGTCCGGATCAGCCCGGCTTCCCCCTCGTAGCCGAGAGGTTCCGCCGTTCTCGCGGCGATGGCGCCGCGCGCGGATTCGACTCCCAGGCTCATCTCGCCGCCCAGAAACCGATAAGGGTTGAGCCGGCCGAGCACGAGATTCGCATCAGTGACCGTGGGCTCGGTGCCGCCGCGCTGGTAGCACACCGGCCCGGGCGTCGATCCGGCGCTTTGAGGTCCGACGTGAAGGCGGTTCTGATCGTCAAGCCAGGCGATGGAGCCGCCGCCCGATCCGACTTCCACGATGTCGATCACCGGCCACTTGATGGGAAAGCCGCGCACGTAGCCGTTCACGTAGTAGACCGACTCGACGCTGTAGCGGCCGTGTTCCACCAGGGCGCATTTCGCCGTGGTGCCGCCCATGTCGAAGGCCACGACGTTTTGGATGTCCAAGGCTTCGGCATAGGCGCCGGCGCCGATGCACCCCCCGATGGGTCCGGATTCCACCAATCCGACGGGTTGGCGGCAGGTACGTTCGACCGACAGCAAGCCGCCGTTGGAGCCCATCATGAAGAGCGAGCCGCCGTAGCCCCTTGAGCGGAGATCGTTCTCCAAGCGGCGGACGTAGGTGTTCACCTGCGGCCCCACATAAGCGTTGGCCGCCACGGTCGACGTACGTTCGTACTCGTACCATTCGCGCGTCAACTCGGTGCTGTAGGTGACGTAGACCCGGGGCAGCATTCGCTTGAGGATGTCCGCCGCCCGTTCTTCATGAGCCGGATCGAGATACGAACTCATGAAAAAGACGGCGACCGCCTCGATCCCGATCCGCTTCAGTTCCTCCGCGAGGGCTTCGACGGCGCTGGTGTCGAGCGGCACCAGCACGTTGCCGTGCGCGTCCATCCGCTCTGGCACTTCGAAACGCAACCCGCGCGGGATCAGGGGCTCGTCCCGCCGGTAGTGCAGGTCGAAGGGGTCGGGCCGGTTGGCGCGGGCGATTTCGAGAACGTCGCGAAAACCCGCCGAGGTAACGAGAGCGCACTTGGCCCCGCGCCGCTGGATCAGGGAGTTGATGACCAGCGTGGTCCCGTGATTGAGGAAGCTGGCTTCCGCGGGTGCCAGGCCTGCCTTGTCGAAGCAGTCGAGAATGCCCTCGACGAAGTTGCCGTACGTCGTCGGACTCTTCGTGTAGGTTGCCTTGCCGGTTTCATGATCGAAGCCGACGAGGTCGGTGAAGGTGCCTCCGATGTCCACGGCCACGATGTACGGCATAATGCACTACCAGGGAGTATGCGGAATGGACTGCGCTCGGTCGCGGGCTCCGGCAGAGCGGATCAGCCCGGCGTGGGCAGGATGATGAGCTGCAACCGGTTCCCCGCGGGATCGTAGAGGTAGACGCTCTTCTCGCCCGGAGCGCGCTGCGCCGCGCGCAGGTCCCCTTCGAGGTAGGCGCCGTGGGCTTCAAGCTTCTCGTAGATCTCGTCGTATTCCTCGACCGAGCCGACGCTCATGGCGAGGTGCGCCCCCTTGTAGCGCAGCCCGGCGCCGGGGTCCGGCACGTTGCCGGAGTCGGGTCCGGAGAAGCGCGAGCGCTGGGACAACTCGTCGACCTTCTCCAGGAACAGGAGCTGGCCCGTGCCGTTCTTGAGGATCAGCCGTCCGTTGCCCAGTTCGCCGCCATCGCGGCAGATCAACTCCATGCCCAAGGCGCCGGCGTAGAACCGCTCGGCCGCTTCCAGGTCGGTGACTTCCATGGCGAGATGGCTGATGTCTTCGTAGCGGATCACGACGGCACCCCTTCCTTGCGCACCGAGAACTCCAGGATGTTGTCGTCCGCGTCGCGCACCCGGATGGTACGGTCGAGAGGCACCTCCGGCGGATAGGTCACGGGCCCTTCGTAGGGAGTCTCGCTTGCGCCCAACTGCTCCAGCAGCTCATCCATGGCACCCTCCGTGAGCAAGAAGCCGATGCGCGGCATCGCGGCCTGTCCTTGCGGCGCCAGCGGTTCCTGTGCCAGGCAGATCTCGAACCGGTGTCCGCCCATCTCTACGAAGGACATCACCGGAAAGCCCTTGTAGAGCCGGTGCGTGTTGAGGTTCTGGATGCGCAGCGGCTTGGCCCCCAGCAGGTCTTCATAGAACCGGTGCGCCCGGGGAATGTCCTCGACAACGAAACCGCAGTGATCGAAAGTCTGGATACGCGCCATGGTCACTCCTTGCTCCTTCGGTCCGCGCGGCGCCAGAACGGCCCAAGGGGTCTCGAACCCACCGGTGCTCCGCCGCGCACGTGCTTCCCATACGCCCTGTCCGTTACCAAAGGGTGCCGGAGCCGTGGGCGTTGTGGGATACCGGGGCGAGTACTTGGTAGGGGTCGCCGTAGGCGGAGGCTGCCTCCAGCACCTCGGGGTGGTACAGGAGCGAGCGGTCGAGCATGCCCTGCTCGTGCACGATGAGGCGGCCGTCGATGTAGAGCCGCGCGTTCATCACCGAGCCGTCCACGTGGCGGAAGTCCGGGTTCTTGCGGTCCGTGCCCAGGCCCACCCACGGCATCTTGCTGATCAGCTCCCAGTGCATGGGGTCGGCGATGCCGTGCTGGATGGAGGCCTTGGGATGGTAGCCGAACATGATCTCCACCAGTCGGTTGGAGCCCGGCACGTTCTTGAAGAGCTGTCGGCATTCCTCCGCCAGCTCGCCGCCCTCGGCCTCCACGACCTCGCTGTCCTTCACCACCCACTTCATGGGCGCGGGCAGTTCCCCGGCCACCCCTTGCACGCAACTCAGGTAGACCTCGCCGTCGGCCTTGCCGCTGCCGTTGAACACGCCGCAGCGGCCCCACGGGAAGTGGCAGCGCCCCGGCGGGTCGCCGGCCCGGAACTGCATGCCGTAGAGCCGGGTGCCGTCGTAGGTGGCGGTGAGATGGCTGCCGAGGTCGTCCTCGATGCGTACCACCTTGCCCGCGGCCACCACTTCCCGGACCTTCTCGGCGAGCTTCCACAGCACCGGGTTGGGAAAGCGGGCGTAGTCGCGCGCGAGCAGGCCCGGCGTGCCCTCGAAGTAAATGAAGTAGGGCTTCATGCGCTGTTCCTGGAGCTGCGTGCCGCTCTCCTCGCGCTTGCGCCCCAGCGCCCGGTGGTCCGGCGTGAAGGTGATGAACACGGGCCATACCCAGATCACGACGTCACAGGCCTGCATGGCGTCCAGCACCGCCTGGGGCACCCGGCCGTACCGAGAGATCGGCTCGGTAATCAATGACATGGGCTCCGCCCCCATGAACTTGAGCCCGGCCGAGATGGCCTCCATGGAAGCGTCGTCGCTGCGGCGGTCCGCCAACAGCAGCACTTGGTCGCCGGGGCGGATGTCGGACGCCTCGATCATGTTCTTGACGCCGTCCATCATGTCCGCGATGTCGTAGTCGATCATGTGCGTGTCCTTGTCTCGGATATGAGGTGTGACGCATGCCGCCAGTAGCCTGTGCAGGCAGCCCTTGCCGTTCGTCGTGAGCCCTTCGACAACGCTCGAGACAGGCTACGCGAAGCGAAGTCGAAGGACGGCTCGCCCTTTCCGGATACATTCCTAATGCGGATGCCCTCTGTTCTCGCCTACCTGCAGGCGGTTGCCGAAGGGGTCATAGAAATAGACCGTCTGCATGTCCGGCTCGTGCCAGGGAATGCGGTCGCCGAACGGCCCCCAGTAACGCTCGATGTTGGTCAGCCGCGATACGAACCGGTCGTAGTCGCCGATGGCTACCTTCACGTCCACGTGGGGACCGCGCGAGTAGTGGCTCCGCTGGGTCATCTCCGGCACTTGGCGCAGGATGAAGAGCTGCCCTGTATCGGCGATCGCCAGCGTCAACTGGTCGTCGCCCGGCACTGGGTCGGTGTCCACCAGTCCCAGCGTGTTCCGGTACCAGTCCTCCGCTTGTGCCAGATCGGTCACCTCCAGGCGCACATGGCTGAGGCGGCATAAACCCAGATGTCCCTGGCCCGGGTCCGGGCAACGCTGGTCCTCCCGCCGCACCGACAGCTCGAAGACGAACTCGCCGGGCTCCCGGACCCAGAGGGACCCCGCGATGGGACTCGACGCCGGGTATTCCACCGGGCCTTCAACGGGGACATCGTGTTCACGCAGAAGTTCCGCCGCTTCTTCGAGGCTCCGTTCGTTCAATTCCAGTCCCCACACCGGTCCTTCCATGGGACGGATGGGTTTGGGAATGGGCTGCCCCTGGAGGGCGTAGCCGAAGCCATGGTGATTGGCCAGCTTGAAAAACGCCATTTCCGGAACTTCGCGGTTGAGCCCGCGCAGGTTGGCGTTCACCAGCCGGCGGAAATCGGCGCCCAGGACCTGGGTGAGGAAGACGATGGACAGCCCCAGGTCATTGGTGGGCACCACGCCGTGATCGAGTCGGACAACGGGAGCGCCGTTCGTGCTCATGATTCCAGTCTCCTTGTCCATTACCGTTCGTCCTGAGCGTAGCGGAGCGTCGGCAAGACGAAGTCGAAGGACGCCGTTGGAGCACCTCGTGTCCTACGGCCGGGCATACTTGTCCTTCCGCGGCCCCTCCGCCGTATGCTCCGCGCGCGCCCATTCCGGACGGTAGCCGTCTTCGGTGACCGCGGCGGTGGTGTAGCCGCCGTCCACGTACAAGCTCTCGCCGGTAACGAAGTCGGACTCGTCGCTGGCGAGGAAGATGGCGCCGCCGACGAGGTCCTCCGGCTTGCCCAGCCGCCCGAAGGGGATGCGCCGGCGCCGCTCGGCCCGTTCCACCTCGTGAGGGTAGGGGATCGACTCCATACCGCCGTGCACCAGGCAGTTCACGTTGACACCGTAGTATCCCAGGGCCTGGGCGATGGCGCGGTTCATGGCGTCCACGCCCGAGCGCGTGGTGCACCACGCCGCCGCCTCGCCGGAACCCAGACGGCCCACGATGGAGGACAGGTTGACGATCTTGCCGCCGCGGCCCTGTTCCGCCATCTGGCGGCCCACGGCCTGGCACGTGAGAAAGAAGGCCTTGAGGCCCACGGCCATGGCGTGGTCGAAGTCCTCTTCCTTGAAGGTCAGGAACGCCTGGTTGTGGGCCGTTCCCGTGCCGTTGAAGAGGATGTCGATGCCGCCGAACTCCGAGACCACCCGGCGCACCATTTCTTCCACCGCCGCCTTGTCGGTGACGTCCACCTGCAGGGCCAGCGACTTTCTTCCCAACTCCTTGACCTGCGCGGCTACCGCCTCGGCCTTGTCCCGGTTCTCGTCCAGCGCCACGACGTGCGCGCCTTCCCGCGCGTAGGCCAAGGCCACGAGGCCGCCGATACGGCCGCCCACTCCCGTCACCACCGCGATCTTGTCTTCCAGTCTCATTCCGTTGCTCCTCGCGTGCTTTCAGTTGCGTCCCGGCGTCAACCGGTCCCGGGCTTGGGCGGGCGGCGCTGTGTCGCGACGCCGCTTCCCGGCAGCCCGTTCATGCGGTGCGCGGGTCCCACCCTTGGGCGCCCGCCTTGGCCCACTCCGGACGGAAGCGGTCGTCCGTCACCGCTGCCACGGTGTAGCCGCCGTCCACGTAGAGCACCGTGCCGGTGATGTACGCGGCGTCGTCCGAGGCCAGGAACACCGTGGGCGGACCCATGTCCTCCGGGTACTCGGTGCGGCCCAGAGGCAGACGCCGGAGCCGCTCCAGCACCCCCGCCGAATAGGGCGGGCGCTGGGTGTTGCCGCGCGCCACGCCGTTGACGTTGATGCCCCAGAAGCCCAGGGCGTGGGCCATGGAGCGCGTGAGCCCGTCCACCGCGCCACGGTCGGCGGCCCAGTCCACCGCCTGTCCCGGCCCCAGCTTGGCCACGATGGAGGTGAGGTTGACGATCTTGCCGTAGCGCCGCTTGATCATTTCGTTGGCCGCGGCCTGCCCCGTGAGGAAGTAGGGCTTCACGCCTCGCGCCAGCGTGTCGTCGAAGTCCTCTTCCTTGAAGTTCAGGAACTCCTGGTGATGCGGGCGCGCGGTGGCGTTGACCAGGATGTCGAGCCGGCCATAGGTCTCGACGGTCCGCCGCACCATGGCTTCGACTTCCTCCTTCTCGCGCAGGTCCACGCCCACGGCGAGGGCGTTGCGGCCTTCCGCGCGCACGCGCTCCGCCGCAACGTCCGCGTCCTCCTGCTTCCAGTCCGCGCACACCACGTCCGCCCCTTCGTCGGCGAAGGCCTTGCTGATGATGCTGCCGAACTCGGCGTTGGCCCCGGTGACGATGGCGATCTTGTCCTTCAAACGCATACAGGTCTCCTGATGAGTCAATGTCACGGCCGCCCTTCGGGAGGTTACCCGGAGACGGCGGTCCGGTTGAAGATACACTTGCACATACTGCGTTGCACGCTGCCGGTCAAACCCGGAGGCGCGCTCTGCAAAACCCGAATCGTCATTCCCGTGGAACACGGCTGTGTCAAGACTCATTACGCAACTACGTAACAGAACGTCATTCCCGCGGAAGCGGGAATCCAGGGATGGGGAGGCGGGGACCCACGCCCGATCGGCCCCTCTCCACCCCTGGATTCCCGCTTCCGCGGGTTTGACGATTCGGGGGTTGGTGCCTCGTGAGTTTGACACACCCACTTTCGCGGGGATGACGTTCCGGGTGATGCCAGTCGCGGGGATGACGTTCCGGGTGATGCCAGTCGTATTGCCAACCGTGGGTCGGGTGATGTATCGTCCATGCGTGCTACCAACACACAACGGCAAGGGAGCCGGTCCTCAACCGTAGCCGCACTCCCTGCTTCCGGAGGACGCACCCATGGCCACCAAGGAACAGATCGAAGCCGCCGAGAAGAAGGTCTACTCGCAGAAGGACATCGGCGAGTTCATGACCACGTGGAAGGACTTTCCCAGGCCCGGCCTGGCCGCTTGGTCCGAGCGGAAGAAGGCCGGCCTGATGAGCACGGCCCGAAGCACCCGCTACACCCCCAAGTTCCGTCCGTTCGACATGCTCAGCGTGCCCAACCAAGCGCTGGTGTTCCTGGAGAACGAGAACCACCGGATCGGGGCCGAAAGCGTGGTGGGCGTCCAGGACGCGTTTCACCGCTACGTCGACTGCGACATGGTCTACTTCCAGTTCTGCGGCCACACCACCGTGGAGACGGAGTTCGGCGTCTACGAGATGACGCCAGGAGAGGTGATGCTGGTCCCCGGGGGCATCTCCCATCGCTCCATCGGGCGCAACGACAGCCTGCGCTACTTCTGCATCAACCGCGAGGCCGTGGATTACATCCTCGACGAGGAGAAGTACACGAGCCACCAGTCCTTCGTCGTGAAGCGCCACGGCGGCCCCAACTGGAGCGGTCTGGAGGCCCCCAACGAAGACGTTCGCGGGCGCGTCACCGAGAAGATGCACTTCTGGGATGACGAGCCCGACGACCTCACGGTGGTGGAGCGCGAATACGACTCCCTCGTGGGCGTGTCCACGCTCAAGCCGAAACAGCAGGAGAGCGGCATCCGCAAGCTTCGCGCCTTCGACCACTTCACCATGGTGCTGGGGAAGGCCGGCGGCGAAGCGGGACTGCTGGCGCTGATGGAGTCCCAGAGCATGCGCGTGCGCACCTACAACATGCAGGACGAGCAGTTCGCCTTCCACCGCGCGCTCCAGAGCGAGGAAGTGCGCATCCAGTTCCGCGGCGACGCCCTCGACCTCTCGGAGTTCGAGAACGTGGCGGTGTTCCCCGGCGAGATCACCATCATCCCGCTGGGCATCTCACACAGCGTCATCAGCGTACCGCCGGACAGCGAGGACTTCCTGCGCCTGAACTTCTACAGCAAGCTGCGCTGGCACGTGCCCATCGACCCCACGCACCACGTCTACAACAGCACCTTCACGGTCGAAACCACGGTCCACAAGGAAGCCGACTGGTGGAAGACCGCGGCCAACGCTTGAGGCGGCGCCGAGCGTTTCATGCCGGTATCCGAGGGGAAGCATCGCTGAAACCCGAGCGCGAAGGAGGAACACGACATGGCCATCAAGGAAATCAATACCTATTCCTTTATCGGCAACCTCGGCGGCCACGAGCCCAAGCGTGAGTGGAAGGAGATCGACGAGGACAGGGACGTCATTAACTGCACCGAGACGTTCGAGCGCCCGTGCCTGTTGCTCAAGCCCCTCAGCGTTTTGACCACGTCCCTTCCCGGCGAGAACGGTGAAGAGCGGCGCCTTCCGGTGCTGTCCAATGACGACGTCAGCATCGAGCTGGTCACCGGCGCCTCCGCCGAGCCTGCCCCGGCTTCACGCGACCGGCACCTGGTGTGCGTCCTGGTGGGCGGCTCCGGCACCATGCCGACCGCGAAGGGGGAGTTCGACCTGACTCAAGGGGACGTGCTGGCGCTCCCTCCGGGCGTGGCGCGCGCCAATCCCGCCGGCGGAACCCGGCTGGTGGTGTACACCAGCAAACCCCTGCACGTGGCCCAGGGCTACCCAGCCAAGGACGA
>JAJDXX010000170.1:2500-16819 GCA_022823055.1 Candidatus Binatia bacterium | reverse complement strand
CGAAACCTTGGGGAACGGGGCGAGACGTCCTCTCGTTCGAACGGTCACCGCGGGGGGGGGCGGCCTTGAGACCGCCCCGCACCTCGGTTCGGCATGCTGCGTCAGGCAAGCTCCGGAATGAGCATGAAGATGAGGAAAACGCAGAGGATGACGGGGATCACGGCGATCCACCATATCACGACCTTCTCGAACTTGAGGTGCATGAAGTAGATGGCCACGAGTGACGCCTTCACCAAGGCCAGGATCACGAGCGACCCCGCGATCATGAGCCACGGTATCGGCAGGAAGATCACCCCCACCTCGATGACCGTAAGGACGAATAGCCAGCCGAATACGGCCAGGTAGTTGGGCTCCGCGTGCGCTTCGCTATGGGCTGCTGCTGTATCTGCCATGGATGGTCTCCCGTATCCTACAAGAGGTAGACGAAGGTAAAGATCAGAATCCACACGAGGTCGACGAAGTGCCAGTAGAGGCCGGCGATCTCCACCACGGAGGAGTTTCCCTGATGGATGCGGCCGGTCAAGCCCCCTACCAGGATGACCGCGAGGTAGACGACGCCGCCGAATACGTGCATGCCGTGGAATCCGGTCATGATGTAGAAGGTGTCGCCGAACACCGGTGAACCGTACTTGTTCTCCGTGATGGTCACGCCCACATGGATGAGATGGTTCCACTCGTAGGCCTGCAGCAGCAGGAAGGCCGTCCCTCCGAGGATCGTGAGCAGCATGAACTTTCGGAACTCCTGCATGTTCCCGCGCTTGATGCCGGAAAGGGCCTTGACCATGGTGACGCTGCTGCAAATCAGCAGGAAGGTCATGGCGGCGGTGAGGTTGATGCCCAGCACTTCCGCCGGCACCGGCCAGTTGTCCGCGGCGATGCGCATGATGCCGAAGGTCACGATGAGGGTCCCGAAGGTCATCGCGTCGCCGCAGAGGAAGATCCACATTCCCAGCTTGCCCCAGCTTTCCGGGGTGAGCGGAGACTCCGCAGGCTCTCGATGTAGCGTCGCTGCCTGACTCATCTAGCATTCTCCTTTTCTGACGATATGAAGCCGGGTCCGCCGATCCTCACGCGTCTTCTGCGCGCGTGTATAGCGATAGACAATCCAGCCCAGGCAACCGGCCAAGGTCAAGTAGGGCATGGCCATGAGGAACACCACGGTCCAGTTGAAGGCTTCGGCGATGCGCTCGGTTTCCATGGACGAGCCGCTAGTAAAGGTAAACCAAGCCGTACAGCACCGGCCACAAGGCCACCACGAACAGCCAGTACATCTTGCACGTTTCCACGCCGACGGTGTGTCCGGCGGCGAAGCGCCCGCGCCGAGCCAGCATCCACACCACCCCCACCCACACCAGCGCTCCAAGGACATGCAGCCCGTGGAGGCCGATGAGCGCGTAGAAGGTGGAGCCGTAAAGGCCGCTGCGCATGGTCAACCCGAATCCGATCAGCCGCACCCATTCGTAACCCTGGATGGTCAGGAACACGGTCCCGAGCACGCCGGTCACGAGCAACCAGCCGGACAAGCGGACCTGTTCGCGAGCGGCCGCGGCCAGCCAGGCCCGGTGCATGGCCACGCCGCTGGAGAGCAACACCAGGGTGTTGAACCCCGTGATCCACACCGGGAGCCGCGGCTGGCCGGCAGGCGGCCACACCTCGCTGCTCAAGCGCAGGACCAGGAACGCGCCGATAAGTCCGGCGAAGAACATCACCTCGGCGCCGATGAACATCATCAGACCGAGGCGCGCGTTGCTGATCACCGGTTCCGGCCGGGACGGCGGCGGAGGCCCCTCGCCGTAGGCGGACACCGGGGACATGACGTCCGCCAAGTCTTCCTTCGGCATCCTCGCTGCGGCTTCCCTTGCCATCAATGGTTTCCGTCAATGAACCGAACCGCTAACCCGCTTCTTCATGAGCACACGCGCCATCGGCCTAGTAGATCACCAGGAAGACGACGGTGGCCAGGATGTAACCCACCACGACAGCGCCGATCACGAGCCCGAAGCGCTTGGTGCGACTGCGACTGCCAGCGGTCGAATCCATGTCAAACCGGTATCCTGTCCAGGGCCATGGCGACGAAAAGCAGCGGCAGATAGAACAGCGACGCGAACAGCAAATGCCGCGCGCTCGTCACCGACCGCAGCGCCGCCAGCCGGATGGCGTAAACGAGAAACCCCGCCCCCAGCGCCATGGCCGCGAAGTAGTAGATCTCCCCCGCGAATCCCGTCAACGTGGGCATCAGGCTCACCACCAGCAATGCCAGACAGTGGCTGATGGCTTGCCGGCCCGTGCTTCTGCCTTCTACGTCCAGCACCGGAAGGAACCGGATGCCCGCGCGCAGGAAATCCTCCCGGTAGAGCCGCGCAATGGCGAGGTTGTGGGGTATCTGCCAGAGGTAGAGCACGCCGAACAGGATCGCCGCCTCCAGACCGAGGGTGCCTTGCGCCGCGGTCCACCCCACCACCGGCGGCAACGCTCCGGGAACGGCGCCGATCAGGCTGCACACCGACGATTTCCGTTTGAAGGGCGTATACAGGAACAGATAGGTGACCGAAATGATGGCGGTCAGGAGCGCGCTGAGCACGTTCACGGCCACCATCAGCAGCAACAGTCCCGCGGCCACCATGACGCTTCCGAACAGAACACACTCCAGCGGCTGTACGCGGCCCTCGGGAATGGGCCGGTGTCGCGTACGTTCCATGGCGGCGTCGATGTCCCCTTCCAGCGACTGGTTCAAAGCCAGCGTGCCGCCGGCGGCCAGTGCCGTCCCGAGCACCGTATGCACCAGCGCCAAGTAGTCCGGCAACACCTCCGAGCCCATGTAGAAGCCCACCAGCGTGGTCATCAGGACCATCAGCACGAGCCGTGGCTTGGTGAGCTCCAGGTAGTCGAGCAGCCGGCGGGCGTAGGACGGGCCGACCACGTATGTTTCCGTTCGCGAAGTCACGCGGGGACCCTTTCGGAGACCACCCCGTCCATGGCGGGAAGCCGTCCGGCGCCAAGCCGGCGAAACGCCCACAGGGTCATCACGACGCTCACCGCCAGCATGAGCGCACCGGTCACCACGTGACCGGTGGTCACGGCGACGGTCACGCCGGGCTGCCAGGCCGCGCCGATCGTCAGGAAACGCGCCGCGTAGGAGGCCGTGCCCAAACCGAGCTGGAGGAGGAGAAGCACCCCCAGGAACAACGCAAGGGACCGGAACACCGGCGCCTCTTCACCGATCCGGAGCGCCTTGAGCACCAGTGCCACGATCTGGAGAGTCACCAGCAACGCCATGAGCACATGCAGGACCACTCCGGTGCCGGTGTGGCGGATGACCGCTCCCAGGAGGCTCTGTACGTATATCAGGAGCGTGGCCGCGAGGCAGAACCATTGGAACAGTGTCCAGCCGGCCGCCGCCGCTTCGCGCGTCATCTCTTCGGTGTTCATGGTCGAACCTGCCGGCTCCCCTTGCCGCAAGGAGGAGAACAGCATACCCGGCGGCGCCTCCCGCCACGCGCGCGACGTGAACAGCGCCATGGATACCATCAGGGCGAAGAACGCCTGGGCCAGCCCGGCGTGGATGATGGCGAAATCCTGCTCCAGCCACACGACCCTGAGACCGCCGATGATCCCCTGCACGATCACCAGCACGAGGGCCGCGATGCCGAGCCGGCGCAGCCACGCCCGCGGCTCCTTGAGCCAGAGCCACACCGCCATCACCAAGGTCAGGAAACCGACGCCGGACGCCACCAAGCGGTGGCTGTGCTCGTAGAACACCCCGTCCACCATCCGCGCCCAGGGGAACAGGAACATGTTGTGGCCGAAGGTCGTGGGCCAGTCGGGAACCGTGAGCCCCGCGCCCTTGCTCGTGACAAGGGCGCCGACGAACAACAGAAACAGGGTGGTCCCCGCGGTGGTCAGCGCCAACCGATGGAGCCAGGCGTTGGCCATCCCGCTACCTCTCCCAAGCCTCAATGACCCGTTGCGGCGGCGGCGCCCAACGGCCGGGTCTGGGGCAGCCAGTCTTCCTCGACCTCCGGAGAGCTGTACTCATACGGGCCGCGGTAGACCTGCGGCGTGGTCGCGAAGTTGCCGTGGGGCGGCGGCGAGGGCGCCGTCCACTCCAGCGTGTTGGCTTCCCAGGGGTTCTCCGAGGCCTTCTCGCCGGCGAACAGGCTCCAGATGAAGTTCACAACGAACGGGATCTGGGCGATGGCGAGGCAAAACGCGCTGATGGTGATGAACACGTTCATGTCGCCGAACTGCTCCAGGTACTCGTATTGCATGGGGTTGTAGATACGGCGCATGTGGCCGCCCACGCCCAGGAAGTGCATGGGGAAGAACGTCAGGTTGAAGAACACGTAGGTGCCGATGAAGTGCACCACGCCCCAGGTATGGTTCGTCATGCGCCCGAACATCTTCGGGAACCAGAAGTAGATGGCGGCGAACATGGCAAAGATGATGCCGGCCACCACGTAGTGGAAGTGCGCCACGATGAAGTAGGTATCGTGGATGAAGATGTCCACCGGCGTGGACGCCATGAAGACGCCGCTCAGGCCGCCGATGACGAAGTTGGAGACGAAGCCGATGGCGAAGAGCAGCGGCACGGTGAAGCGGATGGAACCGCCCCACAGGGTTCCCAGCCAGTTGAAGGTCTTGATGGCGGACGGCACCGCGATGACCATGGTGGTGAGCATGAACGCCGTTCCCAGGAGCGGGTTCATGCCGCTGACGAACATGTGATGGCCCCACACGATCCACGACAGGAAGGCCAGGGCGATCATGGAGTAGGCCATGGCCCGGTAGCCGAAGATCGGCTTGCGCGAGAACACCGACAGGATATCGGAGGTGACGCCCATGGCCGGAAGCACGAGGATGTAGACCTCGGGATGGCCGAAGAACCAGAACAGGTGTTGCCAGAGGAGCGGCATGCCGCCCGCGGGCAGGAAGAAGTTGGTGGCGAACACGCGGTCGAAGAAAAGCATGCCCAGGGCCGCCGTGAGCACCGGCAGCGCCAGCAGCAGGAGGACGGCGGTGATGAACAGGGACCAGATGGACAGCGGCAGGCGGAAATAAGTCATGCCTGGCGCACGCATGTTGATGAGTGTCGTGATGTAGTTGATGGAACCCATCAGCGAGGAGAACGCCAGCACGAACAGGCTCAGCACCCACAGGTTGATGCCCCAGTTGACCCCGGTATAGACCGCGGCCCCCGTAAGTGGCGTATAGGAGGTCCAGCCGCCGGACGCGGCGCCCCCGACCACGAAGAAGCTCGCGATCATGAGCACACCGGCCACCGCGCCCACCCAGAAGGACAGCATGTTGAGCAGCGGGAACGCCATGTCCTTGGCGCCGATCATGATGGGGATGAGGAAGTTGCCGAAGCCGCCTACCATGATGGGCATCACCACGAAGAAGATCATGATGGTGGCGTGCATGGTGAACAGCATGTTGTAGGTGCTCGGCGGGATGATCCCCTCGTACATGTGGGGCTCGGGCACCCACCCCAGCCCCGGCACCTCGGTCTCGGGCCACGCGAGCTGCCAGCGGATCAGCATGGCGAGGATCCCACCGATGATCAGCATGAACAGCCCGAGAAAGAGGAACTGCCGCCCGATCATCTTGTGATCGGTCGAGAAGACGTAGTGTGACCAGAAGCCCGCCGGCTCATGGGCTCCGTGATCGGCATGTGCCGATGCCGCTGCTTCGCTCATCCTTGTTGTTCCTCCTCCGCCGTCAAGGACGGGCTCCGGGCGGGAGCCTGCGTCCGCGGGTGGGCGGGATCAGCCTTGTTCCTGGTTTTCCTTGAGGAATTTCTCGAAGTCTTCCGGCGTGTGGACGATGACCCATCCGAGCATGCCCGAATGTCCGAACCCGCACAGCTCCGCGCACGGGAGCTCGTACTTGCCGGGCTTGGTCACCTCGAACCACACGAGGATGTTCCGTCCGGGGACGGCGTCCTGCTTGACCCGGAAGCTCGGCACGAAGAAGCTGTGTATGACGTCCGATGCCTGGAGCTGGACATGGACGACCTTGTCCACGGGTACGTGCACCTCGTTCTCGATCTTGATGTCGTCCTCGGTGTCCAGCTTGCCGTCGGGGCCGGGATGGAAGACGTCCCAGTTGAACTGCTTGCCGACGACCCTCACTTCATACTCGGCGGGCGGGGCGTATATCTTTATCTCTCCCCAGGTGGAAATGCTCATGAAGGAGAGCATGAGGAGGATCACCGCGGGAATCACCGTCCAGGTGAGTTCCAGGGCGGTGTTGCCATGGGTGTACACGGCTTTCCGGCCTTCCCTTTGACGGTAAATGATGAGGAAGGCCACCATCAGCACCGTCACCAGGATCAGCGCCGCGGCGGTGATGTAGTAGATGAGATAGAACAGGTAGTCGATCTGACCCCCGTAGGTGGACACGTTCTCTGGCAACCAGCTCATCATGGCAAGTTCGAGCCCCTCCTCCTGGAATGGCTCTCTGAGTAACACAAGAACCCTGGCGTATCAAGGCGGTACGGCCCGACCTCGTACCCATCGGTGCGCCGGGCAGGGCTGGAAGAAGGCGCACATCCAGGAAGAAGCGACCCCGCGCCGGCACGGGAACCCGGTGCGACAGGACACTGGCGGCAACCGGCCCGGTCCGATATAAACCTCCGGGAATCCGGAGGTTCACGCGCATCGGAAGGAAGTACGCACTTGCAGCCTCTCGTGCCCTGGCTCCACATCATGTCCTTCAGCGTCTGGCTCGGCGCCAACGTGCTTTTCTTGGGTATGCTATTGCCCGCGAGCCGCTCGTTGCCGCCGGCCGAGCAGGCGAGTACGCTGCGCCGGGCCGGACGGGCCTTGAACGCCGTCGCCGCCGCCGCGGCGCCCGTGGCCGTGCTGTCGGGCCTGGGAGGCATTTTCCTTCCGGGAGCCTCCGCGCAGCTTACGCCCGGATCGGGCGCCTTCCTGTTGCTCGTGGTGAAAGCCATTCTGACGGCCGTGATGGCTGTCAACCACGGGCTCCAGGCGTTCCGCTATCACGACTTTCTGGAACACCCCGGCGACCGCCGGCACCCATGGACGTGTCTCTTGACGGCCAACGTGATCCTGGGAATCATCGTGCTGCTGCTCGGCCTGGGCATGCGCCGGGTGGCCATGTGACCGGGCGCGGGCGGGTTTGGTGGGGCTGTTGAAATCGATCCCCGGCTATGGCGCAATGGGCGAGATCGCCTGCCATATGTTCGGAACGGACGGAGAAGGAGACTGAAGATGCCGATGAACGACCCCAAATGGACCAAGGTGGGCGACGTCGACACGCGCTATTTCGAGGCTGGCGAGGGCGAGACCGTGGTGCTCTTCTATGGCGGGAATTTCGGTTCCACGGACGGTTCGAACTGCGCGATCGCCTGGGACCGCAACTTCGACGGTCTGGCGGCGAACTATCATGTGGTAGCGCCGGACAAGCTCGGACAGGGCCATACCGGCAACCCGATCAACGACGACTACACCATAAACGCGGTCGTCCATCACGCCGCGGCCTTCATCGATACCGTCGGTCTGTCCAACGTCCATCTGGTCGGGCATTCGCGGGGAGGCTACCTGGTCACGCGGCTGACGCTCGAATTCCCGGAGCTCGTTCGCTCCTGCACCATCGTCGACTCCGGCACCCTCGGCCCCGGCGTCGGGCTCAACGAGATCGTTCATGCCCAGCCGCCCCACGAGCCGCTCAGCCGCGAGTGCCAGCGCTGGACATACGAGAAATACTCCTACTCCCCCGACCACATCACCGACGGCTGGCTCGATGCCGTGGTCGAAGTCGGCCGGCTTCCCAAGACACGGGAAGCGGTCCGGAAGATGGAGGACGAGGGCCTCAAGGGGGCCCTCTTCCTGCCCGAGTTGGCGCGTCAGAAGGCGGAGACCCTGCGCTGGATTCAGGACCGGAAGATGAAGCGGCCGACCCAGGTGGTGTGGGGTTACAACGACCCCACCGCGCCCCTGCGACAGGGCATTCCGCTTTACGAAATGATCGCCGCCGGCGAACGGCAGGCCTATTTCCACATCATCAACCGGGCCGGGCACTTTCCGTTCCGCGAGCACCCGGAACGTTTCAACGGGATCGTCCACGGGTTCATCTCCAGCCTGAACTGACGATGGCCACCGTCTTTCACCCGCCGGAGCAGGGAGACATGACCATGCCTATGACCGATGCCAAATGGGTGGATGTCGACGGAATCCGCACACGTTATTTCGAAGCGGGCTCCGGCCCTCCCCTCGTCCTGGTGTATGGCGGAAATTTCGGGTCCGACGAGGCGGCATCGAGCGCCATCGTCTGGAACAGGAACTTCGACGCGCTGGCCCGGCACTTCCACGTCGTCGCGTTCGACAAGCTCGGACAGGGTCACACCGACAACCCCGCGAACGACGATTACACGATGAACGCCGTGGTCCAGCACGCCAATGCCTTCATCCGCACCCTGGGGCTCTCCGATGTCCATCTCGCGGGTCATTCGCGTGGCGGCTATCTGGTCTGCCGCGTGACGCTGGAGCAGCCCGATCTGGTCGCGTCCTGCACGATTATCGACAGCAACACCTGCGCGCCCGGGCGCGGCCGCAACGACATCGTGCATGCCGGCGCGCCCCGGCCTCGGCTCGGCCGCGAGTGCCAGAAATGGGTCTACGAGCACTACTCCTACAGCCCGCACCACATCGACGAAGCCTTTCTCGACGCGGCGGTGGAGGTGGCGAACCTGCCCAAGTTTCAGGAATCCGTCCGGAAGATGGAAGATGAGGGACTCAGGACCAGGATGTTCCTGCCGGGGCTGGCAAAGGACAAGTCGGAGATGTTCGCCTGGATCCGCGACCGCGGCATGGGGAAGCCGACCCAGATCATCTGGGGACGCAACGACCCGACGGCGCCGCTGGAACAGGGTTATGCGCTGTTCGACCTGATCGCCGCCACCGAACCGCGCTGCCAGCTTCAGATCATCAACCGCGCGGGGCACCATTCGTTCCGCGAGCAGCCGGAGATCTTCAACGAGATGCTACGCGGCTTCATCCAGGCTCTCTAGTGTCATGAACCGAGAGGCGGTTACCATGAAACTACGGATCGAGCACGCGTTGATCGTGACCATGAACGATCGAGACCAGGTGATCGAGGACGGGGCCGTGGTGGTCAACGGCAACCGCCTGGAGTACGTGGGGCCGGCCGACGGCTGCCCCCGCCAGGACGGCGACCGGGTCATCGACGGAAGCCGCTTCATCGCGATTCCAGGGCTGATCGACGCCCACAATCATTCTCCGGCCAACATCTTTCGCGGCCTCATGCCCGCGCGTCCACTGGAGATCTGGCGCGCGTACTGGCGCGCCGCCTTGAGGGCCTGCGGCGATGAGCTGTTCTACGTGAGCGCCCTGCTCGGGGCCATGGAGATGCTCAAGACCGGTTGCACCACCAACGTGGACCATTTCTTCGGCAACCAGAACAGCCGCTATACCGGCGCCGGCCAGGCGATTCGCGCCATGCGCGACCTGGGGCTGCGCCACGTAGTGGCCCTGACGGTCACCGATCGTGCCTACGAGTCCACAATCCCCATCGACGCGCCCAAGGACGATACCAGCGCGGAGGTGAGCCGGATGACCAGCGCCGAGACCAAGGACACCCAAGGATGGCTGGACGAGATCGAGGCTTTCATCGACGAGTTGCACGACCCGGACGGTTTGACGACCTGCTGCCCCGGGCCTTCCGCGGTGCAGCGCTGCACCGATGACCTCCTTCAGGGCGTGGCCGCCATCTCGGAACAGCGCGGACTGCCCCTGCACATCCACCTCGCCGAGACCAAGTCCCAGTCGCTCATGGGACCGAGGCTCTACGGAACCACCCTGTTGAAGCACCTGGACGACCTGGGAGTCGTCAGGCCCAACCTGTCCACCGCCCACTCGTTGTGGATCGAGCCGGAAGACGTGGAGATCATCGTGGAAAGGGGCGCGACGCCGGTGCACAACCCCGCCAGCAACCTGCGCCTGGGAAGCGGCCTGGCGCCGATCCCCCATTTCCTGGCCGCGGGCGGGCGGGTAGCCCTGGGGGCCGACGGCGCCTGCTCCAACGACAGCCAGAACATGTTCGACGCCATGCGCCTGGCGGCCCTGATCCACAACACCCGCGACCACGACTTCAACCACTGGATCACGGCGCGCCAGGCCCTGTCCATGACCACCCGCTGGGGCGCCCGCGCCTTCGGCCTCGACTGCGGCGTCCTCGAGCCGGGCCGCCTCGCCGACATCGTGCTCCTGAAACGCAACACGGCAGCGTTCACCCCGCTCAACGACGTCGTCACCCAACTCGTTTTCTGCGAGAACGGCAGCTCTGTCGACACGGTGCTGGTGAATGGAGAGATAGTGGTCGACGGCGGCCGCCTCACGAAGGTGGACGAAGCCGCCGTCCTGGCCGAGGTCAACCGCCTCTACGACCCGCTGCGCCCCGCGATTCAAAACGAAATGCAGGACGCCGCCGTCATGGAACCATCCCTGGCGGAAATGTACTTCCAGGTGTTCGGGTGACGCAGCGTCACTCCTCCTCGTACTGCTCCTTCAGCTTCGCCACCACGGTCGGGTCCGCCAGGGTCGTCGTGTCCCCCAGCGCCTTGCCGTCGGCGATGTCGCGCAGGAGGCGGCGCATGATCTTGCCGCTCCGGGTCTTGGGCAGCTCGGCCGCGTAGTACAGCTCGTCCGGCCGGGCGATGGCGCCGATCTTCTTGGCCACGTGGCCGCGCAGCTCGTCGACCAGCTCCGGCGTGTTGTCGACGCCGGCGATCAGCGAAACGAAGGCGCAGATGCCCTGCCCCTTCACCTCGTGCTGCTTGCCGATGACCGCGGCCTCGGCCACCGCTTGGTGGTCAACCAGTGCGCTCTCCACCTCCATGGTGCTGATGCGGTGCCCGGAGACATTCATGACGTCGTCCACCCGGCCCAGCAGCCAGAAGTACCCGTCCTCGTCGCGCTTGGCCCCGTCGCCGGCGAAATACATGCCCGGGAAACGGCTCCAGTAGGTTTCCACGTAGCGGTCCGGGTCGTTGAACACCGTGCGCAGCATGGCCGGCCAAGGCCGCTTCAGCACCAGGTAGCCGCCGCCCCCCAGCGGCACCGAGTTGCCCTGCTCGTCCACGATGTCCGCCTCGACGCCCGGGAACGGTTTGGTGGCGGACGCGGGCTTCAGGGTCGTCACGCCCGGGAACGGGGTAATCAGCGGGTGTCCCGTCTCGGTCTGCCACCAGGTGTCCATGATGGGGCAGTTCTTGCCGCCGATGTGCTCGTGGTACCACATCCACGCCTCGGGATTGATGGGTTCGCCCACCGAGCCCAGGAGCCTCAGGCTGCTCAGGTCGCGGGCGGCCGGGAACTCGGTGCCCCAGCGCATGAAGGTGCGGATGGCGGTGGGCGCGGTATGGAAGATGGTGACGCCGTACTTCTCCACCATGCGCCACAACCGGTCCTTGTCCGGCCAGTCGGGGGAGCCCTCGTACATCACCTGGGTGACGCCGTTGGCCATGGGGCCGTACACGATGTGCGTGTGGCCGGTGACCCAGCCGATGTCCGCGGCGCACCAGAAGACGTCGTCCTCCTTCATATCGAAGACCCACTTGTTGGCGAGGTAGACGCCGAGGAGGTAGCCCGCGGAGGTGTGGACAATGCCCTTAGGCTTGCCCGTGGTGCCGCTGGTGTAGAGGCTGAAGAGCATGTCCTCGCTGTCCATGTGCTCGGGCTCGCACCACAGCGGGGCGTCGGCCATCAGCTCGTGCCACCAGTGGTCCCTGCCCTCCTTCATGACGGCGCCGGACTCGGCGCCCACGCGCTGCACCACCACCACGTTCTCGATGGAAGGCGAATTCTCGACGGCCTCGTCCGCGTTCTTCTTCAGGGGGATGATGGTACCCCGCCGGTAACCGCCGTCGCCCGTGACCAGCACCTTGGCCGAGGCGTCGTTGATGCGGTCGCTGAGGGACTCGGCGCTGAAACCGCCGAACACGACGCTGTGCACCGCGCCGATGCGGTTGCACGCGTGCATGGCGATCAAGAGCTCCGGCACCATGCCCAGGTAGAGCGCCACCCGGTCACCCTTCCGCACCCCGAGGTTCTTGAGCACGTTGGCGAACTTGTTGACCTCGCGCCAGACATCGCGGTAGGTCAGCACCCGCTCGTCGCCGGGCTCCCCCTCCCAGATGATGGCGGCCTTGTTCTTGCGCGCCGTTTTCACGTGGCGGTCGAGGCAGTTGTAGGAGACGTTGAGCTTGCCGCCGATGAACCACTTGGCCCAGGGGCAGTCCCACTCCAGCACCTTGTCCCAGGGCTTGAACCAATCCAGTTGCCGCGCCTGCTCGGCCCAGAACCCCTCCGGGTCCTTGTCCGCCCGCTCCCACACCGTCGGGTCGTTCAGGTTTCCGGACTGCTTGAACTCATCGGGGGGCGGAAAGGTCCGCCCTTCTTCCAACAGGACTTCGATCGCGTCGTCTGCCATTGATCCCTCCTTGACGGACACCGGCACCGCCGACAAGCTTCGGGTCCGGCGCCGCGGCGCAGAGAATTGCGCAATGGACGGTTAACGTTGATGGTGAACGGATTCTAAAAGACGCCTACCGGCTTGGCAACCGGAGAGACCCCGCCGCAGCGCCGTTAACTCCCGTGCAGCAAGACCACCGCCAGGGCGGCCATGGCCTTCCCGTCGCCGATGGAGCCGAGCCCTTCCATGGTGCCGGCCTTGACGTTGACGGCCTCCTCGGACACCCCCAGGAGACGGGCCAGACTGGTCCTCATGGCGGCGAAGTGCGGCGATAGCCGGGGGCGCTGAGCGATGACGGTGACGTCGGCGTTGACGATGGCGAAGCCGTCCTCGCGCATGAGCCCGAGGACGTGACCGAGGAGACTGACGCTGGAGGCTCCCGCGAAAGCTGGGTCCGTGTCCGGGAAATGAGTGCCGATGTCGCCCTTGCCCATGGCCCCGAGGAGCGCGTTCATCAGGGCGTGAAGCAGCACGTCGGCATCGGAATGGCCCGAAAGGCCGGTCTCGTGCGGGATCGGGACGCCGCCCAGGATCAGTTTCCGGCCCGGTACGAGGCGATGGATATCGAAGCCCTGGCCCACCCTGTAACCCGCGCTCAGAACCCCATCTCCTTTTGCTGCCGCCGCCCCCGCTGATCGAGCAGGATGGCCGGGGCGTGGCTGCCCTTGCGCAGCACCGTCTGGTCCTCGCGCGCGACCACGAGGCCCTGGGCCAGGGACAGGGAGCGCAACACCCCGGAGCTCTGGGTGCCCGTGCTCGACGCGAGGTAACGTCCGTTGTCCTCGTCGAGGCGGCAGCGCACGAATTCCTTGAGCCCCGGCGCGGTCTTGATGTCATGGGCGATCTTCGCGCGCACAACCGGCATGAACAGGCTCTCATGGCCCATCATCCTGAGCAGCGACGGGCGCACGTAGAGGATGAACGACACCAGCGACGAGACCGGGTTGCCGGGAAGACCGAACACCGGCCTGGCGCCTCTCGCGCCGAAGGCCATCGGGTGTCCGGGGCGCTGGGCGACTCTCCAGAAACGCATGCGCACCCCGGCGTCCGCCAAGGCATCCTTGACATAGTCGTAGTCACCCACGGACACGCCGCCGGAGGTGATCAGCGCGTCGCAGGCCAGCGCGGCCCTGAAGGCTTGCGTGAGGCTTTCTCGGTCGTCCCGCACGATGCCGAAGGACTTCGGGATGGCGCCGATCTCCGCTACCGCGGAGGACAGCGTGTAGCCGTTGCTGTTGACCACTTTCCCGGGCGCCGGGCGATCCCGGACGCCGATAAGCTCATCGCCGGTAGCGATGATCGCCACTACCGGGCGCCGGCGCACGCGCACGTTCGGTCTGCCGATGGAGGCCAGGAGCCCGATATCGGGGATGCCGAGGACCCTGCCGTGCTCCAGGACCACATCACCCCTGCCGATGTCCTCTCCAGCGGGCCGGATATGACTGCCCTGACCGTCGGTGCGAGACACCACAACGCCTTCACCTGCGGTCTCGGTATACTCGACCCGAACGATGGCGTCGGCGCCCGCGGGCACCGGCGCTCCCGTCATGATCCTGATGGCGGTTCCGGCGAGCACCCGCTTCCGCGACACGCGGCCGGCGCCCACCGCGTCCCGTACCTTGAGGGACACCGGAGCGGACGGCGCGGCGCCGGCCACGTCGCTCCACCGGACCGCGAAGCCGTCCATGGCGGAATTGGCGAAGGAAGGGACGTTTCGTGCCGAGCGCACGTCTTCGCACAGTACCCGACCCAGCCCTTCGTCCAGCGCGACCCTCTCGCACGGCAACGGCGACACCGTCTCCA